>NZ_JBDJMB010000028.1:0-41900 GCF_039673645.1 Stenotrophomonas sp. TWI700 | reverse complement strand
CCCCGGAGTCGATCACCGCGCGAGGAGCCGGCCAGCGGCCGGCACTACCGATGGCGTTACTTCGCTTTCAGGACCACCTTGGTGCTGATCGCGGTCTCGTTAGGGATCGTTTTGGTGTCGGCCCAGTCGCCGCCGCCCACGCCGAAGTCGAGGCGCTTGACCGTGGCCTTGCCGGCCAGCACGGGCTGCGCGCCCGGCGTCCAGGTGAAGGTCAGGGTGACCGGCTTGCTCACGCCGCGCAGTTCCAGCGTGCCGTCGGCGGCGTACTGGTTGTTGCCCAGCGAGCGGAACTTGGTGGCGCTGTACTTGGCCTGGGCGAACTTGCCCACGTTGAAGAAGTCCGCGCCCTGCAGGGTCGAATCGCGGTCGCTGTTGCCGCTCTTGGCGCCGGCCAGCGGAATGGTCACTTCCAGCTTGGCGTCATCCAGCTTGGCCGGATCGAAGCTGATCTTGGTATCGAAGCCCGGGAAGGTGCCGGTGAACACTTCGCCGTCGTACTTGGTGGCGAAGGCCAGTACCGAGCCAGGTGCCTGCACGTAATCGGCGGCCAGGACCGGGGCGGTGGCCAGCAGGCCGGCCAGGGCGGCGGCGACCGCGGCGGGGGAGGTGAGCTTGATGTTCATGGTCAATCCTTCTGGGGGGAGGCAAGCCAGCGCTGCGGGAGCATGCGCGCAAGCGTGGCATCGCGTTGGTAAAAATGGTGATAAAGCGCGGCACCGGCATGGGCCACGACCACGGCGATCAGCAGCCAGAAGCCCCACTCATGGATGGCGTGCGAGATCTGGGTGACGCGTTCGTCCGGTGGGCTCAGCTTCGGCACGTCGATCAGGCCGAACCAGCGGAACGGGCGCAGGCCGCTGGCCGAGTCGTACAGCCAGCCCGACAGTGGAAGGGCGAACATCAGCACGTACAGCAGCCAATGCGTCGCCGAGGCGATGCGCTCCTGCCAGGTCGGCGTGCCCGGCACCGGATGGGGTGCGCCGGCGTACAGGCGCCACAGCAGGCGGGTCACGACCAGCGCCAGCACGGTGATGCCGATCGATTTGTGCAGGGTGTAGACCCAGAAGTACTTCGGGGTCCTGGGCAGTTCGCCCATGGTCAACCCGACGATGCCGAGGGCGAGGATCAGCACGGCGATCAGCCAGTGCAGGGTCTGGCTGACGCCGCCCCAGCGGGTCGGAGTGTTCTTGGCGGTCATGGCGTGGTCTCCTGGACCGGCTGTGGGGTGTCTGAGTCGGCCGGGGCGGCCGGAGTTCCCGGCGCATCGGTGGGCGCGGCATCAGCCGGATCGCCGGCGTTGCGATCACGCACGGCTTCGGCCTCGATCCGCAGCTGCACCTCATCGCCGATCATCGAGGCCCAGCCATCCACGCCGAAGGCACTGCGGCTGAGCGTGGCGGTGGCCGAGAAGCCGGCGGTACGGCGGAACGGTGGCAGCGGGTGGCGTTTGAGCGCATTGAGGGTCACCGCCAGGGTGACCTCGCGGGTGACGCCACGCACGGTGAGCTGGCCGATGACGTTGGCGTGGGTCGGATCGATCGGTTCGACCCGGGTCGAGACGAACCGCGCTTCGGGGAAGCGCTCGCCATCGAGCAGGTTGCGCGCCAGCGTGGCCGTGTTCCATTTGGCGTCGCCCAGGTCCAGGCGCTGGATCGGCACGCTGACGTCCAGCCGCGCCGTGCGCCAGTCGTCCGGATCGAACACCAGCACGCCTACGCTGCCGGACACGGTGCCGAGTGCATGCGAGAAGCCGGCATGTTCGACCGCGAACAGCACGCGGGTGTGCACCGGATCGAGCCGATAGCGGTCAGGGGCGGCGATGGCCAGCAGCGGGGTGGCCGCCAGCAGCAGGGCAAGGGTCAGGCGCGTGAGCAAGGCGCTGGCTCCGTCGGGGTCTGGGGCGATCATACGCACAGCCGTGTGCCGGGATGCAGCGCATGGCTGCAACAGATCGTGGTGCGGCCGACAACAGCCGTTCCATCCACGGCAGCGCGGCCAGGATGCGGACACCGTCCTGATCGCTGTGTGACAATCCGTACCAACAGGGAGACCGGATCGATGAGCACGCGCCGCTGGGGTGCAGGCATCGTGCTGTTGGGGCTGTGGTTGTGCGCAGTGCCGTCAGTGTTGGAAGCCGCAGGGACATCGGCAGAAACGCCACGCTTGCGCCGCCTCGGCGCGGCCGAGGGCATGCCCTCGCGCATGGTGCTGGCCTTGGCCCAGGATCGGCAGGGATATATCTGGGCCGGTACCGATGATGGCCTGGCCCGGGTGGATGGCGTGGGCCTGCGGGTCTGGCGGAATGATCCGGCCGACCCGGGTTCGCTGCCCGGCAACGAGGTGGAAACGCTGCTGATCGATCCACTGGATCGCGTCTGGGTGGGCAGCAACGGGGTCGGCCTGAGCATGCTCGGTCCCGACCGCGCCGCGTTCACCCGCTTTCCTGCGTTGGGCGAGGCCTGCGAAGGCCAGTTCTGGTCGCTGGCGTATGCCTCGCAATCGTTGTGGATCGGCACCAACCAGCACGGCATCTGCCGGCGCGGCGAGGACGGCACCCTGGTCAGGTACCAGGCCGCCCCGGACGATCCGCGCAGCCTGCCCGACAACACCATCTACAGTCTGTTGGCCGATCCGCAGGGGCGGGTCTGGGTGGGCACCTCCAACGGCGTGGCCCGCTGGGATGGCGACGGCTTCACCCGCATCGCGCCGGCGCTGCTCGGCGGCAAGAGCGTGTTCCGCCTCACCCGTGAGCCCGACGGCACGGTCTGGGCGGGAACCGAAGGCGGCCTGTTCCGGATCGGTGCCGATGACCAGGTCCGGCCCGCGCCCTGGACGCTCAGCGCGGACGTGCGCGCGGCCACCGTCATCCACGATCGCAACGGCGGCTACTGGCTGGGGACGGCCGATGGCCTGTACCGCGGTGATGCGCGCACCGCACGCTTGCTTGCGGGCGATGCCGGCAGTGGCTTCCTGACCGCCCGCAGCGGCGTGCTGGACATGCTGCAGGACCACGAAGGCGGCCTGTGGGTGGCGATGCTGACCCAGGGGCTGGCGTATCTGCCACCGGACTGGAAGCGCTTCTCCAGCTGGTACCAGCTCGACGGCAAACCGCTGGACAGCGTCTATCTGCTCGGCGCGGCAGCGCTCGGCGACACCTATTACATCTCCGGTGCGCACGGCCTGTACACGTTGGATGCGCAGGGCCAGCTGCGGCAGATCGCCGACGACACGCAGATCGGTGTGGGCGCGACGTGGTCGCTGCTGCCCCGCGAGGACGGCGCGGTATGGCTCGGCCGCGCCGGTCGGTTGAGCCTGTACCAGCCCGCGACACGCACGCTGCGCGACTGGAAGATCGGGGGCGGCGCCGATGTGCGCCAGCGCATCGACCTGATCCGCCAGGCGCCCAACGGCGAGCTGTGGCTGTCGGTGATGAACTTCGGCATCCAGCGCCGCGATGCACAGGGCAACGTGCTCGATACCATCCGCAATGACCAGAACCGCGGATTGACCGAGAATCCGGTCGAGCAGATGGTGTTTGATCCGCGCGGGCAGCTCTGGGTGATGGGCGACGCGATGGGCCTGATGCGATGGCACAACGACCGCTTCGAGCAGGTGCCGGGCATCTCCCGCGGCAGCATCTACGACGCGGCGTGGACCGGCCAGGATGAACTGTGGCTGGCACGCCAGGGTGCGCTGGAGCGTTATCGCTGGGATGGCCTGAGCATGAGCCTGCGCGAACGCGTCGGGGCGGCCGAGGGACTGCCCGCGGTTTCGATGGGCGGCCTGGCGCTGGGTAGCGATGGGCAGGTATGGGCGACCACGCCACGCGGCCTGATCCGCTGGAACAGTGCCGAGCGGCGGCTGCGCCTGTATGGCGAGCGCGATGGCTTGCCGGACGTGGAGTTCAGCAATCGCCCGCCGGTGCAGGCGCGCGATGGCCGGGTCCTGGCGGTGACCGCGACCGGGCTGGTCGGCTTCGATCCGGATGCGGCGGACAGGGTGCTGCCGCCCTCGCAGCTGGTGATCGACAGCGTGCAGGTGCGCCGCGACGATGCCGAAGGCCAGCAGATGCTGCCGACCCAGGCGCCCATCGTGCTGGGACCGCAGGACCGCGACCTGATCGTGTCCGCCCGCCTGCTGTCCTTCGCCAATCCGCAGGGCAACCGCTACCGCTACCGGGTGTCCGGCTACGACCAGAATTGGGTGATGCAGGCCGCCGATGGGGAGCGGATGCTGTCGCGCCTGCCGGCGGGGCATTACCGCATCGAGGTGCAGGCGGCCACGTCGCAGGGCGCGTGGACGCCGCCGAGCACGCTGGAGCTGGAGGTGCGCCCGCCGTGGTGGCGCAGTGGCTGGGCGATCGTGGGCTACGTGCTGCTCGGCCTGGTCGGCATCGCGGTGCTGGCCTACGTGGCGCGTGCGCGCCTGCGCCGTCGCCAGCAATGGCAGTTGACGGTGCACAAGCAGCAGTTGGCCGAGCAGGCCTCGCAGGCCAAGAGCCGGTTCCTGGCCACGCTCGGGCATGAAGTGCGCACGCCGATGACCGGGGTGCTGGGCATGAGCGAACTGCTGCTGTCCACGTCGCTGGACGAGGTGCAGCGTGGCTATGCCGGGTCGATCCAGCACGCCGGCAAACACCTGCTGCGGCTGGTCAACGATGCGCTGGATCTGGCCCGGATCGAGGCGGGGCGGCTGGAGCTGGATCTGCGGCCGTTCGATCTGATGTCCCTGCTCGACCAGGTCGAGGCGCTGATGGAACCGATGGCCCATCACCGTGGGCTGGCCTTCGAACGCAGCTTCAATCTGCCCGGTCCGGTGCAGGTCAGTGGCGATGAGATGCGCGTACGCCAGATCCTGATGAACCTGCTCGGCAACGCGATCAAATTCACCGAGCACGGCCATGTCGGGCTCGGTGTCGAGCTGGCCGACGACGGCCGCACGATCATCTTCGAGGTCTCCGACACCGGGCCGGGGATCAACCAGGACCAGCAGGAGCGGCTGTTCCATCGCTTTGAACAGGCCGACGGTCCGCGGACCGCCTCGCGCTATGGCGGCAGCGGCCTGGGCCTGGCGATCTGCCAGGAACTGGCGGTGGCGATGGGCGGCCGCATCCAGATCGACAGCCGGCTCGGCGATGGCGCCCGCTTCACGGTATCGCTGCCGCTGCCCTGGACCGTGCAGCCGCTCGGCACGCCGCGTGATCCGGGTCAGGAGACGCGCACGCAGTTGCCGCCGCTGCGGATCCTGCTGGTCGAAGACGATGCCACCGTCGCCGATGTCATCGCCGGGCTGCTGCGCTCGCGCGGGCACGAGGTGGTGCATGTGCTGCACGGCCTGGCGGCATTGTCGGAGGTGGCAGCCGGCAGCTTCGATGTGGGTCTGCTCGATCTGGATCTGCCGGCGCTGGATGGCCTCGCGATTGCCGGGCAACTGCGCGCCATGGGCTATGAACTGCCCTTGATCGCGGTGACTGCGCGCTCGGATGCGTATGCCGAGCAGCAGGTGCTGGCGGCCGGATTCAATGGCTTCCTGCGCAAGCCGGTGACCGGCGACATGCTGGTCGATGCGATCGCACAGGCGCGCGCGGGCAAACCTCCCCGGTATTGAGCGGTCGCATGCTGTTGCGATTGCCGATTCGTCTTGATTCCTGATTGTTGATCTGAAACTTCACTGGTCATCATGTGACGTGGTCCCGTTCTGGACGGCTGCGTTCGCGCGGCGTTGACGTACCGTGCTGTTCAAGCAGCGGAGGCGGTCGGGGTGCGTGTGGCAGGAGGCCGATCCGAACCGGTGGGCCGGCGGTGGGTGGGGGTGATGCTGGGGGTCATCCTCTGGCTGCCAGCGCTTGCCGCCGCCGGCACCCTGGTCACGTTGCCGTGGCCGCGGCCGATGGGCCCTGCAGACGCGCTGCCGACCTCGGCCATCCGTGCGATCGGCGAAGACCGCGTCGGCTACCTGTGGTTCGCCAGCGATGACGGCCTGCTGCGTTTCGATGGCCATCGCTTCCGCGCGTGGCGCCGTGAGCAGGGGTTGCCGGACGTGGACCTGCGCGCGCTGCATGTCGATGCACAGGATCGACTCTGGCTGGCGACGGCCTCGGAGGGACTGGTCATGGTCTCCGCCGATCGGCGCGTGATCCAGCCGGTGCCGGGCGACGCGAGCGTGCTGTTGCCGCGCACCGGGATCGTGCAGATCACCAGCACGCCGGAGGGGATGCTCTGGGTCGGGACCAACGGAAACGGGCTGTTCGCGCGGCATGCCGATGGCCGTTGGCAGGTCGTGCCGCTGCAGCCGCAGGCCGTTCCGGTCGCGCGGGTGACCGCCCTGGTCACCGATCGCGATGGCCGGCTCTGGGTCGGTACGCCCGAGGGCGTGCTGCGGCGCGAGGGCGACCGCTTCCTGGCCGTGCCGTTGCCACCGGATGCGCGCGGTGATGTTCACTCGCTGTGGCCCGATCCCGACGGGGGCGTGTGGGCGAAAACGCGAGGGGGCGTGTATCGCTGGACGGCCGACGGTGCAGTACTGCCCCGGCCCGCGCACCCCGACATACCCCTGCTGCGCAGTACGGCGGGAGAACTGTGGACCAGCGGAGCTGCGGGCCTGCTGCGCCATGCGCGCGGCAAAGCGCCGCAGCCCGTGCCATTGCGCGGGCACGATGGCACCACGCTCAAGGCCGCCGCGGTCGGTCAGGCCCTGGAAGACCGGGTCGGGGGCCTGTGGTGGATCGGTCGCAGCCAGGGGCTGTGGCATCTGCCCGCGCGCTGGCACCAGTTCACGCTGCTGCCGGGCGCACGCGACGGCGGACCGGGACTGGACGGCGACCATGTCCTTGCGCTGGCACCCGCCGGCGACGCGCAGGTGTGGGTGGCCAGCGAGAGCGGCAGCGTGCAGCGCGTGGACCTGCGTACCGGGCGCGCCGACCGTGGCTTCGACTACCGCCCCGCGCGTCTGCGCACGGGTGCCGTGGGCATGGCCGAAGATCGCCGCGGCCAGGTATGGGTGACCAGCGGCAACACGTTGTCCCGTTACGTGCCCGGTACCGGCCGGTTGCGGCACTGGTTGCTGGGGTGGGAGGGCGGTACGGGCGCGGTGGACCTGCAGGCCTGCGGCGACGGCTCGCTCTGGCTGGCCCGCTCGGACCGCATCCAGCGACGCGATGCCGAGGGCGCGCTGCAGTGGTCCGCCGTGCCACAGACACTTGGCCTGGTGCCGCCGGCGCACGGCCCGCAATTGCTGTGTACCGACGATGGCGAGCTGTGGGCGGTGGATCGCAGCGGCGTGAAGCGCTGGCTGCCTGCACAGGAGCGCTTCGCCTCCGTCGAAGGCGCACCCCGTGACGAGGTGGGTGCGATCGCACGCGGCGGGCACGGCCACTATTGGATCAGCAGTCCGGGCATGCTGCGCCGCTATCGGTGGGATGGGCAGCGGCTGCGCATGACGCACGGTTTTGGTCCGGCGCATGGGTATCCGCAGCTGCTTGCACGCGCGCTGGTGATCGACGCGCGCGGTGTGGCATGGGCCGGCGACGCGCGTGGCCTGGTCCGCGTCGATCCGCATGCGGGCGGTGTACGTCGTTTCGGCAGCGACGATGGCCTGCCGGCGCATGATGTGTTGCCACGTCGGCTGGTGCGAACCGCCGGCGACCATGTGGTCGCAGCGGTGCATGAGGGCGGTGTGCTGTTCTTCGACCCGGTGGCCGTGCTGCGTCCGGCACGAACGCCGGGCCTGGTAATACACGCCATTACCGCCCGTCGCGGCAACGCGCAGATCAGCGTGCCGGTCGGCACCGGGCCAGTGCCGCTGTCGGGGGCGGACAGGCACATCCGCGTCGCCGCGCGCCTGCTCAGCGATGGCGATCAGGCCCATGTGCGCTACCGGTTCCGGCTGCAGGGGCATGATCCGGAGTGGCAGGAAAGCGGTGCCGCCGGGCTGCGCGTGTTCGAACGTCTCCCGGCAGGTCTGCAGGTGCTGGAGGTACAGGCCCGTCAGGGCGACGGAAGCTGGTCGCCGTCGCGCCGGGTCACCTTGCAGGTCGCGCCGGCGTGGTGGCAGACGCCGCTGGCGCGGTGGGCCGCCGCAGCCGCCGCGATCGGCGTGGCGTGGCTGGGGGCGTGCGGCTATAAAACGCGTCGCCGGCGGCAGCGGCGCTGGCGCTGGCTGCACGGTCGGCAGCAGCATGCCGAACGCGCATCCGTACAGCACACCCGCTTCCTGACCGCGCTGGGCGCGCGCATCCGCGTGCCGATGACCGCCGTGCTGGGCTGGAGCGAACTGCTGCTGCGCGCGCCGCTCGCCGCGATGGAGCGCAACCGGATCAACAGCCTCCATTACGCCGGCGAACACCTGTTGCGGCTGGTGGATGATGCGCTGGACATGGCCAGCATCGAGTCGGGACAGCTGCAACTGCAGCCGGCACCGTTCGCGCTCCAGGATCTGATCGAAGAACTGCATGCGCTGTTGTTGCCGGTGGCACAGGCCAAGGCGTTGGTGCTGGAGTGGTCCAGCACCATGCCGGCGTCGATCTGCTTCATCGGCGATGCGCGACGCCTGCGCCAGATCCTGCTCAACCTGGTGGGCAATGCTCTGAAGTTCACCGCGCAGGGCACGGTCCGGCTGGAAGCGCGGTGGGCGGACGGGCGTGATGGCGTGCTGCTGCGGGTGCTCGATACCGGTCCCGGCATGACGTCCGCGCAATGCCAGCGGCTGTTCCAGCGCTTCGAACAGGCCGAAGGTGCACGGACGGCCGCAGGCCATGGCGGTAGTGGCCTGGGGTTGTCCATCTCCCGCGATCTGGCGCTGGCCATGGGCGGCGACATCACCGTCAGCAGCCGTCCCGGCGAGGGCGCCTGCTTCGACGTCTGCCTGCCGTTGCCCTGCGTTGAGGCCGGTGAGGCAGGCACGCCGTTGTACGCGCGTGCAGAACCCATCGGTGCCGGACAGTTGCAGGTGCTGGTGGTGCATCCGTTGCCGGTGGTCGGCCAGGTGCTGCCGGCAACGCTGGCATCGCTGGGGCATTCGGCGCGATATGTGCCGGGGCTCGATGACGTGCCGAGCGCAGCGGGCGAGGGCATGGGCTGGGATGTGATCGTGGTCGACCCCGACCTGCGCGTGGGCGGTGAACGGGCGGGTGCGCGATTGTCGCGCTGCTGGCCGGGGGTGCCACGGATCGCCTTGACCCCGCGCGCGGATGCCGGGGCCCAGCGTGAGGCCATGGCAGCAGGTTTCGATGTGTTCCTGCGGCTGCCGGTGAGTCGGGCGGCGCTGGCCGATGGCCTGGCACGCTGCAGGCGCGTCGCATGAAGCACGGGCTGCGACGGCGATGGGTCGGTGTGCTTCTATGCGGGCTGCTGCCGGCGGTGTCGGCACTGGCGCTGCCGAGCCACGGTGCGCGCGTCACCACCGTGGACGGCCTGCCATCCAATGTGGTGCATCAGATCGTCGAGGACCGGCAGGGTTACCTCTGGTTCGCGACCGGCGATGGCCTGGCCCGCTACGACGGGAGTGGCTTCCGGGTGTGGCGCATGGAGCACGGCCTGGCCGACAACGAGGTGCGCAGCATGGCGCTGGATGCCCGCGACCAGCTCTGGATCGGGACCGCGAATGGCTACCTGCAGCGACTGTCGGCCGATCGCCAGCAGTTTGAGCGGTGGGCCGGGCCACGCGCGTCGGCCGCCGCGACCAGCCCGGTGCTGGCGATCCTGCCGATGGACGAGGGCAGCGTCTGGTTCGGCACCCGCGACGCCGGACTGTTCCGGCTGGGACCTGATCGCCGGCTGCGCCAGTACCTGCCTGGCGCCGGGGGCGGCGGCCTGCCGTCGGCACGGGTGAACCACCTCGCGGCCGATCCGCAGGGGGGGGTATGGATCGGCAGTGCGGCGGGTCTGGCGCGGTGGCATGACGATCGGTTCCAGACGCCGGCGATGCTGGGCGCCTCCCTGCTGCCGGTGACGGCGCTGGGGCGCGATGCGCAGGGCGCGATGCGTGTGAGTACCGCCGACGGCACCGAGGTGCGGTACCCGCCCTCGTTGCAGCCGGCACCCCGGCCCCGCGAACCGGCACGGTGGCTCGGCCCGAGCCGGGCTGGCGGAGACTGGTTTGCCGACGGCGGGCAGCTGTGGTGGCAGGACCGGCACGGGCAGGACCGCCATGCAATCACGCTGCCCCACCTGCACGGGCGCAGCATGCCGCGCATCGTGCGGGTGGTCGAAGACCGGCAGGGACGGGTCTGGTTGCTGGGCAGCCATCAGGGGGTGTGGCGGCTCGGCGCGCAGTGGCGGCACCTCGAGCGGTTCACGGCACCGGGCGATCCACCGGCCGCTGCGTCGGGCGGGCTGGCCGCCGCGACCGATGGGCAGGCGTGGTGGGCGCGAGGCGGGTGGCTGGGCAAGGTCTCACCGGTACACGGGTTTTCGCGGGCCCGGTGGTCCTACACGCAGAATCCTCTGCGTCCCGATCGCCACGCGGTGGTCGAAGACGCACAGGGCAGGGTGTGGGTGTTCGCGGCCCCGTGGTTGACCCGGATCGATCCGGCGCGGGGGGTGCGGCGGCGCTGGCGGGTGGGTGCGGACGATGCCGGGCCGGCGACGTCGACGCAGGCCGCCCTGCTGGCCTGCGATGGCGGGGTGTGGCTGGCCGGCAATGGTCGGCTGCAGCGGCGTGCGGAGGACGGCCAGGTCCTGCTCGAGCGCACGTATGAGGCAGTGCGGCTGCGTCCGGGAGGCACCCCGTTTGTCCTGCAATGCGACCCTGCCGGGCAGTTGTGGCTGGGCGACAGCGACGGACTCAAACAGTGGCAACCGGGGCACGCTCGCTTTGATCTCGTGCCGGGCGGCCCACGCCGCGCGGTCGGGGCGCTGCACCTGGCCGCCGACGGCCAGCTGTGGGCGGCTGATCCGGACGGCTGGACCGCCTTCCGGCGCGCGTCTGCTCGCCTGCATCGCTCCACACGCATCGACGCGACGCAGGGGCTGCCGGGGGTGCTGCCGCGGGGATTGGCCGATGCAGTTGATGGGGCGCTGTGGGCCACCACCGCGCGTGGCGTGGTGCGGCTGGCGCCCGACCGCCGCAGCGCCCGGTTGTACACGGTCGATGATGGCCTGCCGCCGATGGTGTTCGACCTCGGCCTGGTCGCGGTCGGCGGTCATCTGCTGGCGATGGATCTGGCCGGCGACGTGCTGGCACTGGATCCGGCCGGCATGACCGCGACCACCGACCCTCCGCTGCTGGTCATCGATCGTGTGCAGGTGCGTCGACAGCGGCGATGGATCGAGCTGCCTGTGGGCGATCCACTACGGCTCAACGCCGACGATCGCGACATCCAGCTGTCGGCAAGGCTGCTGTCCGGCGGCCAGCGTGGCGTGACCGACTATCGGTTCCGGCTGCGCGGGCAGGACCCGGCGTGGGTCCGCGCGGGACAACGCGGGACGCGTGGGTTTCCACGCCTGCCGGCCGGTGCCCATGTGCTCGAGTTCCAGGCGCGTGGCGTGGACGGAGAGTGGACGCCGCTGCAGCAGGTACGCCTGCAGGTGGACCACAACGGCTGGGCCCATCCGGGCGCATGGGCGTTGTTCTGCCTGGTCGCCATGGGCGGCGCGGTGCTGCTGGCAGGCGCTGTGCGACGCCACCAGGCGCGGGCGAACGCCCGGCGCGCAGCGACACGCCGGCAGGCGCGCGCCGAGCGGGCCGCGCAGGCCAAGGAACAGTATCTGGCCACGCTCGGCCACGAAGTGCGGACGCCGTTGACCGCCGTGCTGGGGATGAGCGAGCTGCTCCTGGCCGGGCCGCTGTCAGCGCACGCGCGGAAGCAGGTACTGCACATCGAGCAGGGAGGGCGCGCCTTGCTGCAGGTGGTCGACGAAGCGCTGGAGAACGCCCGGCTGCAGGCCGGAAAAGTACGTCTCCAGCCGCGTCGTTTCGCCATCGGACCCTGGAGGATGGACATGGAGGCCGCGCTGGCTGCCTGTCTGGATCTGCACGGTTGCCGGCTGTCGCTGGGCCCTCCACTACCGGCGGGTGCCTGTCGCACCGGCGATCCGGACCGGCTGCGACAGGCCGTCCACCTGCTCGCGCGGGAGCTCGCCCTGCAGGTCGGGGCGCCCCGCGTGACCCTGCGCATGGCCTGGCTGCCGGGCGGCACCGGCCTGCTGCTGGATATCATCGCGGTGCCCGGTGCGCTTCCATCGCCGGCGCTGGAAGCGGTGCGCGAGAGGTTGGCCGACGTGGACGTGCTGGCTGCTGCGATGCAGGGACAGCTGCGGGTGCTGCAGTTGCCCGATCATCGCTGGCAGGCCGTGTTGAGCCTGCCGCTGGCCGGTTGCGGCACGCAACTGCCCGATCCGCAGGTGACGGTGGCTGACCACGATGGCCTGCAGGTCCTGCTGGTGGAAGACGATCCTCTCGTGGCCGAGGTCGTCACCGGCCTGCTGCGCATGCGGGGTCACGCGGTGGTTGCTGCCGGGCATGCGCTGGCGGCGTTGACTGCGCTGGCCCGGCCAGGCACGCAGCTGATGCTGCTGGATCTGGATCTGCCGGGCATGGACGGACTGTCGCTGCTGCGGCTGCTGCGCCAGCGCGACCAGCGCCTGCCGGTACTGATCCTCACGGCCCGTCGGGATCCGGACCTGGAGGCCACGGTCACTGCTGCCGGGGCCGACGGTCTGCTGCACAAGCCGCTGCAGGGCGATGCACTGCACGCGGCGATGCAGCGGATCATGGCAAGGAACGTGGATCGTGCCGGCCCGGGGAACGGTTTACTATGCGGGGCGTTGCCCGATGACCGGGGTGGTCGGGGGTGACAGGCCCATTCCGGGCGACGGCAGTGAATCCACGGACAGACCCGGGAGAGCCATCAGGTGTTGCGTGTGCTGTGGCCGTTGCTGATCGGCCTGTGTGTGCTCTGGCCGGCGGTCGCGTCGGCCCAGCCGGTACCGCCGACGCCGCGGCAGCTGACCGTGTTCGATGGTCTGCCGTCCAACACCGTCAACCGCATGGCCGAGGATCGCTACGGCTACCTGTGGATCGCCACCAACGATGGCCTGGCCCGTTACGACGGCCGCAACTACCGGATCTGGCGCGCCGAGGATGGCCTGCGCGACAACCATGTCTGGAGCGTGCACGTGGATGCGCGCAACCAGTTGTGGATCGGCACGGAGAATGCCGGCCTGGCGATGATGTCGGCCGATCGGCGCGACATCCGCTTCTACGACCGCAACAGCCATCCCGGGATCGGCAGCAACACGATCTGGAGCGTGGCCTCCACGCCCGACGGCGCGATCTGGTTCGGCACCTACCAGGGCGGGCTGCATCGGCTCGAGCGCGACGGAACGCTGACCCGCTTCATGCCCGAGCCCGGCAATCCACGCAGCCTGCCGGCCGCCTCGGTCGGCTATCTCACCACCACGCTCGATGGCACGTTGTGGATCGGATCGCAGGCGGGCCTGGCGCGCTGGACCGGGCACGATTTCGAACGGGTGCCGAGCGCGCAGTTGTCGGCGCGCGTCATCACCGGGCTCACCGCCGAGCCGGACGGCAGCCTGTGGATCAACAGCAATGCCGGGGTCACCGTGCGCCGCCCGGACGGTCGCTTCGCGCCGGCGCCGTGGACGGTTGCCGAAGGTGATCAGATCCTGGGGATGATGCTGCGCGACGAACAGGGCGGGTACTGGCTCGACACGCGCTCCGGGTTGGGGCGCGCCATGGACGGTCAGTTCCAGCAGGTGCCGCTGTACAGCGCGATCGCCCGTGGCCAGGTGCGGCCGAACTGGACCGGCGCCTACGAAGATCGCGAGGGCGGCATCTGGTTGGCCAGCACCAACGGCGGGCTGTGGCACCTGCTGCCACGCTGGTGGCAGTTCTCGGTGCTCTCGCGGCTGGAAGATGATCCAGCATCACTGCGCAACGCCTATGTGCTGGGCATGGGCGCGGCCGCCGACGGGGGCGTGTGGACGGTCGGTACGCATGGCGCGTTGGACAAGTTCGACCCGGTGAGCGGGAAGGTCGAGCAGCACCGGACCTGGGTGGATGGCACGCAGTGGCTGCAGTCGGTGCTCGAGGACCCGCGTGGTCAGGTCTGGATCGGGTCCTGGGATGCGCTGCTGCGCTACGACCCCGGCCAGAAGCGGATCCGGCGTTGGGGGCGCGATGCAGCGGTCGATGCGCCGATGGAAGGCCCGATCGAATCCTTGGCACTGTGCGATGGCCAGCGCCTGTGGACAGCGTCGGCCAACGGACTGCAGCAACGTGATCTCGACGGGCGCGTGCTGCACCGGGTCGCCCTGGGCCATGCCGGGCTGAAGATCGGCCAGGGCGTGCTGGACATCCAGTGTGGCCCGCAGGATCGCCTGTGGGTGGCCACAGGGCAGGGTCTGCTGGAGTGGGTGGCGGCGGAGTCGCGTTTTGCGCCCTTGCCGGGCGGCCCTTCTGCCGGCGTCCACGCCATGGCGCTGGCCGGCGATGACAGTGTGTGGCTGTCCGAAGAAGGCAAGCTCTCGCACTACGGCTGGCAGGGCGATCGGCTGACCCTGCAGGAGGTGATCGGTAGCGGTGCGGGCTATCCGGCGATCACCGCGAACGGCGTAGTGGTGGACCGGCAGGGCGTGGTATGGGCGGCCAACGCACGTGGGCTGGTGCGGGTCGATCCGCAGGTCGGCAGCGTGCGCCAGTATGGCGTGCACGATGGCCTGCCCAGCCAGGAATTCCGTCGCCGCACGCTGACGCTGACCGCGAGCGGGCGCATCGTCGGCGGCACGCCAGCCGGGGTGGTGATGTTCGATCCCGCGCAGGTCAAGCCCGCCACGCGCCGTGCGCCGCTGGTGATCGAGCGGGTCGAGGTGCGCCGCGGCGAGCGCGTGCTGGACCTGACCCATGCGGTGCCGCTGGACATCGCCGATGGCGACCGCGATCTGCGGATCGTGGCGCGGCTGCTGTCGTTCGCCGATTCCACGTCCAACAACTACCGCTACCGCCTGGCCGGCTACGACCCCGATTGGGTGGAAGTGGGGCCCGGGGGCGAGCGTCTGTTCTCCCGCCTGCCGCCGGGCCGGTATCGCCTGGAGGTGCAGGCACGCTCGGCCGACCAGATCTGGTCGCGTGTGCAGGTGCTGGAGTTCCGGGTGCTGCCGCCGTGGTGGCGGAGCCTGTCGGGGCTGTTGCTGCTGACCTCCGTCGTGCTGCTGCTGCTCAGTCTGTTCGCCTGGCTGTACCGGCGCCGGCTGCAGCGCCGGCATGCCTACCAGCTGGCGCTGCAGAAGCAGGAGCTGGCCGAGCAGGCCTCGATGGCCAAGACGCGTTTCCTGGCGAACCTGGGCCACGAAGTTCGGACGCCGATGACCGGGGTGCTGGGCATGAGCGAACTGCTGCTGTCCTCGCCGTTGAACGCGCAGCAGCGCGGTTATACCGAATCGATCCGGCATGCCGGTGAGCATCTGCTGCACCTGGTCAACGATGCGCTGGACCTGGCGCGGATCGAATCGGGGCGGCTGGAACTGCAGGCGCAGCCGTTCCAGCTGCAGCGGCCGATCGACGATGTCTGCGCGCTGATGGCCGCGCTGGCGGGGCAGAAGGGAGTGCGGTTCGTGGTCGACAACACGGTGGCGCCCGGTACCCGCACCGTCGGCGATGAACTGCGTGTGCGCCAGATCCTGCTCAATCTGCTCGGCAATGCCGTCAAGTTCACCAGCCACGGCGAAGTGCGTCTGACGCTGCGCGCGATCACGCCCGGCCGCGGGCTGCATGTCGAGGTGTCCGACACTGGGCCGGGGATCAGTGCCGATCAGCAGGAGCGGCTGTTCCGTCGCTTCGAGCAGGCCGATGGCGCGCGCACCGCGGCGCAGTACGGCGGCAGTGGGCTGGGACTGGCGATCTGCCGCGAACTGGCGCTGGCGATGCAGGGACAGATCGGCGTACAGAGCCAGCTCGGCGTGGGGACCCGCTTCACGGTGACGCTGCCGTTGCCGCTGGAGCCGGGCACGACCGGCGCGCCCGGTGCCGCCGAGGGCGCGCAATGGGTGCTGCCGCCGCTGCGGATCCTGCTGGTGGAGGACGATCTGACGGTGGCGGAAGTGGTCAGCGGATTGTTGTCCGCGCGCGGGCATGAGGTGGTGCATGCCGAGCACGCATTGTCGGCGTTGCGCGAGGTCAGCGAGGCGCCGTTCGATGTGGCGCTGATGGACCTGGACCTGCCGGGCCTCGGCGGCATCGCGTTGGCCGGGCATCTGCGCAGCCAGGGCTTCGAGATGCCTCTGATCGCGGTGACCGCGCGGACCGATCCGTCGATCGAGCAGCAGGCCCGCGACGCCGGCTTCGATGCGTTCCTGCGCAAGCCGGTGACCGGCGACCTGCTGGTGGAGGCGATCGCGTTGGTCCTGCACGCCCCCCGGTAGCAGCGGACCGTTGCTCCGCTGAGGGTGACCCCGTCTCCCCGCGGTTACTCGGCGACCTCTTCGACGTCGCGCGGCGAGGGCCGCGTATCGGGCAGCTGCCAGAAGATCAGCGTGGAGGTCAGGGTGATGGCGCCGACACAGACGAAGGTCGCGTGCAGCGCGGCGGTGGCGCCGTGCGAAGCATCGAGGTGATTGAAGGCGGCCAGCAGGCTGCCGGCGGCGGCCGCACCGAACCCGGTGGCGAGCATCATCACCATCGACAGCAGGCTGTTGCCGGCGCTGGCGAAGTCGCGCTCGAGATCGCGCAGGGTGACGGTGTTCATGACGGTGAACTGCAACGAGTTGACGGCCCCGAACAGCGCCAACTGGACGATGCGGATCCACAGGGGCTGCCCCGGTGTCATGAAGATGAAGCTCGCCATCGCCAGACCGACCAGCACGGTATTGACCATCAGCACGCGGCGATAGCCGAAGCGTTCGACCAGTTTGACCGCGTAGCGTTTGGAAACCATGCCGGCGGCTGCCACGGGGATCATCAACAGGCCGGCGTTCATCGGGCTCATGCCCATGCCGACCTGCAGCAGCAGTGGGATGAGCAGGGGCATGGCGCTGCTGCCGATGCGCGAGAACAGGTTGCCGAGAATGCCGATGCGGTAGCTGGGGACGTGGAAGAGGGCGAGCGAGAACAGCGGCGCCGTCGAGTTGGCGGCGTGCAGCCAATAGCCGACCAGGGCGGCGAGGCCGGCGACGGTCATCAGCATGACCAGGGCATGGGGGGTGGCCATGCCGGAGATGCCGTCCAGCGCGAGCGAGAGCACGACCATGCCGAAGGCGAGCATCAGATAGCCGGCGATGTCGAAGCGGGTGCGGTGTTCGGCGTAGTGGTCGGGCATGATTTTCATGGCCGCGACGTAGCCGATGATGCCGATCGGGAGGTTGATCAGGAACACCCAGTGCCAGGAGGCGACTTCGACCAGCCAGCCGCCGAGCGTGGGCCCGATGAGCGGGCCGATCAGGGCGGGGATGGCGATGAAGCTCATGGCGCGGAGGAATTCTTCGCGGGAGACAGAGCGCATGACGGCGAGGCGGCCGACCGGCAGCAGCATGGCGCCGCCGATGCCCTGCAGGACGCGGGCGCCGACCAGCTGGTGCAGGGTCTGGGCGAGGGCGCAGGCGAGCGAGCCGAGGGTGAACAGGATGATGGCGACGAGGAAGGTGCGTCGTGTGCCGAAGCGGTCGGCGATCCAGCCGGAGGCAGGGATGAAGGTGGCGACGGCAAGGGCGTAGCTGAAGACGACGGACTGCATCTGCAGGGGGCTTTCGCCGAGGCTGCGGGCCATGGCCGGGAGGGCGGTGTTGACGATGGTGGAGTCCAGCATCTGCATGAAGATGGCCAGCGATACGAGCCACAACAGGGGCCGGATCGAGGCGTAGCTGCTGGTGGTCATGGTGCGGGCCTTCGTCAACGAGGTCGATATGATCGCCGATGTGGGATCAGGGTGTGGTCAAGAGCCGAAGCCGAAGCCGAAAACGTGATGCCGGGAATGCCATGGGTAGATCCACGCCATGCGTGGATGGCCGCGCGCAGCGCGGCAATGATCGGGGCCGATCAGCTGCGGACGGCGTGCTCCGTCCGTCTCGAGGGTGCACACGAGCGCAGGCGTTTCTGGATGCAGAACGCCTGCGTCGGTCATGCCCGGGTAGTGCCGGCCGCTGGCCGGCTACCTGCCGACGCCGATCAGCGTCGGCTCAAGCGATGCACTGCTTCCACCAGGACCTGCACGTGCTCGGGGTTCATGTCGGGAGACATGCCGTGGCCCAGGTTGAAGACGTGGCCTTCGCGGGAGCCGCCGTTGCCTTGGGCGTAGCTGTCGAGCACCTGCCCGGCGGCGCGTTCGATGGCAGCGGGGTTGCCGTACAGGGTGGTGGGATCGAGGTTGCCCTGCAGGGCGACGCGGCCGCCGGTGCGCGCGACGGCGTCGGCGAGGTCGAGGGTCCAGTCGACGCCGAGGGCGTCGGCGCCGGTGTCCGCCAGGGCGCCGAGGTGCAGGCCGGTGCCTTTGCCGAACAGGATCAGCGGGGTGCGCTCGGCGCCTTCGCCGCGCTCGAGTTCCTGCGCGATGCGGGTCAGGTAGCGCAGGGAGAATTCGCGGTACATGGAGGGGCTGAGGACGCCACCCCAGGTGTCGAAGACCTGCAGGACCTGGGCGCCGGCCGCGCGCTGGGCGGCGAGGTAGGCGATCACCGCGTCGGTGACGACCGAGAGCAGCTGGTGCAGGGCGGCCGGTTCGTTCAGGGCCATCGCCTTGATGCGGGCGAAGTCCTTGCTGCCGCCACCTTCGACCATGTAGCAGGCCAGCGTCCACGGGCTGCCGGAGAAGCCGATCAGGGGCACGCTGCCGTCGAGTTCGCGGCGGATCACGCGGACGGCATCCATCACGTAGCGCAGTTCGGTTTCCATGTCCGGCACGGCCAGCCTGGCGATGGCAGCCGCGTCGCGCACCGGATGGCGGAACTTCGGGCCTTCGCCTTCGACGAAGTACAGCTCCAGGCCCATCGCGTCGGGGATGGTGAGGATGTCCGAGAACAGGATCGCGGCGTCGAGGTCGAAGCGGCGCAGCGGCTGCAGGGTGACTTCGCAGGCGATGTCCGGGTTCTTGGCCATGGCCAGGAAGCTGCCGGCCTTGGCGCGGGTGGCGCGGTACTCGGGCAGGTAACGGCCGGCCTGGCGCATCAGCCAGACGGGGGTGCAGTCCACCGGTTCGCGGCGCAGGGCGCGCAGCAGGCGATCATGGCGGGAGGGGCTGGTCACGGAACGCTTCCTTGGGATCTGGTGGCGCAGGGCCGGAGGGGGGTGTGGCGGCGGTGGCCGCTCAGGGCGGCGCATCGCCGCTGGTGTAGGTCACGTCGTAGCCGCGATGCAGGTGTGCGTCGCGCGCTTTCTCGAATGCAGCCAGCGCCAGGTCTTCCTGCAGGTACAGCTCGCGGCGCAGTTGCCCGCGCCCGCCGATCGGGCCGGACTCGTGCAGCAGCTCCCAGCCCCCGAACAGGTCCGGTTGCAGGGTGAGCTGGAGATAGCGGGCCGGATCGGCACCGCGGGCGTGTTGGTGCAGGAAGACGCGCATGCCCCGATTGTAGCCGTGAACGCCGGACGCGGCCGTCAGCGACGGCGCGGGTGCGGCGTAAGGTCGCAGGCTCAGCCGGCGGCGAGCACGCGCAGGACGTCGGCCTCGTCGACGTCGGCGACGACCTCCGCGCGGCCGATGCCACGCCACAGCACCAGGCGGAGCCGGCCGGCGACGTTTTTCTTGTCCAGCCGCATCCGGGCCAGCAGCGCTTCGGGCTGCAGGCCGGTGGGAATGGCGACCGGCAGTTCGTAGCGTAGCAGCAGGTCGCGCAGCTGCGCGGTGTCGGCGTCCGCGCTCATGCCCAGCTGCGCGGACAGGCGTGCGGCCAGCACCATGCCGACCGCGACGGCTTCACCGTGGTTGAGGTTGTCGTTGCCCGGTGCGCCGTAGCCCTGTTCGGTCTCGATCGCGTGGCCGAAGGTGTGGCCAAGGTTGAGCAGGGCGCGCTCGCCTTTTTCCAGCGGATCGCGCGCGACGATCTCGGCCTTGTGCTCGCAGCTGCGCGCGATCGCCTGGGCCAGCGCCGTGTCATCACCCGCCAGCAGCGCGGTGTGTTCGGCCTGCAGCCACCGGAAGAACAACGGGTCGCGGATCGCGCCGTACTTGATCACCTCGGCCAGGCCGGCACGCAGCTCGCGCGGCGGCAGGGTGCGCAGCGCGGCGGTATCGGCGATCACGGCACGCGGCGGGTGGAACGCACCGACCAGGTTCTTGCCTTCGGGAATGTCCACTGCGGTCTTGCCGCCGACCGAGGAGTCGACCATCGCCAGCAGTGAGGTCGGCAACTGCACGCAGTCCACGCCGCGCATCCAGCAGGCGGCTGCGAAGCCGGCCAGGTCGCCGGCAACGCCGCCACCGAGGGCCATCACGCAGGCATCGCGGGTGGCGCCGAGGGCGGCCAGCGCGGTGATCGCGTCGCCGAAGTGGGCCAGCGTCTTGGAGGCCTCGCCGGCGGGAAGGACCAGCTCACCGATCAGCAGATCCGGGCGCACGGACAGCAGCGCCGACTTCACCCCGGCCAGATACAGCGGGGCGACCGACGAATCGCTGAGCAGCAGCACATGGCGGCCGCGCACGTGGCGGGCCAGCAGCTCGCCCTGGCCGAGCAGGCCCGGGCCGATGTGGATGGTGTAGGGGGTGTCGCCGCTGACGGCAACGGTACGCGGGGAGGCGGTCATTCGGGTGTTTCCTGTCGCTGCCACTGCGCGGCCAGGCGCAGCACCAGCTGCGCGGTGGCCTCGGCGGGCGTGTAGAGATCGGTATCCAGGGTGAGATCGGCCAGGCCCTGGTAGAGCGGGTCGCGGGCAGCGGCCATCTCGTGCAGGACCTGCTCGCGGTCCGGGCGCTGCAGCAGCGGGCGGCCGCGGTCGCGGGCCAGCCGCTCGAGCTGGGCCGGCACGCTGACCCGCAGGTAGACCACGAAACCGCGCCGGGCGATCGCCGCGCGGTTGTCCGGGTCCAGCACGGCACCACCGCCGGTGGAGACCAGTTGGCCGTGCCCGTCCAGCAGCGCGTGCAGGACCTGGCGCTCGTGCTGGCGGAAGCCGGCTTCCCCGGAGTGCTCGAAGATCGCCGGAATGCTGGCCCCGGTGCTGTCCACGATGGCCTGGTCGGCATCCACGAAGTCCAGCGTGAAGCGCTCGGCCAGCCGACGCCCGATGCAGGTTTTGCCGGCGCCCATCGGGCCAATCAGGATGAGGTTCGGAGCGGGATTCATTACCCTCGATCCTAACATCTCCGTGCCACCGCCTTTACGCGCCGGCCCCCATGGTGGGACGGCGCGGACTGTTCCGCGCGCCACTGGAGCGACCCATGTCCGTAGCCAAAATCATCGAGATCAACGCCTCCTCCAAAACCAGCGTCGAGGACGCGGTGCGCAGCGGCCTGAAGAAGGTGTCCGAGACGGTCAAAGGCATCCAGGGCGCCTGGATCAATGAAACCAAGGTCGTCACCGATGGCGAGGGCAACATCACCGAGTGGCGGGTGAATCTGCGGGTGACCTTCCTGGTCGGCTGATCACTGCGTTTCCCTCGCTGCCGCCGTCAGCGCGGCGCGACGATCCGGCGCTGTTCGTCTAGCACGATCACCGTGTCGGCCAGCGCCGGCAAGGTACGCAGCGCCTGCCGGCTGACCCGTTCGTAGTACTGCACGAAGCGCTCCAGCTGGGCGCGGCTCATGCTGCTGCGATCGGGTTGGGCGGCCTGCAGGTTCTGCTCCTGCTGCCAGCGCCAGCGCGGGATCACCGAGAAGTCCGGCGGCTGCAGGAACCACAGCAGGTCGCAACGCTGCCACAGCGCGGGGTAGTCCTGCGCGAGCGCGTGATTGCACCAGCGGCGCCAGCGGCCATCGGCATCGGCGTCGCGTTCAAGTGCGTTGAGGGGAGGATCCAGGTCGGCCTCGTCCTGTGCCGGCGTGCCGAGGAACCAGCCTTCGAACACCAGCAGGTCGAGCGGGCGGTCGATGCGCGGCCAGTCCTTTTCGGGCTGGCGCTCGTCGGCCAGTTTGTCGAAACGGGGCAGGGCGACCGGGCCGCCGGCCGCGACCGCGTCCAGGGTGGCATGGGCCAGAGCCAGATCGTGGGTGCCCGGCGGGCCGCGGGTCAGCAGCAGCGGGTGCACCTGCCGCGCCAGGCGCTGGCGCTGGGCGCGGGTCAGGTAGACATCATCGATGGAAAGCATCGCCGCGTGCAGGCCGCGCGATTCCGCGAGTGCCACAACCTGCGCGGCCAGCGTCGATTTGCCGCTCCCCTGCAGGCCGCTGATCGCCAATACTGGGATGGCCGCGGCGCAGCTCAGTGCGTCGTCCAGCGCCTGTGCCACCAGTGCATCCGGAAAACCTTTCGTCGGGGGCATGTACGCAGGTGCAGGCATGCAGCGACAATAAACCCAAACCGCGTGACAAGAAAACCGCCATGACCGATCTGTATGCCGAAGCGTTGTCCACCTTTGCCGGGCTGTTCGAAGAAGCCAAGGCAAGCCGCGAAGTCGAACCGAATGCGATGACGGTGGCCACGGCCGACCCTAGCGGCCAGCCCTCCGCGAGGACCGTGTTGCTGAAGGCCTTCGACGAACGCGGGTTCGTCTTCTACACACACCTGGACAGCCACAAGGGGCGTGAACTGCAGGCCAATCCACGCGCCGCGCTGCTGTTCCTGTGGCGCAGCCTGCGCGAAGCCGGCATCCAGGTGCGGATCGAAGGCGGGGTGGAGAAGGTCAGCGACGCCGAGGCCGATGCGTACTTCGCCTCGCGCCCGCGCATGAGCCAGATCGGCGCGTGGGCGTCACTGCAATCGAAGACGCTGGCCTCGCGCGAAGAATTCGACGCGCGTGTGGCGGCCACCGAGGCCAGTTTCGAAGGCCGCGACGTGCCGCGTCCGGAAGGCTGGAGCGGCCTGCGCGTGGTGCCGCAGCGGATCGAGTTCTGGTACGGCGCGCAGTTCCGCCTGCACGAGCGCTGGTGCTATGAGACCGGTGTGGACGGGCAGTGGAGCAAGCGGATGTTGTTCCCGTAATCAGGCCGGCGGAAGCTCGCGCAGCCACCGCCACAGCGTCGTCCGCGATACGCCCAGCTGCGCACACGCCTGCTCGCGGTTGCCGCCGCAGTCGGCCAGCAGTCGCCGCAGCGCGGCCGCATCCGGCCGCGCCGCCGAGGCAGCGGTGAGGGCTGCCGGGGCGCCGGCGCCTGGAACCGCCAGTGGCCGCTGCGCCGCGTGCAGCTCCGGCAACCAGTGCAGCATCTGCGGCAACGTCAGCTCGCCCGGCTGTTGCTGCCAGTGGATGCGCAGGCGGTCGACCATGTTGCGCAGCTCACGCACGTTGCCCGGCCACGCGTAGTCGTGCAGTCGCGCCATCGCCTCGGCGGACAACGGTGCGTCCGTACCCGCGAGCTGCCGGAAGAAATGGCTTACCAGCAAGGGGACATCCTCGCGCCGTTCGTGCAGCGTCGGCAGCGCGATGCGCAGCGCGGCCAGGCGGTAGTACAGATCGCGGCGGAAGCGTTGTGTGTCCACCAGCGATTCCAGTGTCTGCAACGTGGCCGCGACCACGCGTACGTCCACCGGCGTCGGCTCGGTGGCGCCGACGCGCAGCACTTCGCGCTCTTCCAGTACCCGCAGCAGCCGGGTCTGCAACGGCAGCGGCAGTTCGCCGATTTCATCGAGGAACAGGGTGCCGCCCTCGGCAGCTTCGACCAGACCGACACGACCGCCGCGCCGCGCGCCGGTGAACGCACCTTCGTTGTAGCCGAACAGCTCGGCCTCCAGCAGCGACTCGCTGATCGCCCCGCAGTTCAGCGCGACGAAGCGGCCGCGTCGACCGCTGGCGGCGTGCAGTTGCCGCGCCACCAGTTCCTTTCCGGTACCGGTGGCGCCGGTCACCAGCACCGTGCTGTCGTAAGGTGCATACAGCGCGATGTGCCCGCGCACCTGCTGGATCGGCGCGCTGTCGCCGAGCAGGGCGTGATCAGCATCGCGTGGCCTGGCCGGTGTGCGCCGCCGCGGTGACGGCGCACCGGAGCGCGCCAGGGTCTGGGTCAGCTCCAGTGCGTGTTCGAACGCCTGTCGCACCGAATCGGCCGAGTACAGCAGCACGCCAGGCAGCCCGACCTGTTCGGCATGGTCGATCGCCATGCCGGTGCCGACGATCACCTCGATGCCGTTGGCGCGCAGGTCGGCGATGCAGTCGCGCGCATCCTCGCGGGTGACGAAGCGGCGGTGCTCGATATCCAGCCCGAAGCTGTGCTGGAAGCTGCCGAACGTCGGCACGTCGGTGGCGTGCGTGACCAGGCCGATCCGCGGCGCGATCCGGCGCGCGCGCGCCAGCGCTTCCATCAGGTCGAAGCCATTGGCCTGGATCGGGACCAGCGGTACTTCCAGCCGGCTGCGCAGGTAGGCCGCGTTCGAGCCACCGGCAATCACCACATCGCAGTGTTCGCGGCGCAGGCGCTGGCCGATGACATCCACTGCCTCCTCGAAACCGAGGTTGATCGGCACGATGCGGGCGCGGCGGTCGAACTCGGGGATCACATCCCCCAGCAGGCCGGTCAGGCGCGACACGCTGACGGTCCAGATCACCGGCAGCTGGCCGGCATCGGGATCGGACAGGCGGGCGCGGTGGCGGGGCAGGCTGATCGACATGGTCGTGTTTCAATGTTTCAGTTGCAGCCATGTTACAGATGTTTCAATGTTTCAAGGTGAAACATCGCAGCCACCTCGCTGCATCAATGAAATCAGACACTTGCCATCTGGCACGGCCCTTGCGCTTATCAACCGGTCAATCACGATGGAATGCCGCATGAGCACCCCCGTTTCTTCCGCTGGCGCCCGTTTCCGCGCCGCACTGGCCGCCGAATCGCCGTTGCAGGTGATCGGTGCGATCAACGCCAACCACGCGCTGCTGGCCAAGCGCGCCGGCTACCGGGCGATCTACCTCTCCGGCGGCGGCGTCGCGGCCGGCTCGCTGGGCCTGCCGGACCTGGGCATCAACACCCTGGAAGACGTGCTGATCGACGTGCGCCGCATCACCGATGTGTGCGACCTGCCGCTGATGGTGGATATCGACACCGGTTTCGGTCCCAGCGCATTCAACATCGCCCGCACGGTCAAGTCGCTGATCAAGGCAGGCGCGGCTGCCTGCCATATCGAAGACCAGGTCGGCGCCAAGCGCTGCGGTCACCGCCCGGGCAAGGAGATCGTGTCGCAGGGGGAGATGGTGGACCGGGTCAAGGCCGCCGCCGATGCGAAGACCGATCCGGACTTCTTCCTGATCGCGCGCACCGATGCCATCCAGGTCGATGGCGTGGAGGCCGCGATCGAACGCGCCATCGCCTGCGTCGAGGCCGGTGCCGATGGCATCTTCGCCGAGGCGGCCTACGATCTGGAGACCTACCGCCGCTTCGTCGATGCGGTGAAGGTGCCGGTGCTGGCCAACATCACCGAGTTCGGCGCCACGCCGCTGTTCAGCCGCGATGAGCTGGCCTCGGCCGGCGTCGCCATCCAGCTGTTCCCGCTGTCCGCGTTCCGCGCTGCCAACAAGGCGGCAGAGAACGTGTATGAGACCATCCGCCGCGAGGGCCACCAGCGTAATGTGGTGGAGGCGATGCAGACCCGCGAGGAACTCTATGACCGTATCGGTTACCACGCCTTCGAGCAGCAGCTCGATGCGTTGTTCGCCGCCAAGAAGTAAGACCGCACACTGTTTTCTGGAGGGATCATGAGCGACACCACTACCGCCCCCGGCTTCAAGCCGAAGAAATCCGTCGCCCTGTCGGGCACCGCCGCCGGCAACACCGCGCTGTGCACCGTCGGCCGCAGCGGCAACGACCTGCATTACCGCGGGTATGACATCGCCGATCTGGCCAACACCAGCGAGTTCGAGGAAATCGCGCATCTGCTGGTCCACGGCAAGCTGCCGACGCGTGCCGAACTGGTCGCCTACAAGACCAAGCTGAAGTCGCTGCGTGGCATCCCGGCCGCGGTCAAGGCCGCGCTGGAAGAACTGCCGCCGTCCGCGCACCCGATGGACGTGATGCGCACCGGCGTGTCCGTACTCGGCTGCGTGTCGCCGGAGAAGGACGACCACAACCATCCGGGCGCGCGCGACATCGCCGACAAGCTGATGGCCTGCCTGGGTTCGATGCTGCTGTACTGGTACCACTGGAGCCACAACGGCCGCGCGATCGACGTGGAAACCGACGATGACTCCATCGGTGGCCACTTCCTGCACCTGCTGCACGGCGAGAAGCCGCAGGATTCGTGGGTCAAGGCGATGCACACCTCGCTGATCCTGTACGCCGAGCACGAGTTCAACGCCTCGACCTTCGCCTGCCGTGTCATCGCCGGCACCGGCAGTGACATGTACAGCGCGATCACCGGCGGCATCGGTGCGCTGCGCGGTCCCAAGCACGGCGGCGCCAATGAAGTGGCCTTCGAAGTGCAGAAGCGCTACGACAGCCCGGACGACGCCGAAGCCGATATCAAGGCCCGCGTCGAGCGCAAGGAAGTCGTGATCGGTTTCGGCCACCCGGTCTACACCGTCAGCGATCCGCGCAACAACATCATCAAGGACGTGGCGCGCGACCTGTCCGCCGAGCAACAGAACGTCAAGATGTACGACATCGCCGAGCGTCTGGAATCGGTGATGTGGGACATCAAGAAGATGTTCCCGAACCTGGACTGGTTCAGCGCGGTCAGCTACCACATGATGGGCGTGCCGACGGCGATGTTCACCCCGTTGTTCGTGATTGCCCGCACCTCCGGTTGGAGCGCGCACATCATCGAGCAGCGCATCGACGGCAAGATCATCCGCCCGAGCGCGAACTACACCGGCCCGGAAGACCAGGCCTTCGTGCCGATCGACCAGCGCAAGTAAGACAGACGTACCGCACCCGTTCGCGGGTGCTTTGCGGAACAGGCCGGCGCGATGCCGGTCTGCTCCGTTGCGGCGTCGCTACTCCTTCTTCGCCGGTGTCACGACGCCCCGGCCCGCCAACAAGCAGCTATCGCCAGCCATGAATACTCAGTACCGCAAGAACCTCCCCGGCACCGCGCTGGACTATTTCGATACCCGTGCCGCCGTCGACGCGTTGCAGCCCGGTGCCTATGCCACGCTGCCGTATACCTCGCGCGTGCTGGCCGAAAACCTGGTGCGCCGCTGCGATCCGGCCACGCTGGAGGCCTCGCTGCGCCAGCTGATCGAACGCCGCCAGGACCTGGATTTCCCGTGGTTCCCGGCCCGCGTGGTCTGTCATGACATTCTCGGCCAGACCGCCCTGGTCGATCTGGCCGGCCTGCGCGATGCCATCGCCGATGCCGGCGGTGATCCGGCGCAGATCAATCCGGTGGTCCCGACCCAGCTGATCGTCGATCACTCGCTGGCGGTGGAATTCCCCGGCTTCGACAAGGCTGCGTTCGAGAAGAACCGCGCCGTCGAGGACCGTCGCAATGAAGACCGCTTCCACTTCATCAACTGGACCAAGAAGGCGTTCAAGAACGTCGACGTGATCCCGCCGGGCAACGGGATCATGCACCAGATCAACCTGGAGAAGATGTCGCCGGTCGTGCAGGTGCGCGATGGCGTGGCCTTCCCGGATACCTGCGTGGGCACCGACAGCCACACCCCGCACGTGGACGCGCTGGGCGTGATCGCGATCGGCGTGGGCGGCCTGGAAGCAGAGAGCGTGATGCTCGGCCGTGCCTCCTGGATGCGCCTGCCCGACATCATCGGCGTGGAGCTGACCGGCCGCCCGCAGCCCGGCATCACCTGCACCGACGTGGTGCTGGCGCTGACCGAGTTCCTGCGCAGGGAGCGCGTGGTCGGTGCGTGGATCGAGTTCTACGGGGAGGGCGCCAACGCGCTGACCATCGGTGACCGCGCCACCATCTCCAACATGACGCCGGAGTTCGGTGCCACCGCGGCGATGTTCTACATCGACCAGCAGACCCTGGACTACCTGCGCCTGACCGGCCGCGAAGATGCCCAGGTCGCGCTGGTGGAAACCTACGCCAAGGCCACCGGCCTGTGGGCCGACGATCTGGTCACCGCGCAGTACGAGCGCGTGCTGCAGTTCGACCTGTCCACCGTGGTGCGCAACATGGCCGGCCCGTCCAACCCGCACAAGCGCGTGGCGACCACCGACCTGGCCGCCCGCGGCATCGCCGATGAAGGCAAGCTGGCCTCGGGCAAGCTGGAACAGGCCGACGGCCTGATGCCCGATGGCGCGGTGATCATTGCCGCGATCACCAGCTGCACCAACACCAGCAACCCGCGCAACGTGATCTCCGCGGCATTGCTGGCGCGCAATGCCAACCGTGCCGGCTTGACCCGCAAGCCGTGGGTGAAGAGCTCGCTGGCGCCGGGGTCCAAGGCCGTGCAGCTGTATCTGGAAGAAGCCGGCCTGCTGACCGAGCTGGAACAGATGGGCTTTGGCATCGTCGCCTTCGCGTGCACCACCTGCAACGGCATGAGTGGCGCGTTGGACCCGAAGATCCAGCAGGAAGTGATCGACCGCGACCTGTATGCCACCGCCGTGCTCTCGGGCAACCGCAACTTCGATGGCCGCATCCACCCGTACGCCAAGCAGGCCTTCTTGGCCTCGCCGCCCCTGGTGGTGGCGTACGCGATCGCCGGTACGGTGCGCTTCGATATCGAGAAGGACGCGCTCGGCCATGACGCCGACGGCAACCCGATCACGCTGAAGGACCTGTGGCCGAGCGATGCCGAGATCGACGCGGTGGTCAAGGCCTGCGTCAAGCCCGAGCAGTTCCGCAAGGTCTACGACCCGATGTTCACCTTCAAGGTGGAACACGGCGCCCCGATCAGCCCGCTGTACGACTGGCGCCCGCAGAGCACCTACATCCGCCGCCCGCCGTACTGGGAAGGCGCGTTGGCCGGTGCGCGCAGCCTGACCGGCATGCGACCGCTGGCGGTGCTCGGCGACAACATCACCACCGACCATCTGTCGCCGTCCAACGCGATCATGGCCAGCAGCGCGGCCGGCGAGTACCTGGCGAAGATGGGCCTGCCCGAGGAAGACTTCAATTCCTACGCGACCCACCGCGGCGATCACCTCACCGCGCAGCGTGCCACCTTCGCCAACCCGAAGCTGATCAATGAAATGGCCGTGATCGACGGCCAGGTCACGCAGGGTTCGCTGGCGCGCGTGGAGCCGGAAGGCCAGGTCACCCGCATGTGGGAAGCGATCGAAACCTACATGTCGCGCAAGCAGCCGCTGATCATCATCGCCGGTGCCGACTACGGCCAGGGCAGCTCGCGTGACTGGGCCGCCAAGGGCGTGCGCCTGGCCGGCGTGGAGGCGATCGCCGCCGAAGGCTTCGAGCGCATCCACCGTACCAACCTGATCGGCATGGGCGTGCTGCCGCTGGAGTTCAAGGAAGGCGTCAACCGCAGGACGCTGGGCATCGACGGCTCTGAAACCTTCGATGTGCTCGGCGACCGCGTGCCGCGCGCCGAGCTGACCCTGGTCGTCCACCGCCGCAACGGTGAACAGCTGCGGGTGCCGGTCACCTGCCGCCTGGATACCGCCGAAGAGGTGTCGATCTACGAGGCCGGCGGCGTGCTGCAGCGGTTCGCCCAGGACTTCCTGGAATCGGCGCAGGTGATGTGACGGTATGCCAGGCCCGCCGCGAGGTGCGGGCCTGGCGCGTCGCTGGCATGGGGCCATCGGCGCGTAGGTGCGACAATAACCGGGACAGCCGGCGACATGTTTTACACCGTGGCGGGCGCGATCAATACCGCCTTCATCCTGCTGAGCCTTGTGGGTGTGTGGGCCCAGCTGCGCAAGGTGTGGCAGCGCCGCGCGAGCGCGACGGCGGGCGCAATCGCCACCGATAT
Source organism: Stenotrophomonas sp. TWI700 (assembly GCF_039673645.1). Classification (NCBI taxonomy): domain Bacteria; kingdom Pseudomonadati; phylum Pseudomonadota; class Gammaproteobacteria; order Lysobacterales; family Lysobacteraceae; genus Stenotrophomonas; species Stenotrophomonas sp. TWI700. The sequence continues at coordinate 12,044 of NZ_JBDJMB010000028.1, read as the reverse complement.
CCTGTCGCTCAACCAGTTCACGGTCAGTTTCCTCGCCTACCTGTCGTTCTTCGTCTACGGCTACAGCATCCAGCCGTTCAACCACTTCATCGTGTGGCCGCGCCTGCTTGCCTCGGTGCTTGTGCTGCTGATCCTGAGAGAGATCTGGACGGACCGGCGCAGCCGCGCTGCGACCGCCAGCCTTGTCGTGGCGTGCGTGGCGCTGTTGTGCGCACTGCTGGGCCTGGTGTGGGGGCAGCGTCACGTGGATGAGGGTCGCGTGCTCGCCTCGGCGATGATCGTGGCCGTTACCGCGCTGCTGGCCCAGGGCTATGCGCACCAGATCCTGCTGATCTGGCGCTCCGGCCGCACCGGCGCGGTGTCGCTGCGGATGAGCCAGCTGATCCTGCTGATGGACATCTCCACCATAGTGTTCGCCTTCGCCATGGGCTTGCGTCTGGGCTGGCCGTTGCTGCTGCTGGCCGTGGTCAGCGGAAGCACCAAGCTGATCATCCTGTGGCTGTTTCGCTGGGAGCGTCGTAGTGCGGCGGCCGAAATAGTGGAGCGGCGGGATGAACGAGGCGGAGTTGCGATCAATGAGATGTAAGTGCACACTTTTATGGCAAAAATTGCCAAAGAGGTCTGGTCATGGCCACGATGAACATCTCGCTCACCGATCCGCTCAAACAGTTTGTCGATGAGGAAGTGAGCCAAGGGGGGTACTCCAGTACGTCCGACTACGTGCGCGACCTGATCCGCCAGCGCCAGCGGCAAAAGGCCGAAGAGCTGCTGCGCCGGTTGATTGCGGAGGGCTTGGCGTCTGGCCCAAGTGTCCCGGTCACCCCGGCAACCTTCGAGCGCATGCGCCAGGAACTGGCGGCACGGTTGGACCGTGACGCCGATTGAGTGGCGGCCACGCGCGGAACAGGACGTGGCCGACGCTGCGCTCTGGTTCGCGCGCCAGGGCGGGTTGGCGCTGGGCGAACGTTTCATTGCAGCGGTGGGTGCCGCGTTGGTGCGGATCGCAGCGTTTCCCGGGGCCGGATCGGCTGGGCATGCCTGGGTCAGTGAGGAGCTTCCGGTCCCGCTGCGCTTCGTGGTGTTGCCCGTCTTCGATCGCTATCTGATCTATTACCTCGAGCACCCGGACCGCGTTGACATCCTTCGCGTCTGGGATGCCTCACGCGGGTTGGATGCATTGATGGATCAGACGCCATGACCGTCCTCCGATGCACTGCATCGCTCCTCAAACGGATGAAGTATCCGGCCAAGCCAGAGGAGCCCGAACCCCAACGAAATCCGCTGGGCGAGTGGTACGCGGATCTCCTGATATGGAAGCGGCACCCTCATGTGGTGCTGATGAACGCGGACACTGGCGTGGTCATGGTCCTCCCGGGGCTGGCGGCCGACCTCGTCAGACTGAGTCTTCATGCACAGCTTCACTTCGAGGTGCTGTGCAATCAATTCGACTTGCAGGGAAAAGCCGTCGAGGCCGAGATTCGAGGCTTCAAGGGCGGCTTTCACTGTGGTGCCACGCGTGATCGCAGTCTGGTGGGGTCGCTGAAGGAGCGAAAGCTTGACCTCGCCGAGACCTTCGATCATGGAACAAAAAGCAAATTCGACGCTGCGGCTCATTGTTGGGAAGGGCTATTCCTTCCTTCCAAACATTCTTCCCATCCGCCGTCCGGGCCACACGATTACAAGACCCCGTTGGCGTTGGCCCGAGAGCGGTTGATGCCACAGACACCTCTCTTCCCCGTCAATCCTGCACGGACATGATTCCATGACCCATCTCCCCCAGCTCCGCATTCCCGCCACCTACATGCGCGGTGGCACCAGCAAGGGTGTGTTCTTCAAGCTGACCGATCTGCCTGCCGCGGCGCAGGTGCCCGGTCCGGCGCGCGACGCGCTGCTGATGCGCGTGATCGGCTCGCCCGACCCGTACGCCAAGCACACCGATGGCATGGGCGGCGCGACCTCCAGCACCAGCAAGTGCGTGATCATCTCCGCACCGTCGGTGCCGGAGCACGACGTGGATTATCTGTACGGGCAGGTTTCGATCGAGACCGCGTTTGTCGACTGGACCGGCAACTGCGGCAATCTCAGCACGGCGGTGGGCCCGTTCGCGATCAGCAACGGCCTGATTGATCCGGCGCGGATGCCGCACAATGGCGTCTGCACCGTACGCATCTGGCAGGCCAACATCGGCAAGACCATCCTGGCGCACGTGCCGATCGTGGACGGCCAGGTGCAGGAAGATGGCGATTTCGAGCTGGATGGCGTGACCTTCCCGGCCGCGGAGATCCAGCTGGAGTTCCTGGATCCCTCCGATGACGGCGAGGGCGGGGCGATGTTCCCGACCGGCAACCTGGTCGACACGCTCGACGTGCCCGGCGTGGGCAGCTTCCAGGTCACGATGATCACCGCCGGCATTCCCACCATCTTCCTCAACGCGGCTGACCTGGGCTACACGGGCACCGAGCTGCAGCCGGCGATCAACGAGGACAAGGCGGCTCTGGCGCGTTTCGAAGCGATCCGCGCGCACGGCGCGGTGCGCATGGGCCTGATCGAGACGATCGAACAGGCGGCGACCCGCCAGCACACGCCCAAGGTCGCCTTCGTCGCGCCGGCGCAGGACTACGTGTCGTCCAGCGGCAGGCAGATCGCCGCCGGCGAGATCGACCTGCATGCGCGCGCGCTGTCCATGGGCAAGCTGCACCACGCGATGATGGGCACTGCCGCGGTCGCCATCGGCACTGCCGCCGCGATTCCGGGCACGCTGGTGAATCTCGCCGCCGGCGGTGGTGAGCGTGAATCGGTGAGCTTCGGTCATCCCTCCGGCACCTTGCGCGTGGGTGCACAGGCGATGCACGTTGACGGTCAGTGGACGGTCACCAAGGCCATCATGAGCCGCAGCGCCCGCGTCTTGATGGACGGTGCGGTACGGGTGCCTGCCACTACCTTGTAATACCCAACAGGAGAAACGCGATGTCCGGTCACGACAGCCACAGCAACCAGCGCCCGCCATGGGACACGGTCCTGACCGACATCGTCGATTACGTCCGCGACTACCAGGTCAGCTCGCCGCAGGCGTACACCACCGCGCGGCACTGCCTGATCGATACGCTGGGCTGCGGACTGGCGGCGCTCTCGTTCCCGGCCTGCAGCAAGCTGCTCGGACCGCTGGTGCCCGGCATGCGGGTGATCAACGGCGCGCGCGTTCCCGGTACCCGCTTCGAGCTCGATCCGGTGCAGGGCGCCTTCAACATCGGCGCGATGATCCGCTGGCTGGATTTCAACGACACCTGGCTGGCGGCGGAGTGGGGGCATCCCTCCGACAACCTCGGCGGCATCCTCGCCACCGCCGACTGGCTCAGCCGCAATGCCGAGGCGCTGCGCCGGGCGCCGCTGACCATGCGCGATGTGCTGGCCGCGATGGTCAAGGCCCATGAGATCCAGGGCTGCCTGGCGCTGGAGAATGCGTTCAACCGGGTCGGGCTGGACCACGTGGTGCTGGTCAAGGTCGCCTCCACCGCAGTCGTCTCGCACATGCTGGGCCTGGATCGCGAGCGCATGCTCAATGCCCTGTCGCTGGCCTGGGTGGACGGGCAGTCGCTGCGCACCTACCGGCACGCGCCCAACACCGGCTCGCGCAAGAGCTGGGCGGCCGGTGATGCCACCAGCCGTGCGGTGCGCCTGTCGCTGATGGCCGCGGCCGGGGAGATGGGCTATCCGAGTGCGCTGACCGCGCCGACCTGGGGCTTCTACGATGTGTCCTTCGGCGGGCAGCCGTTCCGCTTCCAGCGGCCTTACGGCAGCTACGTGATGGAGAACGTACTGTTCAAGATCAGCTATCCGGCCGAGTTCCATGGCCAGACCGCGGTCGAGGCGGCGATGCAGCTGCACGCGCAGATGCGCGCCAGCGGCAAGCGCAGCGATGACATCGCGCAGATCACCCTGCGCACCCAGCAGGCCTGCCTGCGCATCATCGACAAGCCCGGCCCGCTGCATAACCCGGCCGACCGCGACCACTGCGTGCAGTACATGGTGGCGATCGGCCTGATCTTCGGCCGCCTGGTCGCCGAGGATTACGAGGACGACGTCGCTGCCGATCCGCGCATCGATCCGCTGCGGGCGAAGATCACCTGCGTGGAAGATCCCCGGTTCACCGCGGATTACATCGACCCGGACAAGCGCAGCATCGCCAACGCGCTGCAGGTGACCTTCACCGATGGCAGCACGATGGACGCGGTGGTCGAGTACCCGCTGGGCCATGCCCGCCGCCGCGCCGAGGGCATCCCGCTGCTGGAGGACAAGTTCCGCCGGCACCTGGCCGGGGTGTTCCCGACCGTGCAGCAGCGCCGGATCCTGGAGGCGTCGCTGGACCCGGTGGCGCTGGAGGCGATGCCGGTGCACGAGTATGTGGACCTCTACGTGGCCGGGTAGACGCCGACCGTTGGTCGGCTGCCCTTGGCCGTGGCCCTGGCCGCCGCCCATGACGCCCGGATCGCCCGGGGTCGCCCGCGAACGAGCGGGGACGCCCCGTATACTGGCGGCCTTGTTCAAGGAGTGACGTCATGGGTAGCCTCAGGCGGTTCGGGCAGTGGAGCTGGAAAGGAATCGCGGGCCTGGCGCTGGTCGCCGGCCTGGCCATCGGCGTCGGGGGCTGCAAGCGCAACGACAGCGGCCAGCTGCCGGCGCCGTCCGGCGCGCCGATCACGGCCAAGGCCGAGGCGGTCACCGAGTTCACCCTGGTCCGGGCCTACCCCGATCAGAAGAGCGATGGCCTGTCGCTGGCGCTGGAGTTCTCGCGCCCGCTGGTCGGCACCCAGGACTTCGACACGCTGGTCCGCTTCGCCGAGAAGGTCGGCACCGAGGACAGCAGCTGGTCGCTGTCCGATGACGGCAAGACCCTGCGCTATCCGTTCGTGGAGGCGGCCAAGGAATACGCGCTGATCGTCTCGCCCGACCTGCTTGCCGCCGATGGCAGCCGGATCGGCAAGGAGCTGCGCCAGAAGGTCTTCACCGGTGAGCTCAAGCCGGTGGCCGGGTTCGCCTCGCAGGGCAGCGTGCTGCCGGCCAAGGACAGCCGCGGCCTGCCGGTGGTCTCGGTCAACGTGCCGGAAGTGGACGTGGAATTCCTGCGCGTGCGCGAAAAGGAACTGCCGAACTTCTTCAGCCAGTACCAGCGTGGCGGCCGCCGCGGCAGCTGGGAGCTGGACAGCGATTACGGCGACAAGACGCCGATGTCGAAGCTGGCCGAGCCGGTCTACGTGAACCGCTTCGTCATCGGCGGCAAGCAGAACGAGCGCGTGCTCACCTACCTGCCGACGCAGGACATCAAGGAGCTGCAGCAGCCCGGCCTGTATTTCGCGGTGATGAAGCGCAGCGGTTCGTTCGAAGGTGAGTACGACACCGCCTTCTTCACCGTCAGCGACATCGGCCTGCATACGCGCGCCTACAAGGACAAGCTGTTCGTGCACACGGCCTCGCTGCAGAGCGGGGCGTCGCTGAAGAAGATCGAGCTGCGCATCCTGGATGGCAAGGGCGAGGTGGTGCTCAAGGGCGCGACCGACGGCAACGGCAATGCGCTGCTCAATTACACGCTGGATGCCAGCCATGTGCTGATCGCCAGCAGTGGCGGCGATACCTCGATGCTGCCGTTCAACCAGCCCGCGCTGGACCTGAGCGAGTTCGCCGTGGCCGGGCGCGACAATGCCTGGTTCGACGTGTTCACCTGGTCGGGCCGCGACCTGTACCGCCCCGGCGAGACCGTGCGCATCTCGGCCCTGCTGCGCGACAACGACGGCAAGCCGGTGAAGCCACAGCCCGTCTTCCTGCGCCTCAAGCAGCCGGACGGCAAGACCTTCCGCGAGACCCGCCTGACCCCGGGCGAGCAGGGCTACTTCAGCTTCGAGCAGCTGATTCCGGCCGAGGCGCCGACCGGGCGCTGGCAGGTGGAGTTCCGCACCAATCCGGCCAGCAAGGAAGCGATCCAGGGCATGACCCTGCGCATCGAAGAGTTCCTGCCCGAGCGCATGAAGCTGGACCTGGACAGCGCACAGAAGACGCTCAAGCCGGGCGAGCCGCTCAAGCTGCAGGCCGACGCCGCGTATCTGTACGGCGCGCCGGCCGACGGCAACCGCTTTACCGCTCGCCTGGCCGTGGCGGCCGAGCAGTCGCCGGTGGAGTCGCTGCCGGGCTATTTCTTCGGCGATCCGACCACCGCGCTGCCGCGCGAGGCGCGCGACGTCATCGATACCGAGTTCCCGGCAGACGGCACGCTGCGCCAGGACGTGGAGCTGCCGGCCGAGGTCAAGCCGACCGCACCGATCGCCGTGGTGCTGTCCGGCAGCGTGTATGAAACCGGTGGCCGCACCGTGACCCGCACCCTGAAGCGGGTGATGTGGCCGGCCGCGGCCCTGGTCGGCGTGCGCCCACTGTTCAACCCCAAGGATGGCGCGGATGCCAACAGCAACGCGCGCTTCGAACTGATGCGCGTGGACGCGGCGGGCAAGCCGCAGCCGGCCAAGGGCCTGAAGGTCACGCTGGTGCGCGAGCTGCGCGATTACCACTGGACCTTCAACGACAACCGCTGGGATTACGACTTCACCCGCCGCTTCGAGAACAAGGACACCCGCACCGTCGATGCCGGCAGCGCGGCGGTCGGTGTTGATGTCCCGGTGGAGTGGGGTGAGTACCGGCTGGACGTGTTCGACCCGGCTACCGGGCTGACCAGCCGCTATCCGTTCAACGCCGGCTGGAGCTGGAACGACGACAACCGCGGCCTGGATGCGCGCCCGGACAAGGTCAAGCTGGCGCTGGACAAGACCGGCTACAAGGCCGGCGACACCGTGCGCGTCACCGTGACCCCGCCGCATGCCGGCAAGGGCGTGCTGATGGTCGAGAGCGACAAGATGCTCTACGTCCAGGACATCGATGCCAAGCCAGGCAGCACCTACGACATTCCGGTCACGGCCGAGTGGGAACGCCACGACGTCTACATCACCGCGCTGGTGTTCCGTGGTGGCAGTGCGCCGAGCAAGATCACCCCGGCCCGTGCGGTCGGCGTGGTGCATGTGCCGATGAACCGCAAGGCCCGCCAGATCGCGGTCGGCCTGGTGGCACCGAAGCAGATGCGCCCGGAGCAGACGCTGCCGGTCACCGTCAGTGCCCCGCAGCTGGCTGGCAAGGTCGCGCATGTGACGGTCTCGGCCGTGGATGTGGGCATCCTCAACATCACCCGCTTCCCGGTTCCCGATGCCGCCGCGCACTTCTTCGCGCAGCGTCGCCTGGGCGTGGATGCGTATGACATCTACAGCCGTGTGATCGAAAGCTTCGACGGCAGCAGCGGCAAGCTGAAGTTCGGTGGCGACATGGCCCTGGCCGCGATGCCGCAGGCCAAGCGTCCGACCGCGCGCGTGCAGACGGTGGATCTGTTCTCCGGCCCGGTGAAGCTCGATGCCAAGGGCATCGCGCGGATCGCGCTGAAGGTGCCGGATTTCAACGGCACCCTGCGCGTCTCGGCGCTGGTGTACGCCGATGACCAGTACGGCAAGCGCGATGTGGAGACCGTGGTGCGCGCGCCGATCCTGGCCGAAGCCAGCATGCCGCGCGTGATGGCGCCCGGGGATACCAGCACGGTCACCCTGGACGTGCAGAACTTCACCGGCAGGCCGGGCGAGTTCAAGGTGCAGGTAGATGGCATCGGGCCGCTGACCCTGGGCGACTCCAGCCGCACGCTCAAGCTCAACGCCGACGCCAAGAGCACGCTGAGCTTCCCGTTGACCGCGCGCGAGGGTTACACGGTAGCCAAGGTCCGCGTACGCGTGGACGGCAACGGTTTCAAGGTCGATCGCCGCTATGACCTGCCGGTCCGTGCGGCGTGGCCGCAGGTGCTGCGCGCACAGACCCGCACGCTGGATCCGCTGGCCGCCGTCACGATGGAAGCCGGGCTGGCCGACGGCTTGATGAACGACTCGGTGACCGCACGCATGCTGGTCAGCGCGCTGCCGCCGATTCCCTTCGCCAGTGCCCTGAACGGCGCGCTCAACTATCCGTATGGCTGCGCCGAGCAGACCACCAGCAAGGGCTATGCCGCGCTGATGCTGGATGAAGCGACCTCGGCCATGCTGGGTGCGGACGGGCTGGATGCCAAGACCCGCCGCGAGCGCATGGAAGGTGCGTTCGGCCGCCTGGCCTCGATGCAGGTGGCCAACGGCAACTTCTCGATGTGGGGCGACGACGGCTACATCAATCCGTGGCTGACGCCGTACATCGCCGAGTTCCTGCTCGACGCCAAGGACGCCGGCTTCGCGGTACCGGACAACGTGCTGCAGAAGGCGCTGAACCGCCTGAGCGAAGACCTGCTGTCCGGCGGCAACCAGTTCTATGGCGAGGACCGCCGCGAGAACCTGAAGTTCGCCAACCAGGCCTATTCGGGCTACGTGCTGGCCCGGGTCAACCGCGCGCCGCTGGGTACCCTGCGTGCGCTGTACGACAACGAGCGCAGCAAGTCGCTGACCGGCCTGTCGCTGGTGCACCTGGGCATCGCCCTGTCCCTGCAGGGCGACCACAAGCGCGGTGATGCGGCCATTGCCGCCGGCTTTGCCAAGAGCGCGGACGACCGTCCGGCCTACTTCGGCGATTACGGCAGCGCGGTGCGCGATGACGCGTTGATGATCGCGCTGCTGCACGAACGCAAGCTGTCCAAGCCGGCCTACGATGCACGCGCGGTCGATCTCGGCCGCGCGCTGGACGCCCGCCGCAACAGCGGCTGGATGTGGTTGAGCACCCAGGAGCAGGTAGCGCTGGCGCGCATGGGCAAGGCGCTGTCGGCCAACCAGAAGAAGCTGGTGTCCGGCGAGCTGGTGGTCGGTGGCGAGAGCGAGAGCATCTCGGCGCGCCGCATGTTCGGCCGCAGCTTCGACTACGCCGCGCTGGCCAAGGGCGTGCGCTTCACCCCGCAGGGGGAGCCGCCGATGTTCGCCAGCCTGGAAGTGGCCGGCATTCCGCGCAACCCGCCGGAACCGGACAGCCGCACGCTCGGCGTGGAGCGCAGCTGGTACACCACCGACGGCAAGCCGTGGACGCCGCGTCCGCTGAAGGAAGGCGAGGCCCTGATCGTGCGGGTCAGCGTCACCCCGAACGTGGACATGCCCGATGCCCTGCTGACCGATCTGCTGCCGGCCGGGCTGGAGATCGAGAACTTCAACCTGGGCGATGCCAAGCAGTGGGCGGATGTCGTTGTCGACGGGTTGAGCGTCAACGATCGTGGCGATGCGGCCAACATCAAGCACGAAGAGTTCCGCGACGACCGCTATGTGGCCGCGCTGAAACTCTCGCGTGGCAGCACCGCCAAGGTGTTCTACCTGGTGCGTGCGGTCACGCCGGGCACGTATCGCGTGCCGCCGCCGCTGGTGGAGGACATGTACCGTCCCGACCTGCGCGGCGTGGGTCGCAGTCTCCCGGCCTCGCTGACCGTGGTGCAGCCCTGATCGCAGGGCGGGCCGTCGCGATGACGGCCCGCCTGCCTCGCTGCTGAATGGACATGACGTCTCATTTTTCCAAGCGGTCGTGGGCCTCCGTACGACGCAACGTGCTGCCCTGCCTGCGTTGGGGCACGGCGGCGGTGCTCGCGCTGCTGCTGGTGATGGATCTTGCGTTCCCGCCACCGCTGCCCAGGCAGCGCGACACCAGCACCCTGGTCGTCGCGCGCGATGGCACGCCACTGCGCGCCTTCGCCGATGCCGACGGGGTGTGGCGCTACCCGGCCTCCGCCGACAGCGTCTCGCCGCTGTACCTGCAGGCGCTGCTGAACTACGAAGACCGCTGGTTCTGGCGGCATCCGGGCATCAATCCGTGGGGACTGCTGCGCGCCGGCAAGCAATGGCTGTTCGAACAGCGGATCGTCTCCGGCGGCTCGACCCTGACCATGCAGGTCGCGCGCATCCTCGATCCGCATACGCGCACGCCATGGGGCAAGACCAAGCAGCTGCTGCGCGCGCTGCAGCTGGAACTGCACCTGAGCAAGGCGCAGATCCTGGCGCTGTATCTGGAACGCGCGCCCTACGGCGGCACCATCGAAGGCGTCGAGGCGGCGAGCTGGGCCTATCTGGGCAAGCCGGCCTCGCAGCTGTCACATGCCGAGGCGGCGTTGCTGGCGGTGCTGCCGCAGTCGCCGAGCCGGCTGCGTCCGGACCGGCACCCGGAAGCGGCGCAACGTGCGCGCGACAAGGTGCTGGAGCGGATGGTGTCGCTCGGCGTGTGGTCACGCGAGGAGGTCGACGATGCGCGCATCGAGCCGGTGGTCACGCGTGCCCTGCAGCCGCCGCTGCATGCGGCGTTGCTGGCCCAGCGGCTGCGCTCGGCGCAGCCGCGGGTGGCGCGGATCGAGAGCACGCTGGACATCGGCCTGCAGCGCACGCTGGAGGAACGCGTGTCGTCGTACTTCTCGCAGTTGCCCGAGCGCACCTCGGCCGCGCTGCTGGTGGTGGACAACCGCACGCTGGAGGCGCGTGCCTATGTCGGCTCGGTCGCCTTCGGCGACAAGCAACGGCTCGGCCATGTGGACATGGTCCAGGCCTGGCGCTCGCCGGGCTCGACGCTGAAACCGTTCCTGTACGGCATGGCGCTGGATGATGGCCTGATCCATTCGGAAAGCCTGATGGTGGATGCGCCGCAGAGTTTCGGCGGTTACCGGCCGGGCAACTTCGATGCGGCTTTCAACGGGCCCGTCAGTGTGGCCACGGCGCTGCGGTTGTCGCTCAACGTGCCGGCCGTGGACCTGCTGGACCGGGTCGGCTCGGCGCGCTTCGCGGCACGCCTCTCGCATGCGGGCATCAACCTGCGCTTTCCGCACGGAAGTGCGCCGAACCTGTCGCTGATACTGGGCGGTACCGGCGCGCGGCTGGAGGACCTGGTCGGTACCTTTGCCGCGTTCAATCGCAACGGCATCGCCGGGCGGGTGCGTTACACCGCCGAGGATGCGGTGATCGAGCGTCGCCTGATGTCACCGGGCGCGGCCTGGATCACCCGCGAGATGCTCGAATCCAATCCCCGCCCGGGGTATGGCGCGGGCACCTTCGACGTCACCGGCCGCCCGCGCGTGGCCTGGAAGACCGGCACCAGCTACGGCTACCGCGATGCCTGGGCGATCGGCACGACGCGGCATTACACGGTGGGCGTCTGGGTCGGGCGTCCGGATGGCACGCCGCTGCCCGGGCAGTACGGCGCGGTGACCGCGTTGCCGCTGATGTTCGAGGTGATCGACAGTCTGCCGCGCCAGGCCGGCGATGCCAGTGCGGCGCCGATGCCGGCGAGCGTGGCGCAGGCCGATATCTGCTGGCCCACCGGGGGTCTGGCCGAGCAGACGGCGCCCGCGCTGTGCCAGCGGCGGATGCCGGCGTTCGTGCTGGACGGCGCGGTACCGCCGACCTTCGCCGAGCGCGATGCGCGGCTGTGGCAGCCGGGCCTGCAGCGCTTCCAGGTGGATGCGCGCACGGGGCTGCGGCTGTCGCCGGAGTGCAGCCGGCCGCATGAGGCGGAGTCGCGTGAGATCGCACGCTGGCCGGCGTTGTTGTCGCCGTGGCTGCCGCAGGCGCAGCGCCAGGCCTCGCAACTGCCGGTGCTGTCGCCGGATTGCAGCGCGGACGGCCGCGACAGTGGCGGCACCCTGCACATCGAGGGGCTGAACGACCGCGCGACCCTCGCACGCGCGCCGAATGCCGAACACGGCGTGCGCCTGCAACTGCGTGCGCTGGGCAATGAGACCACGGTGGACTGGCTGCTGGATGACCGCTGGATCGCCCGCACCGAAGGCGCGCGGCTGTTCCAGCGCGATTTCGATGAGGTGGGCGAGCACACGCTGACCGCATTGGCCGCGGATGGTGCGTGGACGCAGGTCCGGTTCCGGATCCTGCGCTGACGTCGCGCTGCCCAGGACCTGGTAGTGCCGGCCGCTGGCCGGCATCACGCCATGAGCGGTAGTGCCGGCCGTTGGCCGGCATCACGCCATGAGCGGTAGTGCCGGCCGTTGGCCGGCATCACGCCATGAGCGGTAGTGC
>NZ_JBDJMB010000027.1:0-42892 GCF_039673645.1 Stenotrophomonas sp. TWI700 | reverse complement strand
CCGCCTGTTCGTCACGGTGTGGGTGTGCGGGCGCCCCCTATTGCTCGGTCCGCCCCACGGGTGGCCCCCTACCCGTGCACCGCGTGCCGATCGTTGGTCGGCAGGCGGCCCGCCGGGGCTTACAGACCGTAGCGTTCGATGGCCTCCAGGTGGCGCTGCGCGTCCTGGTTGCAGGCTTCTGCCAGGCGCAGCCAGCACATCGGGTGCGTCCACGCGGCGGTAGCCTCCACCAGGAAGCGGTGCAGTGCCAGCGGTGGCTGGTCCTGCGGCTGCGCAAGGGTGAACAGGACGCCGGGCAGATGGCCGCCCTCGGTGTCCGGATCGGTCAGCTGATAATCATCGCGACTGTGCTTCCACAGCTTCCAGCCACGCGCCTCGACCGCCTCGGTGAAAGCGTTCCACGCCGCCTCGCCCGGGTCCACGCCATCGATCAGCCAGCTTGCCGCGTAGCCACCACTTTCCAGCGTATGCACCTCGGCATAGGTCGGCATGAAGTGCTCGCGCTCGGCCTCGTCTTCCGGCGCAGGGTGTACCAGTTCGGCGTCGAAGACCACCCAGTCGTCCACCCGCTGGGTGCGGTTGGCCGGGGCATTCTCGATGATGCGCGCGGTCACCGGTCCGGTACGGCGGGCGTAGTACTCGATCGGCTCGCCGCCATCCATGCAGCGGATGATGACCCAGCCGAAATTCTCCTCCACCGGCCCGTCCGTGCTCTCCAGTTCCATGCCGATGGCAGCGGCCGAGTGGCGCACCGCCGGCCAGTCGCGCGCGGCGCTGGCGGCGGTCATGTGGTCCCAATGCGCGCTGCGCGGCTCCTCCAGTACCTCGGTGAGGTGGCGGTAGTGCTGCGCGGCCTCCTCGAAACGCTTGGCAACCAGGTACGAGGAGGCAAGCATGCCACGTGCGCCGTGCGACCCTGGCGACAGCGCCAGCAGCGCAGTGACCGCCTGTTCCAGTGCCGCCCAGTCGGACAGGCGCCGGGCCAGCTGCGCCTGGCACCAGAGGGCGAACACCGGCACCGTCACCTCGTAGTGGCGGACCAGGCGCAGCAGCCCGGCTTCATCACCGCGCTGGGTCAACAGTCGCATCAGCGAATACGCGGGCTGGGCGTCTTCTTCCGGATGCCGCTCCACGAATGCCCAGAGCAGCGCGATGGCATCGTCCTCAGCGCCACAGGCGCTCAGCGCCGAGGCGGCGGTGTCCACCAGCGCGGCGTCATCGGGCCGCTCTGCCACACCCTGCAGCAGCCACTCCGCTTCGCGCTCGGGATCGCGCGACTGGCTTGCCTCGCCCTGCGCGGCCAGCCAGTCGAGCAGTTCCGCGGCGGGCACAGGGAGTGCGTCCGCGGCCGGCGCGGCATCGATGCGCGCGGCCATGTCCGCCACCTGCTGGGCCGCGCCGCGGTCCTGGCGCAACTGGCCGAGATGGCGGCGGGCAAGTGCCAGATGCCGACGGGCTACCCACCCTGCCCCGCGCTGCAGCGCCATCTCCACGCACAGCCCGGCGATCTCGATCACGAAGCGGTGCGCGCCGACGTCGGAAAAATGCGCCAGGGTGGCGTTGAGACGGCTGCCCAGATCCCAGCTGTTTCGTTCCGGCGACGCCCGCACCAGCAGCGCGACCACGTGCGCCCACATGCGCCGGTAGTTCGGCGACAACTGGCCGAACGGCACCAGCGAGGCCAGCGCCTCTTCATCGCGGCCCAGCTGTGCCAGCGCCCAGGCTTTGGACAGCCTGCGCGGCACGGTGCAGTTGGCGGGTTCGTAATTCCCTTCGGCAGCGACCTCCCCTTCGCGCTGCTCGATCAGTGCCAACGCCTCGGCGGCGCGGCCGCTGGCGAGCAGGATCTTGATGCGCGTCTCCGGGAAGCTGTCGTACACCGTGCCACCGTGCGCCAGGACGGTGCCGGCCTGCACATCCAGGTACGTCAGCGCCTCGTCGGCGCGGCCATCGTCGAGCAGCGCGTCGGCCTTCTCGCAGCTCAGGCACTGGAAGCATGCCCAGCTCGGATCCACCCGCGACAGCGTCTCTTCGCACACCTCCACACGCTCGGGCACCCAGCCCGGACCGTCGATGTTGCCGTAGCAGGCGGCCAGGTCCTGGGTCACGCAGACCGACTGCGGGCATTCGGCCGTATCGGCGCGATGCGCGCGTTCGAACAGCGCCACCGCATCGCCCAGTGCCGATTCGCCTTCAACCCGGTTGCCGACCCGGTTGCGCATTTCCCAGTGGCCGACAAATACGTCCAGCCAAGGATTGTCCAGGGTCTTGCCCAGCGCACGCGCCTCGGGCAACAGCGCATCGACACGGTCCATGCGCAGTTCGCAGACGTCGTCGGTGAGCCGCGTCAGCAGCTGCGCACTCTGCGGCTGCCCGGCTTCGCCCAGGTCGTCCTGCAGCTTTTCCACCCAATTCCAGATATCCATGCGGTCCCAGCGTCCTCTTGTGTCGAAATGGAGAGTCAGCGCGGCGCCTGCAGCATCTGCTGCAGGGCCACGGCGATGTCGGCGAATGCGCGGTTGAGATCGCCGCTGCCGGTGCCGGCATCCTGTGCACGCCCCTGCGCACTGACGATGATCTTCAGCGAACGCAGCAGACGCGCAGCGGCCTCGGCCTGCGGGTTGCCGCTGCGCATCGCCGCCAGCAATGCCTGTACCGCGGGGTTGTCCAGGTTGATATACAGGCGCGACACCTCGCGCGTGGCGATGCGCGCGGTGAACTGGCGCGCCAGCCGCAATGCCGCCATCGAGACGCGCTTGTCGTTGTCATCGTCTTCGAGGCGGCGCTTGAGTTCGGCTTCGCGGTCGGGCACCACCACCACCGGCAGCTCGATCGGGCTGAAATGCGCAGGCAGCAGCTGCTCGCCATCGCCCAGGTGCTGCTGAAGCCATGCGATGTCGGCCTCGGGCAGGCTGCCGGCCTTGAACAGCGCGCGGTTGCCCTGCTCGGTGCCCAGCTCGACCAGGCGCATGCCCTTGGCCTGCGCCCAGCGCCGCAGGAACGGCACCACGGCGTAGCGATGACCATGCGCGACGGGAACGCCCATCGCCCGGAACAACATTTCCTCGAAGCCGCCGCCGCTGTCCAGGATCACATGCAGCGCGCCGCGTGAGGGCAGCTCGCTGGCTTTCATGTCGCCCTGCGAGGTCGGCACGCGCACATGCTCCATCAGAAGCTGGAACAGGCGCTCATCGCACAGTGCCGCGCCGAGCAGCGCTTCGTTGTGGCGAGCAAGGACCCGGCGCCAGGCCTCCGGCTGCTGGCGCGCCACCTCGGCCAGGCCTTCGATCAGGGCTTCGCCCAGCGCATGCTGGACCGAGCGGTAGGCCTCGTCGCGCTGCAGGTCTTCGCGGCTGGCAGTGGGGGTGAGGCGGTTGGACTCGATCACCCCGCCGATGAACCCGGCCCAGGGCGGCAGCAGGTCGCGCGCATCGTCGTCAAGCAGCATGCCGCGCACGAACACCGACAGGTTGCGGTTGTCGCTGGTGCCATAGGTGGCACCGTCCTGCACCCACAGCAGGCCCACGCCATCGCTGCCGGGCGCGGCACGCACGGGCACGGCGCAGATGGGTTCGAAGTTGCGCTCGAAGCGCGCGGCGAATTCCACCGCGCGGCGCTGCGCCTGCAGCGGGTGCAGCACCACGCCATCGCGGGGGCGCCACGGCGGCGGCTCGGGGTTGATCGGCTGCGCGTCGTGGCCGATGTAGATCGGTTCGCCCAGCAGCGCACAGTAGCGGCCGAGGATGTCGCGCAGATGCGCTTCCTGGGCCAGGTGCTGGAAGTCAGCGTGCAGCTCCAGCAGCACTTCGGTGCCGACCGCGCGCGCCGGCATCGGCGACACGGTGTACTGCTCGGCGTTGCTGGACACATAGCAATGCCCCAGCGTCGGGGTCTGGTAGGACGTGGTGCGCAGCGTCACCCGTCGTGCCAGCACGAAGGCGGACAGGAAGCCCAGGCCGAACATCCCGATCAGGCCTTCATCGTCCTCACCGGCCTGGCGCAGGCCGCGGGTATAGCCCACGCCCACGGTAGCCAGGTAGTCGTGGATCTCGCGCTGGGTCAGGCCCGCGCCAGTATCGATGATGCGCACGATGCCGTTGCCGGCATCGCCATGCACTTCGATACGCCCCGGCTCGACCCAGTCGGGTTGCTCAAGGCGGCGGCGGACCAGGGAATCGTGCGCGTTCTGGACCAGTTCGCGCAAGGCGACCACCGGGGTGGAATACAGATGCTTGCCCAGAACCGTCATCAACCCATTGAGATCGACACCGGCACGACGGATTTCAGTGGCGCCGGCGGCGTCGAGGGTCGTCTCTTCCATGTAATCGTTTTCTCCGGGGTGCGTGCCCCGGCGTCGAAATGAGCCGGGGCGAGGAAGCGCCGGGAAAACTAGCACAGCCCTGTGTGATTGCGGCTGCGTCCTGGCGCCGTCATCGAGGCCCTCACCTGCGCGCCGGGAAGGCCCGCAGCCTTGGCAGTAAAAGCCCCGGGTGCCCTTGCTTCACTGGGTTGCGGATGAACTGCAGCTGTGCGGCCTGCCATTCACAGCGCGTCGATCGCCTCCGACAGCCGCTCTACCGCGATCACCTCCATGCCCTTCACGCTGCCGGTCTTCGGCGCATTCGCCTTGGGCACGATCGCGCGCTTGAAGCCATGCGTGGCCGCTTCGCGCAGGCGGTCCTCACCGTTGGGCACCGGGCGGATCTCGCCGGACAGGCCGACCTCGCCGAACGCGATCGTCTTCTCGGCCAGCGGCCGGTCCTGCAGCGAAGACAACACCGCCAGCAGTACCGGCAGATCGGCCGCGGTCTCCTGCACGCGGATGCCACCGACCACGTTGACGAACACGTCCTGGTCGCCGACCAGCACCCCGCCGTGGCGGTGCAGCACCGCCAGCAGCATCGCCAGCCGGTTCTGCTCCAGGCCCACCGCGACCCGGCGCGGGTTGGACAGCGGCGAGGCATCCACCAGCGCCTGCACTTCCACCAGCAGCGGACGGGTGCCCTCGCGGGTGACCATTACGCAGCTGCCGGGCTGCTGGGTGCTGCCACCGGACAGGAAGATCGCGGAGGGATTGGAGACTTCCTTCAGCCCCTTCTCGCCCATCGCGAACACACCGAGCTCGTTGACCGCGCCGAAGCGGTTCTTGAACGCGCGCAGCAGGCGGAAGCGGCTGCCGCTCTCACCTTCAAAATAGAGCACCGCATCGACCATGTGCTCGAGCACGCGCGGGCCGGCGATGCCGCCCTCCTTGGTCACGTGGCCGACCAGGAACACGGCCGTGCCGGTCTCCTTGGCGAAGCGCACCAGCCGTGCCGCGCTCTCGCGCACCTGGCTGACCGAACCGGGGGCCGCGGTCAGCGATTCGGTCCACAGGGTCTGTACCGAATCGGCCACGATCAGCCGCGGCTTGGCCACGCTGGCATGTTGCAGGATCGCCTCGACCTGGGTTTCGGCCAGGGCATTGACGTTGTCCAGCGGAAGATCCAGCCGCACCGCGCGGCCGGCGACCTGCGAGAGCGACTCCTCGCCGGTGATGTACAGCACCGGCAGCGTCGCGGCCATCTTCGCTACCGCCTGCAGCAGCAGGGTGGATTTGCCGATGCCCGGATCGCCGCCGACCAGCACCACCGCGCCTTCGACCAGGCCGCCGCCGAGGACGCGATCGAACTCGCCGATGCCGGTGCTCACCCGCAGGTGCTCGGTCTGCTGCACGTCCTTGAGCGCCATGATCTTCGGCGCGTCGACCTTGCCGGCCCAGCCGGAACGGCGCGACGCCGGCGAGGACTTTGCGGGCGTGGCGCTTTCCAGCGTGATCTCGCTGAGCGTGTTCCACACCCCGCACTCGGTACACTGCCCCTGCCACTTGCTGTATTCGGCGCCGCATTCACTGCAGACGTAAGCGGTGAGTCGCTTGGCCATGTCCACTTCCGCTTCAGAATCGATGGGGCAGGATAGCCGAGCCGCGTCGCAGCAACCGAGACGCCGGGCGTACGCGCTCAAGATTCCAGCCCCGATGCCGATACTGCGGCGGGCCACTGCCCCTCCTTCAATCTCTCCAGGTTTCTCCATGACCGGCACCTACAGCCAGAGTCTTGTCGTGTTCTCGCTGCTGGTCGCCATCCTCGCCTCGTATACGGCCCTGGACATGGCCGGACGCCTGGCCAGCACCCGTGGCCGGGTCGCCCGCTGGTGGCTGGCCGGTGGCGCGGGCGCGATGGGCCTGGGCATCTGGTCGATGCACTTCATCGGCATGCTTGCCTTCGATCTGCCGATCCCGGTCGGCTATGACCTGGCGATCACCCTCTACTCGCTGGCGGTGTCGGTCGGCGCCTCGGCCTATGCCCTGTGGCTGGTCTCGCGCGCGGAGCTGCCGTGGTCGCGGTTGTGTGCCGGCGCGGTGCTGCTGGGGCTGGGGATCGCGGCGATGCATTACCTGGGCATGGCCGCGCTGGAGATGCAGCCGGGCATCGACTACGACCCGCTGTGGTTCACCGCCTCGATCCTGATCGCCATCGGCGCGGCCGGTGCGGCGCTGTGGATCGCGTTCCGGCTGCGCCTGGAACAGCGCCGTCCGTTCCTGCTGCGCGGCGTGGCCTCGCTGGTGATGGGCCTGGCGATCGTCGGCATGCACTACACCGGCATGGCGGCGGCCACCTTCCCCGAGGGCGCGCTGTGCGGCGCGGCGTACGGCCAGGGGATCGATACCAAGTGGCTGGCGGTGCTGGTGATCGTCACCACGCTGGCCACGCTGGGGATCGCATTGATCGCCTCGGTGTTCGATCGCCAGATGCGTACCCGTACCGGCCTGCTCGCCGATTCTCTGGCCCAGGCCAACGAGAAGCTGATACAGGCTGCCCTGCACGACCCACTGACCCAGCTGCCCAACCGCATGCTGCTGCAG
This sequence comes from Stenotrophomonas sp. TWI700, assembly GCF_039673645.1. Lineage (NCBI taxonomy): Bacteria > Pseudomonadati > Pseudomonadota > Gammaproteobacteria > Lysobacterales > Lysobacteraceae > Stenotrophomonas > Stenotrophomonas sp. TWI700. Next base: position 35,988 of record NZ_JBDJMB010000027.1, on the reverse strand, counting down.
GACCGGATCGAACAGGCCATCGAAAAGGCCCAGCGCCGGCAGTTAAGCTTCGCGGTGATGTTCTGCGACCTCGATGGATTCAAGGCGATCAACGATGCCTACGGCCATCAGCTCGGCGACCAGCTGCTGATCCAGGTCAGCGAACGGATCACCGCGCTGCTGCGCGCGCAGGACACCTTCGCACGCCTGGGCGGGGACGAGTTCGTCATCGTGTTCCAGGTGGAGGATCCCGAGGACGCGGCCGTGGTCGCCGAACGCATCATCGCCAGCGTGGCCGAGCCCTTCGAGATCGACGCACTGGAACTGCAGGTCAGCGCCAGCCTCGGCATCGCGCTGTACCCCGCCGATGCCAGCACCGAGCGCGATTTGATGGCGCACGCCGATGCGGCGATGTACCACACCAAGGACTCGGGTCGGAACGGCTATACCTTCTTCACCCAGTCGCTCAACGTGAGCGCCAACCGCCAGCTGAAACTGCTGCAGGAGCTGCGCAAGGCGGTCAGCCGCAGCGAGCTGGTGCTGCACTACCAGCCCAAGTTCCAGGCCAACGGGAAGTCGCTGATCGGCGCCGAAGCACTGGTGCGCTGGCAGCACCCCGAGCTGGGCCTGCTCTCGCCGGATGCGTTCATCCCGATCGCCGAGCGCAGCGGATTGATCCTCTCCATCGGCGACTGGGTCCTCGACCAGGCCTGTGCGCAGCTGCGCCACTGGCACGATGCCGGGCACCCGGACTGGACCATGGCGGTGAACCTGTCGCCGCTGCAGTTCGGCTCCAGCACGCTGCTTGAGACCGTGCAGCGCACGCTGGACAAGCATGGGCTGGACCCGAAGCGGCTGACCCTGGAGGTCACCGAGACCACCGCGATGCGTGACGTGGAAGCCAGCCTGCTGATCCTGCACGGACTGACCGCGATGGGCGTGAACATCTCCATCGATGATTTCGGCACCGGCTACTCCAGCCTGCTCTACCTCAAGCGCATGCCGGCCACCGAGCTGAAGATCGACCGCGCCTTCGTGCACGACCTGGAAGACAACGCCGAAGACGCCGCGATCGTTTCCTCGATCATCGCGCTGGGCCGCTCGCTGCAGCTGCAGATCGTCGCCGAGGGCGTGGAGACCGCCGGTCAGCGCCAGTATCTGAGCGACATGGGCTGCGATCAGCTGCAGGGGTATCACCTCGGGCGGCCGGTGGATGCCGTGGAGTTCATGCGGCTGGCGAAGGCGGCGTAACGCGCGGCACCCTCGCCATCGCATCGCCCAACAAAAAGGCCGCCCGAGGGCGGCCTTTCTGCGTGCGGCAACGTCGGAGAGACGTCAGTGCATCATGTGCACGTTCATGTTGTGCATGACCCACAGCGAACCGGCGACGATGATGCCGATCACCACGACGGTGAAGGCCGCCGCGCTGACGTTCCAGCGCTGTTCCGAGGAGCGGTCCAGGTGCAGGAAGAACACCAGGTGCACCAGGATCTGCAGCACCGCGGCAACGACGATGATGACGCCGGTGGTGAAGCGCGGCAGGTCGCCATGCATGACCGCCCAGAACGGGATGATGGTCAGCACGGCGGCCAGGACGAAGCCGATCAGGTAGGACTTGACGCTGCCATGGCTTTCGCCGGCAGCGCTGTGGCCATGATCGTGTGCGTGATTGTCATGTGCGGCCATTACAGCGCTCCATTCAGATAGACGACGGAGAACACGCCGATCCAGATCAGATCCAGGAAGTGCCAGAACAGGCTCAGGCACGCCATGCGGGTCTTGTTGGTCTGGGTCAGGCCGTTCTGCTTGATCTGGATGAACATGATCAGCAGCCACAGCAGACCCGCGCTCACGTGCAGACCGTGGGTACCGACCAGCGCGAAGAACGCCGACAGGAACGCACTGTGGTCCGGACCGTAGCCCTGATGGATCAGGTGGTTGAACTCCCACACTTCCATGCACATGAAGCCGAAGCCCAGCAGCCAGGTCAGGGCAAGCCATGCGTACATCTGGCCCACCTTCTGCTTGTGCATGGCGATCATGCCCAGGCCGAAGGTCAGCGAGGAGACCAGCAGCAGCGTGGTTTCCCAGGCGACGAAGGACAGTTCGAACAGGTCCTTCGGGCCGGGGCCACCGTCGGTGCCGCCGGACAGCACGATGTAGGTCGCAAAAAGCGTGGCGAAGATGAGGCAATCGCTCATCAGGTACACCCAGAAACCGAAGACGGTATTGCCGCCGGTGTCGTGGTGCTCGTGGTCGTCATGGCCGTGGGCCGCCGCGTGCGCGGCGTGCCCATGGTTCATGGTGTTGGGGATAGTGGTGCTCATGCCTTCAGCTCCGATTTCACCAGGCCCTGCGCCACCAGGTGGCGACGGTGCTCATTCTCGATCCGCTCCACTTCCGCGGCCGGCACGTAGTAATCCACGTCCTTGTCGAAGGTGCGCCAGATGAAGGTGCCGATCATGCCGATCATGCCCACGATCGCCAGCCACCAGATGTGCCAGATCATCGCGAAGCCGAACACCAGGCTGAAGGCGCCGATCACCACACCGGTGCCGGTGTTGCGCGGCATGTGGATGTCGGTGTACTTGGCCGGGCGCTCCCACGCCTCACCACGCTGCTTGCGCTCCCAGAACTCGTCCAGTTCGTTGACGCGCGGCAGCGAGCCGAAGTTGTAGAACGACGGCGGCGAAGAGGTTTCCCACTCCAGCGTACGGGCGTCCCACGGATCGCCGGTCAGGTCGGCGGTCTTCTTGCGGTCGCGGATCGACACGGCGATCTGGATGATCTGGCACAGGATGCCGGCGCCGATGATGAAGGCACCGCACATGGCGATGATCAGCAGCGGCTGGTATTCCAGGTTCGGGTAGCTCTGCATGCGGCGGGTCATGCCCATGAAGCCCAGGATGTAGAGCGGCATGAACGCGACATAGAAGCCGATGAACCAGCACCAGAACGCACGCTTGCCCCAGGTTTCGTTGAGGCGGAAACCGAACATCTTCGGCCACCAGTAGGTGATGCCGGCGAACATGCCGAACACCACGCCGCCGATGATGACGTTGTGGAAGTGGGCGATCAGGAACAGGCTGTTGTGCAGCACGAAGTCGATGGCCGGGATCGCCAGCATCACGCCGGTCATGCCGCCGATGGTGAAGGTGACCATGAAGCCGATCGTCCACAGCACCGGGGTCGTGAACTGCACGCGACCACGGAACATGGTGAACAGCCAGTTGAAGATCTTCACGCCGGTCGGGATCGAGATGATCATCGTCGTGATGCCGAAGAAGGCATTGACGTTGGCACCCGAGCCCATGGTGAAGAAGTGGTGCAGCCAGACCAGGAACGACAGCACGCCGATGCAGGCCGTCGCGTAGACCATGCCCTTGTAACCGAACAGCGCCTTGCGCGAGAACGTGGCGATGACCTCGGAGAACACGCCGAAGGCCGGCAGGACCAGGATATAGACTTCCGGGTGACCCCAGATCCAGATCAGGTTGATGTACAGCATGGCGTTGCCGCCACCGTCATTGGTGAAGAAGTGCGTGCCGAGGTAACGGTCCAGGGTCAGCAGCACCAGGGTGATCGTCAGCACCGGGAAGGCGGCGATGATCAGCACGTTGGTGACCAGCGCGGTCCAGGTGAAGATCGGCATCTGCATCAGCTTCATGCCGGGCGTGCGCATCTTCAGAATGGTGATGAAGAAGTTGATGCCGCTCAGCGTGGTACCCAGGCCTGCTACCTGCAGGCCCCAGATGTAGTAATCGACACCTACCCCTGGACTGTATTCCTTGCCTGACAACGGCGGGAAGGCCAGCCAGCCGGTCTGCGCGAACTCACCGACACCCAGCGAGATCATCACCAGGCCCGCGCCCGCCACGAACAGCCAGAAGCTGAGCGAGTTGACGAACGGGAAGGCGACGTCGCGTGCGCCGATCTGCAGCGGCACGACGACGTTCATCAGGCCGGTGATCAGCGGCATCGCCACGAAGAAGATCATGATCACGCCGTGGGCGGTGAAGATCTGGTCGTAGTGATGCGGGGGCAGCACGCCCTCGTTGCCGCCGGCGGCCATCGCCTGCTGGACACGCATCATGATCGCGTCGGCGAAGCCGCGCAGCAGCATGACGAAGGCGACGATGAGGTACATCACGCCGATCTTCTTGTGATCCACCGAGGTGAACCACTCCTTCCAGAGATAGCCCCACAGCTTGAACTTGGTGATCAGGGCCAGCACGAGCAGGCCACCGATCCCCGCGCCGATCAGCGTGGTGATGATGATCGGATCGTGCGGGATGTCGGCAAAGGTCAGTTTACCCAACAGATTCATGGTCATTCTCCCGAGCCGTCGTGACCGGCGTGGCCGGCTGCGGCGTGCTCGTCTGCAGTGTGTGCGGCGTCCGCGGCAGCGGGCTGGTCGGCATGGACCGGCAGCTTCGCAGCGTCGTCGTGGGCTCCGCTCATGGCCTGCATGTCGTGGCCTTCATGGCTTTCGCCCTCGGCGCCGTCATGCTTCATGGCCTTGTGGTCGTGCTTCATGCCGTAGTGCTGGTTGTCGCCCATGTGCTTGGCGATGACCCAGTCGAACAGGCCGGCCTCGGTGGTGCCGTAATAGGTCACCGGGTGCCAGTCGTGGTTCTTCTCGGCAACCAGCGCAGCGAAGGCGGTCTTGTCCAGGGTCGCGCTTTCGGCACGCACCTTGGTCAGCCACTGCTGGTACTCCGCCTCGGTCACCGAGTGCGCGGAGAAATGCATCTTGCTGAAGCCCGCGCCGCTGTAGTGCGAGGACATGCCCGGGAACTCACCGGTCTCGTTGGCGATCAGGTGGAGTTTGGTCTCCATGGCCGTCATCGAGTAGATCATGCTGCCCAGGTGCGGGATGAAGAATGCATTCATCACCGAATCGGACGTGATCTTGAAGTTCAGCGGGGTATCGACCGGGAAGGTGATCTCGTTGACGGTGGCGATGTTCTCTTCCGGGTAGATGAAGAGCCACTTCCAGTCCAGCGAGATGGCTTCGATCACCACCGGCTTCTTGTCCGAGTCCAGCGGACGGTACGGATCCAGCGCGTGCGAGGAACGCCAGGTCAGCACGGCCAGCACCAGCACGATCATGCACGGGATCGACCAGACCACCACTTCGATGGCCGTGGAATGCGACCACTTCGGCTCGTAACGGGCCTTGGTGTTGGTCGCACGGTACTTCCACGCGAAGGTGAGGGTCATGATGATGACCGGCACGACAACCAGCAGCATGAGCACGGTGGCCGTGATCAGCAGGGTCTTCTCGTCGTGGCCGATCTGGCCCTTGGGGTTGAGGATGGCCGAGTTGCAGCCCGTCAGGAACACGGACAACGCAAACAGCAGGCCCGGACGCAGGAAGCGTCCAAGGGGTTTCAACGGAATCATCGGTCGATCCAATTGCGTAGGGAATGCCAGTTCAAGCCCGCCTCCGTCCCAGCCAAAGCCGGTGGTGCCGGTCCAAGGGGACAGGCACGAAGGACGATCATGTCAGCCTTCTAATTTTAGGCCGTCACGCATCATTTAAGAAAGGCATTGACAATGATCCAGCGCAGGAAAGGCCTGTTTTAGGCTGCGACACGTTGTCGCAGTGCCGGGCAATGACCCGATTCGGCAACATTCCGGCCCTTGTATAGACATGAACGGGTCAGGTCCGGGGCTCCGCGTCGCCACGGTACACGCCCCGGCGGTCGGCGTCATCGGCGGCGGTGCTCAGGGGGCCAGCACCCGGTTCGCGCAGTCCGCCCCACTGACGAAGTCGGCCAGGTTGCGCAGTGTGATCTCCGAGATCTCCTGCAGGGCCTCCACCGTGAAGAAGCCCTGGTGCCCGGTCACCAGCACATTGGGGAAGGTCATCAGGCGCTGGAACGCGTCATCGTCGATGATCTCGCCGGACCGGTCCTGGAAGAACAGCCCGCTCTCCTGCTCGTAGACATCGATGGCCAGGTGCCCCAGGCGGCGGGACTTCAGCGCGCGGATCACCGCATGGGTATCCACCAGCCCACCCCGCGAGGTATTGACCAGCATCGCCCCGGGCTTCATCCGGGCAAGCGAGGCGTCGTCGATCAGGTGATGGGTGTCCGGCGTCAGAGGACAGTGCAGCGAGACGACATCCGATCGCGCGAGCAGTTCGTCCAGCGCGACGGACGTTCCGATGGCGGCGAACCCGGGCGACGGATACGGATCGTGGCCCAGTACGGTGCAGCCCATGCCCTTGAAGATGCGGGCGGTCGCCAGTCCGATCTTGCCGGTCCCCACGATGCCCACGGTTTTGCCGTGCAAGGTGCGGCCCAGCAGGCCATCGAGCATGAAGTTGCCCTCGCGCACCCGGTTGTAGGCACGGTGGGTGTGCCGGTTGAGCGTCATCACCAGCGCCAGCGCATGTTCGGCCACGGCCTCGGGCGAATAGGCGGGCACGCGCGCTACGAACAGGCCCAGCTGGCCAGCGGCGGCCAGGTCGACATTATTGAAGCCTGCACAACGCAGGAGCACCGCGCGCACGCCCAGTGCATGCAGCGCCTGCAGCACCGGCGCATCCAGCCGATCATTCACGAATACGCAGACCGCTTCGCAGCCCTGCGCGAGTGCCGCGGTATGTACCTCCAGCGCGGCGTCGAAATACAGAAACTCGAAGGACTGCCCTGCCCCGCGGCGTTGATTGGCTTCCTCAAGAAACCGCTGGTCATACGGGCGGGCGCTGAATACTGCGATCTTCATGAGGCGGATTCCCGGGAGTTCGAGCATGACGATACCGCAGTACACTCCGGCCAACTGCCTGGAGACCGCCGTGTCCCTGACTACCCGCCTGCTCCGCTGGACCGCCACGCCGATGGGCCGGCGCGCCCTGTTCGCGCTTACTGCCGCGATCGTGACCCTGATGGCCTGCAATCCACTGCTGGTGCCACTACTGCCCGTGGTGGATGCGCTGGGGCTGGATGTCCTGCTCCTGCTGATCGGTGCGCAGGCGATGACACTGTTGCCGTGGGTGCGGCTGCATGCCAGCCGTATCGCCGGCGTCGCCGCCCGTTTACTGCTTGGTGCGCTCGCAGGTTTCATCGGCGGCTATCTGCGGCAACTGGTCTTCGGCAATGGAGGGCGTTGGACCCGCGTGCGCGCGTGACCTAGTATTCGGCACTTGCCGGACGCCATGGGTGGATGTACGTGGAGAGTTTTGAGCGGTTCAACGGGCGCCGTAGCGGTGCAGGCAAGGACGTCGCGATCCTGTCACACGGCTTTGGTACCGATCAGACCGCATGGAACGCATTGCGTCCCTGGTGTGAGGCACGCTTTGATGTGATTTCCTTCGATCTTGCCGGCTGCGGCCCGCACGGTGCGCAGACATACGATTTCGAACGACACGGCGCGCTGTTCGGGTATGCCGACGATCTGATCGACATCCTCGACGAATTGGACGTGCGTGACTGCACCTACATCGGCCACTCGATGAGCGGCATGATCGGCGCGGCGGCTGCCGTGGCGCGGCCGGACCTGTTCGAGCGCCTGGTCATCATCGGTGCATCGCCGCGCTATCTCGACGATGACGGGTACACCGGCGGCTTCAAGCCGCAGGACCTGGACCAGTTTTTCGACAGCATGCGCGCCAACTACCAGGCCTGGATCGCCGGCTTCGCCCCGATGGTCGTCGGCGTGGAGGACAGCGCGGTCGTCGCCGATTTCTCCAATACCCTGTTCCAGATGCGCCCGGATATCGCCCTCAATACCTCGCGCACGATTTTCACCTCCGATCTGCGCAGCCTGGCCGCGCGGGTCTCAAGGCCGGTCCACCTCATCCAGACCGCACACGACGTGGCGGTACCGGTCGCGGTTGGCCACTGGCTGGCCAATGCGATCCAGGGCGCCACCCTGGATGTGATCGATGCCTCGGGTCATCTTCCGCACATGACCGCGCCCGATGACGTCATCCGCATTCTCGAACAGCGACTGGCAGGCACCGCGTTGTGACGACGTCCGACAGTGACGCGCTTGCCGCGCTGTGTCAGTTCGCCCGCCTCGCCTCCCACGCCGACCTGGTGATGGCGGTGGAAGTGGACGCCGGCGGCAGGGCGACGTGGGCGGTCGCCGCGCCGGCGCTGCCCTCGTCGAGCTTCAACCTGGCGCGCAGCGGTCTCTTCGAACACACCTGGAGCGGTGAAGCTGTCGACGCAACGGGCTTCCGGCTGCCGACGGCGATCATCCACGCCCTGGAAGGCCTCCCCACCCACCTGCTCTACGTCCCGGCCCCGTCGCACGGGGCGCCGCTGAGCGGCCTGCTGCTGCTGTGGCGAAGCGCCCCTGCCCCTGCCCCTGCAGCGCTGACGGCGCAGGTGCCGCTGCTGGCGACGAGCGTGGCCCGCCTGCTGTCCGCACGGCGGGAGGCCGCACGCGGCGCGATCGTCCGCAATCAATTCCTCGATCTGTTTGAGAGCGTGCCGGCGGGCATCGTCCTGATCGATGGCGATGGCGTGGGCGCGGCCGTCAACGAGCATGCTGCGGAGCTGCTGGGGTGCGCGGCGGGCAATCACCGCGCGGTGGACCTCGCCGGCCCGATGCGCGCCCTGCGCCAACGCTGCGACAACCATGCCGACCTGGAGCTCGCCTACAGCGCCCAGATGAACAACGATCAGTTCGCCGCGAAGCAGAACTGGACGCTGGGCGAGCGGACCTTCGAGGTGGATACCCATCCGGTACGTGGCAACGGCGCCCATGGGCGCATCTGGCTGTTCACCGACGTCACCGCCGATCTGCTGATGGCCGCCGAACTGCGCCGCCTCGCCTCCTCCGATCCCTTGACCGGCGTGCCAAATCGCCGTCATTTCGAGGAATGCTCTGCGCAGATCATCGCCGCCCGTGAAGCCAACGGCCGTGCGGTCGCGGTGCTGATGGTGGACGTGGATCACTTCAAGAAGATCAACGATACCTACGGCCATCCGGTCGGCGATGAAGTCCTCAAAGTGGTCGCCAGGCGTTGCCGGGATGCCCTGCGGGAACGCGATCTGTTCGCCCGGTTCGGTGGCGAGGAATTCATCGCGCTGCTGGCCGCCTCCGCCGTGGATGAGATTCCCGCAGCCGCCGAGCGACTGCGCAGCGCGGTCGCCGCCGAACCCATCCTCGTAGGCGGCGAACGTATCGCCGTCTCCGTCAGCATCGGTGGCGCGATCGGCGAGGCGTTGCCGGGCGGCGACCAGAAACTGCTGGAAGAGCTGATCTCCCGCGCGGATGAGGCGCTGTATGAGGCCAAGACCAGCGGGCGGAATCGGGTCCGGATGGCCGACCTGCGGCCGGACCTGTTCGCCCCCTGAGGCACGCGGGCGGCACTTGTCCGCTCCAGCCTAACGCTGTTAGATTCGCTGCCTAACATCGTTAGGCAGGCCCAGCAGTGCGTCAACCCATCGCGCGGGAAAACATCGTCGAGGCGGCCTTCCGGATCCTCGACGAGGCCGGCCTGGAGGGCATCACGCTGCGCAAAGTAGCCTGCTCGCTGGGCATCCGCGCGCCGTCGCTGTACTGGCACTTCAAGAGCAAGCAGGCGCTGATCGATGCCATGGCCGACGCCATGATCTGCGACGTCGCCCGTGACATTCCCGTCGGCCAGCCCTGGCGGCAGACCCTGCTGCAGATCGGGCGTCAGTTCCGCCTGGCGTTCAAGGCCCGCCGCGATGGTGCGCGGGTCTATGCCGGCACCTTCCTGGCCACCGAGAACGTGCTGCGGGTGGGTGAGGCGAGCATCGCCGCGCTGATCGGCGCCGGCGCCTCGGCACGCTTCGCCGCGACCACCTCGATGGATCTGGTGTATTACACGATGGGCTTCGTCATCGAGGAGCAGTCGTGGCCCGGCGACGGCAGCATGGAGGCGCTGGGCGAGGCGTTCATGGCCCTGGCCGAAGCGCGCTTCCCCCATTGCTGGCAGGCCCGTGATGTGTGGAGCGAGGTCGATTTCGACGCCCGCTTCGAGCAGGGGCTGGGCCTGATGCTGGATGGCATCGCACTGCGCCTGTCCCGCGAATCCTGATTCCCCCACTCCTTTTTCTCCCGCTGTTCCGACCCGGAAAGCCCCTCAATGCGTGCACCCTCCTTCCGCAGTATTTCCCTGATCCTGGTCGCCGCGCTGCTGTCCGCGTGTGGCGGCAAGGACGACAAGGCCTCGGCCGACGCCACGGCCGCCAGTTCGGCGCTGCCGGTCTCGCTGGCGCCCGCGCAGCAGCAGACCATGGCGCGCACGGTGCTGGTCTCCGGGCCGGTGACCGCCTACGAGGAAATGCAGCTGGGCGTGGAGATCAGCGGCCAGCGGGTGACCGCGCTGCTGGTGGACGTGGGCCAATGGGTCAAGCAGGGCCAGGTGCTGCTGCAGGTGGACCATCGCACCCTGGACAGCGAGCTGGCGCAGGCCGACGCCTCGCTGCGGCAGGCGCAGGCCTCGCAGGAACTGGCGCGGATGAACTACGAGCGCAGCGCCAAGCTGGCCGCCCAGCAGCTGATCAGCGAAAGCAGCCTGGATGAGCTGCGTGCCTCGCGCATCAATGCCGAAGCGCAGACCTCCACCGCACGCGCCGCGCGCGATGCGGCCAAGTTGCGCCGCGACTTCGCCGACCTGCGCGCACCGGCCGACGGCCTGATCTCCAAGCGCCTGGTGCAGCCGGGCCAGGTGGTCTCCGCCGGAACCGAGCTGCTGCGCCTGATCCGCGATGGCCGCCTGGAGTGGCGCGCGGAGCTGCCGGAGAACCAGCTGGCCGATGTGGCGGTAGGCAACACCGTGGAGCTGCCGTATGCCGGCCAGGTGGTCAGCGGCCGCATCCGCGCGGTCACCCCGGGTGTCGATGGGCAGACCCGAACCGGCACGATCTACGCCGATATGCCGACGCCCGGCCCGCTCAAGCAGGGCATCTACGTGGATGGTCGCATCGTCACCGGCGACGGCCCAGTGCTGACCATCCCGACCGCGGCGATCGTGCAGCGCGACGGCCACAACTACGTGTTCACCGTGAACGACAAGCAGCAGGCCACCCGCCACCGGGTCAGCACTGGCCAGGCCGTGCAGGGCCGCACCGCGATCCTGGAAGGTCTGAAGGTCGGTGACCAGGTCGTGGTGGATGGTTCCGGCTTCCTCGGTGAGGGCGACCGCGTGCGCGTAGTGACCGCGACCCAGGCCGCCGCACGATGAACATCTCTGCCTGGGCGATCAAACGCCCGTTGCCTGCGCTGCTGATCTTCTTCGTGCTGTGCGTGGCCGGCCTGTGGGGGTTCCATCAGCTGCCGGTGGCGCGCTTCCCGGACATCGCCTTCCCGATGACCACGGTCACCGTCACCCAGCCCGGCGCCTCGCCGAGCCAGCTGGAAGCCGAAGTGACCCGCAAGGTCGAGGACTCGGTGGCGACGGTCAACAACGTCAAGCGCGTGATGTCCTCGGTCAGCGAAGGCGTCAGCACCACCACCATCGAATTCCAGCTGGAGGCCGACCTGGCCACCGCGCTGGATGACACCCGCGATGCCGTTACGCGCATCCGCACCGACCTGCCGCAGGACATCCAGGAGCCGGTGATCTCCAAGGTCGATATCGGCGGCTCGCTGATGACCTATGCGCTGGTCGCCCCGCACATGACCACCGATGAGGCCAGCTGGTTCGTCGACCGCGACATCTCGCGTGCGATGTACGGCGTGCCCGGTGTCGCGCGCGTCACCCGCGTGGGCGGCGTACAGCGCCAGGTGCGGGTGGATCTGGATCCCAATGCCCTGATCGCGATGGGCATCACCGCCGGCGATGTATCGCAGCAGCTGGCCCGCATCCAGGTGGAGCGTGCCGGCGGCAAGACCGAGGTCGAGGGCGCACAGCAGACCATCCGCACGTTGGGCACCGTCGGTGACGCACAGGCGCTGCGCGACTACTCCATCGCCCTGCCGGACGGGCGCGCAGTGCGGCTGTCCACGCTGGCCACGGTCACCGACGGCGCCGCCGACCCGACCGAAGCGGCCCTGCTGGACGGCAAGGGCGTGGTGGCCTTCTCGATGTCGCGCACCCGCGGCTCCAGCGAGGTCAAGGTCGAAGCCGGCGTGCATGACGCACTGGACAAGATCAAGGCCGAGCATCCGGGCATCGACTTCCGTCTGGTCACCACGGCGATCGATGAGACGCACCGCTCCTACGATTCCTCGATGACCATGCTATGGGAAGGCGCGCTGCTGGCGCTGCTGGTGGTGTGGCTGTTCCTGCGTGACTGGCGCGCGACGTGGGTGTCCGCGCTGGCGCTGCCGCTGTCGATCATCCCGACCTTCGCGGTGATGTACTTCTTCGGCTTCACCCTCAACATCATCACGCTGCTGGCGCTGTCCGTGGTGGTCGGCATCCTGGTGGACGATGCGATCGTGGAGATCGAGAACATCGTGCGCCACCTGCGCATGGGCAAGCCACCGCTGGAAGCCGCGCGCGAGGCGGCCGGCGAGATCGGCAACGCGGTGATCGCCACCTCGCTCACCCTGGCCGCCGTATTCGTGCCGGTGGCCTTCATGCCCGGCATCGCCGGCAAGTTCTTCCGCGAGTTCGGCTGGACCGCCGCCACCGCCGTGCTGTTCTCGCTGCTGGTGGCGCGCCTGCTCACGCCGATGATGGCCGCCTACCTGCTCAAGCCGCATGGCGAGGAGAAGCCGGAATCGAAGCTGATGACCTGGTACCTGGGCTGGGTGGACGCCGCCCTGCGCCATCGCGGCCGCACGCTGTGGCTGGCCACCGGGTTGTTCGTCGCGTCGCTGGCGCTGGTGCCGTTCATCCCGGCCACCTTCATCCCGCAGTCCGATCTGGGCCGCAGCAACCTCAACCTCGAACTGCCGCCGGGCACGCGCCTGCAGGAAACCGTGGCCGTCGCCGAGCACGCGCGTGCGCTGCTCAAGGACATGCCCGAACTCAAGCAGGTCTACACTGCGGTCGGCGCCGTGCTCGACCTGGGCGACCCCAGCGCAACCGGCGTCGGTGAGCCGCGCAAGGCCACCCTCGTGCTCGACTGGGGCACCACCGACACGCGTGAGCGCGACCAGCGCGTGCTGGAGCGCGAGGCCCGCCAGCGCCTGGCCGACCTGCCCGGCGTACGCGTCAGCTACGTCAGCTCCGAGCCGGGCAACCTGCTGCAGCTGGTGCTCTCCGGTGACGACCCGCAGCGCCTGCAGGAGGCCTCCACCGCGCTGGAGCGCGACCTGCGTGGCATCCAGGGCCTGGGCAGCGTGACCTCCACCGCCTCGCTGCTGCGCCCGGAACTGCAGATCGTTCCAAACCCCGCCCGCGCCGCGGACCTGGGCGTGGCCACCGCCGATATCGCCGAGGCCGCCCGCATCGCCACGGCGGGCGATTACGAGCAGCGCCTGGCCAAACTCAACCTGCCCGACCGGCAGGTGCCGATCCGGGTCGGCTTTGCCGAAGCCACGCTGGCCAATCCGGGCCTGATCAGCCAGCTGCGCGTCCCCGGCCGCAATGGCCCGGTACCGTTGGCGGCCGTCGCCGACATCCAGCAGGGCAGCGGCCCGTCGCAGATTTCGCGCTACCAGCGCCAGCGCAACGTGACCCTCACCGCCGAACTCAACGGCCGCCCGCTGGGCGATGTGATGACCGAGGTGCAGGCCCTGCCGAGCGTCAAGCAGCTGCCGCCGGGCGTGACCTTCCTCAACACCGGCGATGCGGAAGTGTTCGTCGAGCTGTTCATCGGCTTCATGCTGGCGATGGCGGCGGGGTTGATCTGCATCTACATGGTGCTGTTGCTGCTGTTCAACCACGCCCTGATGCCGATCACCATCCTCGCCGCGGTGCCGCTGTGCGCCGGCGGTGCGTTCGGCGCGTTGCTGATCACCCAGAACATGCTCTCGCTGCCGGCGCTGATCGGCCTGCTGATGCTGATCGGCATCGCCACCAAGAACTCCATCCTGCTGGTGGACTACGCGGTGATGGCCGAAGACGAACACGGCATGAGCCAGCACGATGCGCTGATCGATGCCTGCCGCAAGCGCGCACAGCCGATCATCATGACCACCCTGGCAATGGGCGCGGGCATGATGCCGATCGCGCTGGGCTTTGCCGGTGACTCCAGCTTCCGTGCACCGATGGCGATCGCCGTGATCGGCGGCCTGATCACCTCGACGCTGCTCAGCCTGATCGTGATTCCGGCCGCTTTCACGGTGGTCGATGATGCGGGCGACTGGCTGTCGCGGAAGTTCCGGCGGCGGTCGTCGCATCCGGCTGTCGGCGGTGCGGAGTGAGCTGACCCGCCACGCCGCCCCAAACAAAAAGCCCCGGCCAAGGCCGGGGCTTTTTGCTGTATCTGGTGCCGGAAATAGGAATCGAACCTACGACCTACGCATTACGAATGCGCCGCTCTACCAACTGAGCTATTCCGGCGAGGTCGTGAATTCTAGGGGGTCTGGGCCACTTTGGTCAATCAGGGAAGCGCTCACCGTGGGACGGCCCGCGCGCCCAAGGGCCCGGCAAGACGTGCTCCTGTGGCACCAGCCCTTGACGCACCAGCCTCTACAGTGAATCCCCCACCTCCGGAGGCATCCCATGCGCCCTTGTCCCCGTCTGGCGGCGGCACCCGTCCTGACCCAGTGGCAGCGCGCCAGGACGCGGCCCGGGTTCGACCTCGCCGGTTTCGTCTCCGAGCACTTCACCGTCTCCGGCGACGCTCCGCCGTACGTGCCACCTGCCGGGGAGACGCTGCGTGCCCATATCGAGGATCTGTGGCCGGTGTTGACCCGCACCACCGGCAGCGTGGATCCGAACGGCTCGCTGCCGCCGCTGCCCAGGCCTTACGTGGTGCCCGGTGGGCGCTTCCGCGAGGTGTACTACTGGGAGAGCTAGCTACGGCCATGTTCCGAACGGCAACCGCAGCTACTACCTGAGCCGCTCGCAGCCGCCGTTCTTCAGAACGCGCATGCAACAGCGCGCAGGATGTGGAAGCAGCGGACTGACGCCACAAAAGAAGAGAGCCCGGCAAGCCGGGCTCTCTCTTCATGCAGGTGACCGATTACTGGAACTTGTAGCGCAGCGAGGCCATGTAGCGGCGGCCCAGCGCATCCAGCACGTACGGGAACGGACCGATGTCGTCGGTGAGGTTGATCACCGACAGGTTCAGGCGGGCGTTGTCGGTCAGGCGGTAGCTGACGTTGGCGTCCCAGGTGGTCCAGCTGTCACGCACGAAGTACTGACGGCTTTCCGGCGTGGCGACCAGGCTGAACTGCGCGCTGCTGGTGTAGTTGGACGAGAAGCCGGCGCTCCACTTGCCGACATTGTGCTGGGCGGTCCAGCGGAACACACGCTTGGGTTCGTTGAACGTACCCACCTGCTCGACGAACGGAACATCCGCGTTGGCGGCCTGGCCACGGTTCTTCGGCATGTAGCCATAGAAGCCCAGGTCCAGCGAGCCGAAGCGGCCCATGTTCCAGCGATAGTCGACTTCAGCAGTCCAGCCGCGGAACATCAGCACCGGGCCATTACCGTACTGGGTCTTGATGTCGGTGGCGACGCCGGTACCCGGGGTACGGGTGACCAGGCTGCAGAAGCGGTTGGCGTTGGGCACATCGGCGGCGTTGAATTCCGGATTGTCGAAGCAGCCGGTGATGATGTCGTTCGCGGTCAGTGCGGTGATCACATCGGTGATCTCGATGTCATACCAGTCCGCCGCCACGCGCAGGCCACCGGCCCACTCCGGTGCGAACACGATGCCTGCGGTCCACGACTTGGCCTTCTCGTTCTTCAGGCCGGTGTAGCCGTTGGTCGAGCCCAGCGTGTTGGTCGGTGCCGCCTGGAAGGTGGCCGGATCCGCGCCCGGGTACGCCGCGAAGAATGCGTTGCAGTTGGCCTTGCGCACGGCCGGATTGCTGCCGCCGTTGATGTTGGCCACCGAGCACACTTCCGGGATGTTGTAGAACGCCGGCTGCAGCGTGGTGTACAGCTCTGCGATGGACGGTGCGCGCAGCGACTGGGTCTTGTTGCCGCGCAGCTGGATGCCCTCGAACGGCTCGTACTGCAGGCCGTAGGTGAAGGCATTGAAGCCACCGGCCACCGAGTTGTCCACGCGGCGGAACTTGGCGGTCACGTCCAGGCGGTGCAGGCCCGGCAGGCCCCAGTCCGGGTTGAACAATGGCGCCAGGAATTCGGCGAACACTTCGTTGGTGTGGTAATCGCCCTTGGCGGCCTGGATCGGCACCGAACGGCCCTGGCCCAGGCGCTGGTACTCGCTGGGGGTGAACGAACCTTCCTCGCGGCGGTGCTCGAAGCCGGCTGCGACGCCGAACTCGCCACCGGGCAGATCGAACAGGCCACCGGACACGGAGGCGTTGAACACGGTCTGGCGGGTTTCGGCCTTGGCCACGGTCGGTGTGGAGACGTAAGCCAGCGCTTCAGGCGATGCCTGGTTCTCGCCGAACAGGTTCAGCGGACGGCAGTTCGGATCGGCGATGGTGCCGGGCGCCGCCGAATTACAGACGATGTTGCCGTTGGCGTCGGTGGTGACGTTCAGCGCGTTGATGAAGTTCTGCTGGATCAGACCGGTACCGAGGTAATCGAAGTCACCGCGACCGTGCGTGATGCTCGTTTCCCAGTTGAAGGCACGGCTGCCGATGTCGAAGAAGCCATCCAGGCCGGCGACCACGCGGGTCAGGCGGGTTTCCGTGCTGGCGTTGTTCATGCTCAGGTCGCGCGAGGAGCGTGACAGCTGGAAGGACGTGATGCCGTTCGCGGCGAGGATCCGGCGCGATTCAGCGCTCAGGAACGGATTGCTGGCACTGAACAGCAGGGTGCCGCTCTGTGCGCCCGTCCCGTCCGGATTAGCGACGCCGAAGGAGGCCGCGTTGTAGACGTTCTGGTCGAGCGTCTCGCGTGCGGTCGCCTCGTAACGGGACAGCTCGAAGAAGCCGCGCACGTTGTCGGTGAAATCGAAGCTGCCCGTCGAGTACACGGAGCGACGCTCGAGGTCGGCGATCAGCGGGAACGTCTCGTTGAGGTCCAGGCCGTCGCCACCGGAGGCATTGCCGCTGGGATAGGAGATGCCCTGGTCGAACTCCACCAGGTCACCCGCGCTGTTGAACTGCCACAGCTTGTTGTTTGGACCGAAACCGGTCAGCTCACCCGCCGCATTGCGCTGGTACGAGCGCCGGACACCCACGTCGGACGGCAGGATCAGGCCACCGAACGTCATGTTCGAAATGCGGCGATTACGGATGAACACCTGGTCCGGGATGCCATCGGCCGGACCCGTATTGAACGGGATGCTGCCATCGATGCGGCCATCGGATCCCGGGGTACGACCCGGCTGGAAGCGCGCGATGTTCGCGGCGGTCGGGTTGGTCTGCAGGCTGTAGCCATTGCGATAGAAATCGCGCGACAGCGAATCCACGCCATCGCTGTTGTCCAGCTCCGCGGCGATGGTGAAGTGGCCGCGGCCATCGGCGAAGCTGCTGCCGAAGATCGCCGACCACGAGTAGCGGTCATTGTCGCTCTTGGTCGTGCTGCCGTAGCCGATCTCGACTTCGGCGCCCTCGAAGCGATCACGCAGGATGATGTTGTTCACGCCGGAGATGGCGTCCGAGCCGTAGGTCGGTGCACCGCCCACGCTCAGGCTTTCCACGCGCTCGACCATCACGGTCGGAATGGAGTTCATGTCGACCTGGATACCCGAGCCACCGCCCGCGCCGAACACGGTCGGGGGAGCCGAGGTCACGAAGCGGCGACCGTTGACCAGGGTCAACAGGCGGTTGCTGCCCAGACCGAACTTGCTGGCAAAGTTGACGCCGGCGCCAAAGCCGGCCTGGTCGCCACGCGAGCTGACACCGGCGGTGACGCCGGGCACCTTGGTCAGGGCGTCGATCAGGTTGGTGTAGCCATAGGCTTCAATGCTCTGCCGGGACACCACGGCCGCCGGTTCCAGGGTGTCGAACCCAGCGCGGTAGATGCGCGAACCGGTCACGGTGATCCGATCCAGCTGGGTGAGCGCCTTTTCCGGATCCGCCTGTGCGGGATCAGGGGTGGAGGCATCCGACGCTCCGGCGTCCTGCGCCATGGCCGGTGCGGCGGTCGCCAGGAACAGTGCCGAGGTCAGGGCAATGCTCAACGGGGTACGACTGAGAAACGTGGTGTTCGCCATGGTTACCTTCCGTGATTCGTCCACAGAGCCCTGGGTCGGCTTCACAAGGCTTTGTCTGAATGGTTCTTTAACGCGCCGATAACGAATCAATACACAATTCAGTAACAAATGACAACACGATGCACAAACGTGTCTCACTCAGGGCCCCTCTACCCGACAGGTTCGCTGGAACGCCCTGCCGTTGGCCCACAGCGAACAATCGGGGACCATTCCACGGCGTTAGCTACGGTTTCCCAGCATGTTCCCCACAACGAAAACCCCGGCCCGGCCGGGGTTTCGTTTTTTACTTGTGCTGAAAACGTCATCCGCGGCGTTGAAACATCCGTGCCCCGCGGGAAAGAACTACGTCTGGATCTTCCGCCATGAGCACCTTACGCACGGGCATGAGGCGGAAAATGCTGCGGATGCACGCAGCCTGACGCCGGTGATCAGCGCGCCTTCCACAACTCCGCCAACCGATCCGGCTTGCCCGCGATCCGCTCCAGCGCCGGGTACTTCAGCCCGTCGTGGTAATCCAGCGTCACCGTATCGATGCGATCGACGTTCTTCACCAGCAGCGTCAGCGGTGCCTTGTCGGTCCTGGCCGCGGTGATCGCCTCCTTCAACTGCTCGGCCTTGAACACGCGGCCATTGAGTGCGACCACACTCATGCCGGGGATCAGACCGGCATTGAACGCCGGGCTGTCCCAGAGCACGTCGCCGATGTAGCCGGACTCGCTGACGGACAGGCCGATGGAGTACAGCAGGTTGCTGTTCTTGCCGCGCGCCTCCTGCGCCTTGAACGCTTCGTTCGGCGTATCGGTGTAGACCAGTTTCCAGCCGGCCGCTTCCAGGCCGCCGGTCAGCGGGCCGTGCCCATCCAGGCGCTCGCGCAGGAAGCTGGCCCAGTCGAACGGCGCCACGCCGTTGAGCGTGCCGACCACGTCCTCGAAGGTATACGGATGGACGTTCCAGTCGCCGTCGTTCATGCCGAAGAACGCCTTGGCGAAGTCGTCCAGGCCGCGCTTGTTGCCGGTCAGCGCACGCAGCTTGCCGTCCACCTCCAGCCACACCATCTGGCCGCCGGAGTAGTAGTCCTCGCTCATCTGGTAGTTGCGGAACGCCAGCGCGCGGCGCTGGGCGATGGTCGGGTCGTTGGTGGTGTCCTGCAGGTTCCGCCAAGCCAGGCCGGGGCGACCGCGATCATAGGTGCCCGCCACATTGGCCAGCACATCGCGGGTCTGCTGCGGGCTCCACAGTCCGGAGCGGGCGGCCAGCACCTGGCCCCAGAACTGGGTCTGCCCTTCATACAGCCACAGCAGGCTGTCGCCCATCGGCACGTTGAAATTGGCGGTGGTCAGATCGGCGCCGCGCCGGTACTTGCCATTCCAGGAGTGGTTGAACTCGTGCGGCAGCAGATCACGGCCCAACCAGGTCTTGTCCCACTCGGTGAAGTAGCCGGTGTCGCCGCTGTTCTCGCTGGAGCGCTGGTGCTCCAGGCCGATACCGCCGAGCCTGTCGGTCAGCGCGAGCAGGAACTCGTAGCGGTCGAAGTGGCGTGCGCCGTAGAGTTTGTACATCTGCTGCACCAGCGCGCGATGCGCCTGGATCTGCTCGGGCTTGGCCGCCAGCGACGTGGCGTCATCGGCGAAGACATTCAGGTGCACCGGCACCTTCGCACCGGGGTCCAGATCGAAGCGCTGGAAGTGGCGGCCGGCGAACAGTGGCGAGTCGACCAGGTGGTCGTAGCTGATCGGCTTGAACACCACGGTGTCGCCGTCGCGGCGCTCCGTGTCCAGCGCGGTGGCATACGACCAGCCCGGCGGCAGGGTGACGGTGGCCTGCGCCTGGATGTTGCGGGTGATGACCCCGGCCGGATACAGCGAGTTGGCGTTCCACTGCAGGTTGAGCATGTCCGGCGTCATCACCACGCGGCCCTGCGCGCCCTGCGAGGACAGGAACTTGAACTCGGCCACGACTTCACTGGCGCCCTGCGGCACCTCCACGGTGAACGCGTAGACATCGTACGGATCCCGCTTCCACTGCAGCGGCGTGCCGTTGGCGGTGACGACCAGGCCGGCGAGCTTGTCGATCGGCCCGCTCGGCGAATGCGCGCCGGGCAGCCACTGCGGGTACAGCAGGGTCAGCGGGCCGGGCTTGGCCGGCACCGTGGCCTTGACCTTGAAGATGCGTCGCCCGATATCGCGCGCGTCCACGTCGATGCGCAGCAGGCCCGGGAAGGCCACGTCCTGCGGCGGCGGCGTCTGCGCCTGCACGCCGGTGGCGGACACGGCCAGCAACACGGACAGGGCAATGGCACGCATCTTCATCAGGCAGGCTCCAACGGGGGAAGCCTCGATCCTAGCCCTGCGTTACCGCCCTGCCCCATGGCCAAAGGTCATGCGTCGCGTTGCGGCCATGATTGGCACAGCGGAGTGCGGTGACGTTCTGTCTGCCGGACGCGATCAGGACCCACCGAGGTGAGCTGCCGGCCAGCGGCCGGCACTACCGGGGCAGCGCCACGGCATGCGTGGCGTCACGAGGCCGGGTCAGTCGACCAGGCGCAGCCGCAGTTCCTTCGGCAGCGCGAACACCATCGATTCCGGCTCGCCGTCCAGCTCGCCGACGCCGGTGGCGCCAAGTTCTTTCAGGCGCGCGATCACCCCATCCACCAGCACCTGCGGCGCGGAGGCGCCGGCGGTCAGGCCGATGTGCTTCTTGCCGGCCACCCATGCCGGGTCGATCTCGTCGGCACCGTCGATCAGGTAGGACTCCACCCCATCACGACGCGCCAGTTCACTCAGGCGGTTGGAGTTGGAGCTGTTCGGCGAACCGACCACCAGCACCAGGTCGCAGCGCTTGGCCAGGTCGCGCACGGCATCCTGGCGGTTCTGCGTGGCGTAGCAGATGTCATCGTTCTTCGGGCCCTGCATCGCCGGGAAGCGGGTGCGCAGCGCGTCGATGATGCCGCGGGTGTCATCCACCGACAGCGTGGTCTGGGTGGTGTAGGCGAAGTTCTCCGGCTGGTCGATGACCAGCGTGGCGACGTCGTCCACATCTTCGACCAGGTAGATTTGGCCGGTGCCGCGCTCGCGGCTCCACTGGCCCATCGTGCCTTCCACTTCCGGGTGGCCGGCGTGGCCGATCAGCACCACGTCGCGGCCGGCGCGGCAGTGGCGAGCCACTTCCAGGTGCACCTTGGTGACCAGCGGGCAGGTGGCGTCGAACACCTTCAGGCCACGGCGGTCGGCTTCCTGGCGCACGGCCTGGGAGACGCCGTGGGCGCTGAAGATCACCGTGTTGTCGTCCGGCACTTCGTCCAGTTCTTCGACGAAGATCGCGCCGCGGGCCTTGAGGTCATCGACCACGAACCGGTTGTGCACGACCTCGTGGCGCACGTAGATCGGCGCACCCAGGGTCTCGATCGCGCGCTTGACGATCTCGATCGCACGATCGACACCGGCACAGAAACCACGCGGATTGGCGAGCAACACATCCATCGGTCAGATACTCCGGCCGGCGTGAGCCGGGTCGTTACGGATACAGGAGGGAATTATCCCGCTTTTTTGGCAGGCTTGCCGTCGAACAGGCCGAACAGGGCGATCCCCACCGCGCCGACCACGATCGCCGAATCGGCGATGTTGAACGACGGCCAGGCATGGTCACCGATATACCACTGGATGAAGTCGACCACATGGCCGTGCATCAGCCGGTCGATCACGTTGCCGATCGCCCCGCCGATCACCAGGGCGTACGGCACGGCGCTGCGCCAGGCACCGCGCGCGGTGCCCCACATCCAGTAGGCCATCAGGCCGCTGATGCCCACCGCCAGCGCGGTGAAGAACCACAGCTGCCAGCCACCGGCATCGCTCAGGAAACTGAACGCGGCGCCGGTGTTATAGGTGCGGTACCAGTTCCAGAAGCCCTCGATGACCACCACCGGCTCGTACTCGGGCAGGCTGGACAGCACCCAGGCCTTGCTCCACTGGTCGGCGATTATGATCGCCGCCGACAGCAGCAGCCAGATCAGCGCGTTCGGACGCGGACGGGCGGCGGCCATCAGAACCACCGCCGGTCTTCGCCGGCACCGTCGATGTTGGTCACGCAGCGACCGCACAGGTCCGGATGCGCAGCGACCGAGCCCACATCGGCGCGGTAATGCCAGCAGCGCACGCACTTCTGCTTCGTGGTCGGCTGGGCGCTGACGAACACCTCATCGGTGGTCGCCGGGCGCACCTGCACGTCACCGCTGATCAGCAGGAAGCGCAGCTCCTCGGCCAGCGGCTGCCAGCGCGCGGCGGTCTCGGCATCGGCGGCGACGGTGATCTCCGCTTCCAGCGCCGCACCGATCGCACCATTGGCGCGCATCGGCTCGAGCACCTTGGCGACCTGCTCGCGCAGCGCCAGCAGCTGGTCGAAATCGGCCGCGTTGAGCGGTGCATCCACCGGCAACGGCGCCAGGCCGTCGTACCAGGTGGCGAACAGCACGTTCTCCTTGCGCTCGCCCGGCAGGTAGCCCCACAGCTCATCGGCGGTGAAGCTCAGGATCGGCGCGATCCAGCGCGTGAACGCTTCGGCGATGTGATACATCGCGGTCTGCGCCGAACGGCGGCCGCGCGAGTCCACCGGCATGGTGTACAGGCGGTCCTTGGTGACGTCCAGGTACACCGAGCCCAGGTCGACGCTGCAGAAGTTCAGCAGCAGCTGCACGATCTCGGCCATGTTGTAGCCGGTGTAGGCCGCCTTGATCTTCTCCTGGACCTCGAACGCGCGATGCACGATCCAGCGGTCCAGCGCGACCATGTCGGCCGGGGCCACCAGGTGCCGGGCCGGATCGAAGCCGTCCAGGTTGCCGAGCAGGAAGCGCGCGGTGTTGCGCAGGCGACGGTAGGCATCCGCGTTGCGCTTGAGGATCTCCTGCGACAGCGACATTTCATTGCTGTAATCGGCCGAGGCGATCCACAGGCGCAGGATGTCCGCGCCCAGGGTCTTCATGATGTCCTGCGGCTCGATGCCGTTGCCCAGCGACTTGGACATCTTGCGGCCCTTCTCATCCACGGTGAAGCCGTGGGTGAGGCACTGCTTGTACGGCGCCTGCCTGTCGATCGCCACGCCGGTCAGCAGCGAGGACTGGAACCAGCCGCGGTGCTGGTCCGAGCCTTCCAGGTACAGATCGGCCGGCTTGCCGAAGCCACGCGCCAGCAGCACGCCTTCGTGGGTCACGCCCGAGTCGAACCAGACATCGAGGATGTCGGTGACCTTCTCGTACTGCGGCGCGTCTTCGCCCAGCAGCTCGGCGCTGTCCAGCGAATACCAGACGTCGATGCCCTCGGCCTGCACGCGGTCGGCGACCTGCTGCATCAGCTCGACGGTGCGCGGGTGCGGCTCACCGGTCTCGCGATGGGTGAACAGCGCGATCGGCACGCCCCAGGTGCGCTGGCGGCTGATGCACCAGTCCGGGCGGCCATCGACCATCGAGCCGATGCGCGCCTTGCCCCAGCTCGGGAACCAGCCGACGGTGTCGATCGCGGCCATCGCATCGCTGCGCAGGTTGGCCTTGTCCATCGAGATGAACCACTGCGGGGTGGCACGGAACACGACCGGGGTCTTGTGGCGCCAACAGTGCGGGTAGCTGTGCACGATCTCGACATGGGCCAGCAGCGCACCCGAGGCGCGCAGCACATCGATGATCAGCGGCTGCGCCTTCCACAGGTGCACGCCTGCCAGCTCGACGTCGCCGGCCGGCGGGGTCGAGGACAGGTACACGCCACGGCCGTCGACCGGGTTGATCTGGCCGGCGTTGTACTTCTCCATCAGCCCGTACTGCTGGCTGACCACGAAGTCTTCCTGGCCGTGGCCCGGGGCGGTATGCACCGCACCGGTACCGTCTTCATCGGAGACGTGCGCGCCGTTGAGCAGCGGGATGTCGCGCTGCGGGTAGAACGGATGGGCCAGCAGCAGGTCCTCCAGCGCCGCACCCGGCGTACGGCCGTGCACCACCAGCTCATCCACGCCGTAGCGCTGCAGCGAACGTTCGGCCAGCGCGGCCGCCAGCACCAGCCAGCGGCGCTTGCCGTGGTGGGCCGGCCCTTCGGCCAGCACGTACTCGATGTCCGCGCCCAGCGACACCGCCAGCGAGGCCGGCAGGGTCCACGGCGTGGTGGTCCAGATCGGCACGGCCACCTCGACGTCGCCCGGCAGTGCCACGCCGAAGCGCGCAGCCAGGTGCTGCGCGTCGCGCGCGACGTAGGCCACGTCGATCGCCGGCGAGGTCTTGTCCTGGTATTCGATCTCGGCCTCGGCCAGCGCCGAGCCACAGTCGAAGCACCAGTGCACCGGCTTGGCGCCGCGCACGATGTGACCGTTGGCGAAGACCTTGGACAGCGCGCGGATCTCGTTGGCCTCGAAATCGAAGCTCAGCGTCTTGTACGGGTTGTCCCAATCGCCGATCACGCCCAGGCGCTTGAAGTCGCGGCGCTGCAGTTCGATCTGCTCTTCGGCGAACTCGCGGCACTTCTGGCGGAACGCGACCGCATCGAGCTTGACGCCGACCTTGCCCCACTTCTTCTCGACCGCGATCTCGATCGGCAGGCCGTGGCAATCCCAGCCCGGCACGTAGGGCGCATCGAAGCCGGCCAGGTAGCGCGACTTGACGATGATGTCCTTGAGGATCTTGTTGACCGCATGGCCCAGGTGGATCTGGCCATTGGCGTAGGGCGGGCCGTCGTGCAGCACGAACAGCGGGCGGCCCTGCGCGTTGTCGCGCAGGCGGGCGTAAAGGCCCTCGTCCTCCCAGCGCGACAGAATGCCCGGCTCGCGCTTGGGCAGGTCGCCGCGCATCGGGAATTCGGTTGCCGGCAGATGAAGGGTGGCTTTGTAGTCCTGGCTCACGCAGTGGCTCGCAATCTGTGTTCGGAAAGGATGTGACGGGCCTGTTCGGCGTCACGGTGCATCTGGTCGGTCAACGCAGCCAGATCTTGGAACTTTTCTTCGTCGCGCAGCTTGGCGACGAACTCGACATCGATGTGGCGACCGTACAGGTCACCCTGGAAATCAAACAGGTGCGCTTCCAGCAGCGGCTCCACGCCGTCCACGGTGGGGCGCGTGCCGAAGCTGGAGACCGAGGGCCACGGCTGGTCGAACACGCCATGGACCCAGGTCGCGTAGATCCCCGACAGCGCCGGCGTCTTCGGGAAGCGCAGGTTGGCGGTCGGGAACCCCAGCGTACGGCCCAACTGGCGGCCGCGCACTACCCTGCCCCCAATCGTATACGGCCTGCCCAGCAGATCGCCGGCATGGCTGAAATCACCGGCACGCAGCAGCTGGCGGATGCGGGTGCTGGAGATGCGCTCGCCGTGCAGGTCGACCGGCTCGATCTCCCCCGCACTGAAACCCCGCTCGCGGCCCATCGCCTGCAGCAGGGCCAGATCGCCCTTGCGGCGGTTGCCGAAGCAGAACTCCGGCCCGATCCACACCTCGCGCGCGCTCAGCCGGTGCACCAGCAGCTGCTCGACGAACGCCTCCGCCTGCATCGCGGCCATGCGCGCATCGAAGCGCAGCAGGCCGATCGCATCCACGCCGAGTTCGCGCAGCATCGCGACCTTGTCGCGCGCCAGGGTCAAGCGCGGCGGCGGCTCGCCCTGGGCGAAGTACTCGCGCGGCAGCGGCTCGAAGGCCACCGCCACGGCGGCCACGCCCAGCGCGCGCGCGCGCGACACGGCGTGGCGCACCAACGCACGATGACCCAGGTGCAGGCCGTCGAATGCGCCGATGCAGACCACGCTTCCGTGCGGGAACAACTGCCCGCCTTCGACGTTTCTAAACAGCCTGCTCATCTACGTGGAATGCGGCCCACCAGGGCCGATGCTTTGCAAGAGATAGCCATGAAGTATAGCCGGGCTGTCCACGTATCAATGCTCCCGCAGGTGGCGCGGGCGGAAGCCCATGGCGACCAGCGCCACCAGATAGGTCAGACCACCGCCGCCGACCAGCAGCGCGAGGTTCCCGATCCGGTGCCATTTGTCCATGCCGGTGAACGCCGGCATCCCGTACAGCAGGGCCAGCAGCACCGCGACCATCGCCAGACAGGCCAGCCCCAGCTTGGTCACATAGCCGCCCCAGCCGGGCTTGGGCTGATAGACATCGGTCTTGCCCAGCCAGTACCAGAGCAGGCCCAGGTTCAGGTAACTGGACAGTGCGCTGGCGATGCCCAGCGCCAGATGCAGGCCCGGCTGCTTGCCCAGCGCGACCCAAACGCCCTGCGCCTTGAGCGCCTCCGGCACCATCACGTGGTACAGCACGGCCAGCAGAATGAAGTTGAACACCATGTTGGCCACCAGCGCGGCCACGCCGGCGCGGACCGGGGTACGGGTGTCCTGGCGGGCGTAGAAGGCCGGCAGCACCACCTTGAGCAGCGCGAACGCCGGCAGGGCGAAGCTCAGCCCGTAGACCGACAGCGCGGTCATGCGGGTATCGAACGCGGTGAAACGCCCGTACTGGAACACCGTGGCGATCAACGGCTCGGCCAGCAGCAGCAGACCCAGCATGGCCGGGATCGCGATCAGCAGCGTCGTGCGCAGGCCCCAGTCCAGCGCACTGGAGAAGCCGGCCTTGTCGGTGCTCACGTGGTGGCGGGCCAGCGCCGGCAGGATCACGGTGCCCAGCGCCACCCCGAACACGCCCAGCGGGAGCTCCAGGAAGCGGTCCGCCAGCGACAGCCAGGACTGCGAGCCATCGGTCAGCTTGGCGGCGATCACCGTATCCAGCAGCAGGTTGATCTGCGCGATCGAGGAACCGAACAGGGTCGGCACCATCAGGGTCAGCACCTTGCGCACCCCGGGGTGCCGCCAGCCCCAGCGCGGCAGGGTCAGCAGATTGATGCCCTTCAGCGAGGGCAGCTGGAACAGCAGCTGCAGCAGCCCGGCCGCCAGCACCGCCCAGCCCAGGGCCAGGATCTGCTTCTCCGGGGTGCCGCCCAGCCGCGGGGCCAGCCACAGCGCGCCGGCGATCATGCACAGGTTGAGGATCACCGGGGTCAGCGCCGGCATCGCGAACTTCTGGAAACTGTTGAGCGCCCCGCCAGCCAGCGCGGTCAGCGAGACGAACAGCAGGAACGGGAAGGTCAACCGGAACAGGTCCACCAGCAGGCCATGCTTGGCCGGGTCGGTATCCACCCCGCTGGAGAACAGGGTCGCCAACTGCGGCGCGAAGATCAGCGCCAGCGCCGTGACCAGCAGCAGCACCCCGCCCAGCGTGCCGGCCACCCGCGACATCAGCTCGCGCAGCTCGGCATGCGAGCGGGTTTCCTTCACTTCCGTGAACACCGGGACGAACGCGGTGGCGAACGAGCCTTCGGCGAACAGCCGGCGCAGGAAATTGGGCACCCGGAAGGCGACCCAGAAGGCGTCGGTCACCGCATTGGTGCCGAACGTGGTGGTGATGACCAGGTCGCGAACCAGCCCCAACACCCGCGAAATCATGGTCATGCTGCTGAAAGACAGCAGGCCCCGCAACATCCTTGGTGAACTCACCCGTGTTCCCTCTTGACAATTGACTTGACGTACATTTTTCGAGCCATCATACTTTCCAGCTTGCTGTTCCCATTACACCGATTTTTCAGGAAACCACCACTGTGGCCAATATCAAGTCCGCCAAGAAGCGCGCCAAGCAGACCGTCGTGCGCAACGCGCGCAATACGGCTCAGCGTTCGATGCTGCGCACCGCTGTCAAGAAGGTGATCAAGGCTCTGGATGCCAATGACGCCGCCGGCGCCGAGGCAGCCTTCGCTGTTGCCCAGCCGATCCTCGACCGTTTCAGCTCGCGTGGTCTGATCCACAAGAACAAGGCTGCTCGCCACAAGAGCCGCCTGACCGCGCGCATCAAGGCCATCAAGGCCGCCTGATACGGCGCTGCGGGTGTCGTAGAGCCACGCCATGCGTGGCTTCGATCCAGCCGCAGAGAAGAACCCGGCCCTGGCCGGGTTTTTTGTTGCCTGCGATCTGCGGCGACCCGCCCGGTCGGCGGTTACGGCGACACCACAGAAAAACCCGGCCGGAGCCGGGTTTCTCAGGGGCGCGTGGCTGCGCTCAGTACGCATCGCGCGCTTGCGCCTCGTCTTCCTTCTGGCGATCGAAGAAGGCCATGATGTTGTTCATGATCGGCCAGGTGCCTTCACGGCCCAGGGCCGAGACCAGGTACCACGGCTCGGACCAGCCCAGCTCGGCAACGATCTTCTCGGCGGCGGCCTTGGCCTCGTCCTCGAACATCAGGTCGGCCTTGTTCAGCACCAGCCAGCGCGGCTTGTTCAGCAGCTCTGGGTCGTGCTTCTCCAACTCGCGCTCGATCGCCCGGACCTGCTCGATCGGCGACACACCTTCCACGCCGCCTTCCATCGGGGAGATATCCACGAGGTGCAGCAGCAGGCGGGTGCGCTGCAGGTGGCGCAGGAACTGCGCGCCCAGCCCGGCGCCGTCGGCCGCCCCCTCGATCAGGCCGGGAATGTCGGCGATCACGAAGCTGCGGTAGTTCTCCACGCGCACGACGCCCAGATTGGGGTACAGCGTGGTGAACGGGTAATCGGCGACCTTCGGGGTCGCCGCGGACACGGCGCGGATCAGGGTGCTCTTGCCGGCATTCGGGAAGCCCAGCAGGCCCACGTCGGCCAGCAGCTTCAGCTCGAGCTTGATCAGGCGCTCTTCACCCTCTTCGCCCGGCAGCGCTTGGCGCGGCGAGCGGTTGGTGGAGCTCTTGAAATGCATGTTGCCCAGGCCGCCGCGGCCGCCCTTGGCCACCAGCAGGCGGTCGCCATGCGCGGTCAGATCGCCGATCACTTCGTCGGTGCTGACGTTCATGATCACGGTGCCGATCGGCACGGTGATGACCAGGTCTTCGCCGCCCTTGCCATAGGCCTGGCGGCCCATGCCGTTCTCGCCGCGCTGCGCCTTGAAGATGCGGTCATGGCGGAAATCGACCAGGGTGTTGAGGTTCTCGTCGGCGCGGATCCACACGCTGCCGCCATTACCGCCGTCGCCACCGTCCGGCCCGCCCAGCGGAATGAACTTCTCGCGACGGAAACCGATGCAGCCGTTGCCGCCGTTGCCGGCGATCACCTGGATTTCTGCTTCGTCTACAAGTTTCATGATTCTGGATGCCAATCTGGAGGCGGCAGGCGCGAGGTGCACCCCACCGCAGAGTCTAACGGCCCCGGTACGATCCAGGGCCGGCGGCGGGAAATGTCCCGCCTGATGTAGTGGATACCAACGAAAAACCCCGCCGAAGCGGGGCTTTCGTCAG
The DNA here is from genome assembly GCF_039673645.1 of Stenotrophomonas sp. TWI700. Lineage (NCBI taxonomy): Bacteria > Pseudomonadati > Pseudomonadota > Gammaproteobacteria > Lysobacterales > Lysobacteraceae > Stenotrophomonas > Stenotrophomonas sp. TWI700. Next base: position 6,607 of record NZ_JBDJMB010000027.1, on the reverse strand, counting down.
CGACCCCACGCCGTGGCGTGGGCGCCTGCGTACCGCTGAAGATCAGGCTTCGGCGACGACGCTGACGGTACGACGCTTCTTCGGGCCCTTGACCGAGAACTCCACCTTGCCGTCGACGAGCGCGAACAGGGTGTGGTCACGGCCGAGGCCAACGCCGGTACCCGGATGGAACTGGGTGCCGCGCTGACGCACGATGATGTTGCCGGCGTCGATGGCCTGGCCACCGAAGATCTTGACGCCGAGGTATTTCGGGTTGGAGTCGCGACCGTTGCGCGATGAGCCTACGCCCTTCTTATGTGCCATGACTGCTTCTCCTTATTACTTGCTGCCACCGGCAATGCCGGTGATCTCGATTTCGGTGTAGTACTGACGGTGACCCTGACGCTTCATGTGGTGCTTACGGCGACGGAACTTGATGATCCGGACCTTGTCGGCACGACCCTGGGACACGACCTTGGCAGTGACCGAAGCGCCGCTCAGCGCGTCGCCCAGCTTGATGCCATCGCTGTCGCCCAGCATCAGGATGTTGTCGAACTTGATCTCGTTGCCGACTTCGACTTCGAGCTTTTCAACGCGGAGCGTTTCGCCCTGCGCCACGCGGTATTGCTTACCGCCGGTTACCAGTACTGCGTACATGACCAGACTTCCTCTGTAGTTATTGTGGTCTATGGACTGCCGCCATCGAGGGCGGACAGAAGCGGAATTTTAATGACTTCAACCACTTCGGGTCAACCCACCCCCTGCTCGGACCCTGATTTGGCTGAATACGGTTCAGGAAACCGGCTGGCGGGGTCTCAGGGAATGAGACATGGGGGTGGCAAAGTCCGCGATTGCCCCCAAATCCCAAGCTCGGTAGGCTGACCGATTGCCGTTTCCGATTGCCCCACCCGCTTGCCGGCTCCCTGAGCCGAAGCCCCACAACGGATCCCCCATGGCGATGGATTTCATCCGCATCCGCGGCGCGCGGACGCACAATCTCAAGAACATCGATCTCGACCTGCCCCGCGACAAGCTGATTGTCATCACCGGCCTGTCCGGCTCGGGCAAGTCCTCGTTGGCGTTCGACACCATCTACGCGGAAGGCCAGCGTCGTTACGTGGAGTCGCTGTCGGCCTATGCCCGCCAGTTCCTCAGCGTGATGGAAAAGCCGGACCTGGACCACATCGAGGGCCTGTCCCCGGCGATCTCGATCGAGCAGAAGTCGACCTCGCACAACCCGCGCTCGACCGTCGGCACGATCACCGAGATCTACGACTACCTGCGCCTGCTGTACGCCCGCGTCGGCAGCCCGCGCTGCCCGGACCACGGCTACCCGCTGGAAGCACAGACGGTCAGCCAGATGGTCGACCACGTGCTGACCCTGGATGCCGAGCAGCGCTACATGCTGCTGGCCCCGGTGATCCGCGAGCGCAAGGGCGAACACGCCCAGGTCTTCGACCAGCTGCGCGCGCAGGGCTATGTGCGGGTGCGCGTGGACGGCCAGCTGCATGAAATCGATGCGGTGCCGCCGCTGGCGCTGCGCCAGAAGCACACCATCGAGGCGGTGATCGACCGCTTCCGCCCGCGCGAGGACATCAAGCAGCGCCTGGCCGAGAGCTTTGAAACCGCGCTGAAGCTGGGCGACGGCATGGTCTCGGTGCAGTCGCTGGATGTGGAGGATGCGCCTGCGCACCTGTTCTCGTCCAAGTACAGCTGCCCGGTCTGCGATTACTCGCTGCCGGAGCTGGAACCGCGCCTGTTCTCCTTCAACTCGCCGGTCGGCGCCTGCCCGGGCTGCGATGGCCTCGGCATGGCCGAGTTCTTCGATCCCTCGCGCGTGGTGGTGCACCCGGAGCTGTCGCTCTCGGCCGGTGCCGTGCGCGGCTGGGACCGCCGCAACGCCTACTACTTCCAGCTGATCGCCTCGCTGGCCAAGCACTACAAGTTCGACACCGACGCCCCGTGGCAGAGCCTGCCCGAGGACGTGCGCCAGGCCGTGCTGTACGGCAGCGGCGACGAGACGATCACCTTCACCTACTTCACCGAAGCCGGTGGCCGCACCCAGCGCAAGCATCGCTTCGAGGGCATCATTCCCAACCTCGAGCGCCGCTACAAGGAGACCGAGTCCTCGGCGGTGCGCGAAGAGCTGGCCAAGTACATCAGCGAGCGCAACTGCCCCGAGTGCAACGGCCAGCGCCTGAACAAGGCCGCGCGCAACGTGTTCGTGGCCGACCGTGCGCTGCCGGAACTGGTGGTGATGCCGATCGACGATGCGCTGAAGTTCTTCAGCAGCATGACCCTGCCCGGCTGGCGCGGCGAGATCGCCGGCAAGATCGTCAAGGAGATCGGCGAACGCCTGGGCTTCCTGGTCGATGTCGGCCTGGATTACCTGACCCTGGAACGCAAGGCCGACACCCTGTCCGGTGGCGAAGCCCAGCGCATCCGGCTGGCCTCGCAGATCGGTGCCGGCCTGGTCGGCGTAATGTACGTGCTGGACGAGCCGTCGATCGGCCTGCACCAGCGCGACAACGAGCGCCTGCTCGGCACCCTGACCCGCCTGCGCGACCTCGGCAACACGGTGATCGTGGTCGAGCATGACGAAGATGCGATCCGCCTGGCGGACTACGTGCTGGACATCGGTCCGGGCGCGGGCGTGCACGGCGGCGAGATCGTCGGCCAGGGCACGCTGCAGGACATCCTGGATGCGCCGCGTTCGCTGACCGGCCAGTACCTGTCGGGCAAGCGCGCCATCGAGATCCCGGCACGCCGGCACAAGCCCAACCCGAAGATGACGCTGCACCTGCGCGGTGCCAGTGGCAACAACCTCAAGGGCGTGGACCTGGACATTCCGTCGGGCCTGCTGACCTGCATCACCGGCGTGTCCGGCTCGGGCAAGTCGACCCTGATCAACGACACCCTGTTCTCGCTGGCCGCCAACGAGATCAACGGCTCCTCGCACCCGATCGCCCCGTACAAGGAAGTCGACGGCCTGGATCTGTTCGACAAGGTGGTGGACATCGACCAGTCGCCGATCGGCCGCACCCCGCGCTCGAACCCGGCCACCTACACCGGCCTGTTCACGCCGCTGCGCGAGCTGTACGCGCAGGTGCCCGAAGCGCGTGCACGCGGCTATTCGCCGGGGCGTTTCAGCTTCAACGTGCGCGGTGGCCGCTGCGAGGCCTGCCAGGGCGATGGGCTGATCAAGGTGGAAATGCACTTCCTGCCGGACGTGTACGTGCCCTGCGATGTCTGCCACGGCAAGCGCTACAACCGCGAAACGCTGGAGATCCTGTACAAGGGTTACAACATCAACGACGTGCTGCAGATGACCGTCGAAGATGCGCTGAAGCTGTTCGAACCGGTGCCGAGCATCGCGCGCAAGCTGGAAACGCTGGTCGACGTGGGCCTGAGCTACATCAAGCTGGGCCAGAGCGCGACCACGCTGTCCGGTGGTGAAGCGCAGCGCGTGAAACTGTCCAAGGAACTGTCGCGCCGCGATACCGGGCGCACGCTGTACATCCTGGATGAGCCGACCACCGGCCTGCACTTCCACGACATCGAGGCGCTGCTCGGCGTGCTGCACAAGCTGCGCGACGAAGGCAACACGGTGGTGGTGATCGAGCACAACCTGGACGTGATCAAGACCGCCGACTGGATCGTCGATCTGGGTCCGGAAGGCGGCCACCGCGGTGGCACCATCCTGGTCACCGGTACGCCGGAAGACGTGGCGGCCTGCCCGACCTCGTACACCGGCCAGTTCCTGGCCAAGATGCTGCCCTCCACCAGCGCGCGCCCGGAACAGCCGGCGGCCGTGGCCAACAAGCCCGACGCCCGCCCGCCGCGCAAGGCCAAGCCGGAAAAGCCGGCCAAGGTGGCCAAGAAGGCGGTCGCCGCCACGCGTGCGGCAACCCCCAGCAAAACCAGCCCTGCCAAGACTACGAAGGCGAAGAAGAAGTAATGAGCAGCGAACACAAGATCCTCGCCCGCGTGCCGATCAGCGTCCGCTGGCGCGACATGGACAGCATGGGCCACGTCAACAACGCCAAGTACATTTCCTACCTGGAAGAAGCGCGCGTGCGCTGGATGCTGGGGGTGGAGGGCGTTTCGATGACCGACCGCATCGCACCGGTAGTCGCGGCGACCAACGTCAACTACCGCCTGCCGATCGTGTGGCCCAACGACATCGTGGTGGAGCTGTTCGTCGAGCGTCTCGGCAACAGCAGCGTGACCATCGGCCACCGCATCGTCGACGAGAAGAACGACAGCACGCTGTATTCGGACGGCAACGTGGTGGTGGTGTGGATGGATACCCATACCGGCAAGAGCGCACCGCTGCCCGAGGCGATCCGCACCGCGTCGAGCTGAGCAGGTAGTGCCGGCCGCTGGCCGGCAACCTCATCCCCCCGAACGCATATGCATGATTGCCGGCCGCTGGCCGGCACCCTCATGACGCCGGATGGAGGTGCATGGGTGCCGGCCAGCGGCCGGCACTACGGCCATTCGTTCAAAGGAATGCCATGTTCCACCAGACCGACATCCGCACACTTCTCCCCGGAATGACGCCGTTCCCCGCCGACGTTTTTTCCCAGGAACAACCGTGGCTGGCCGAACACCTGCTGCCGCTGATCGGCATCGACCTGGGTATCCTGCGTCCGGAGCTGGCCGGGACCGTGGCCACGATGCTGTGCCCGATAGAGCCGTATGAAGGCTGCATCGGCGAAGACACCGAAGAGCACCACAACGCGTTCACCGGCACCAACTGGATCGCATTCGAGCTGACCACCGACAACCGCGTGCGCTTCCTCGGCAACGCGGGCTACTTCATCGGCGACCAGGGGCAGGACAGCGACGCGGTCGAGCACATCGCCGAGATGCGCGACAGTCATGCCAAGGCACACGCCTATTTCCAGACCCACGGCTCGCTGGCCAGCTACATGCGCTATGGCGATGGCGAGCCGGGCGAACAGGCGTATCTGGACAGGCTCGGCGGGCAGATTTCCGGCGGCAACTGGACCGAGACCGCCGAGATCCCGCCGGCATTCGAGATCGCGCTGGATCCGGCGATGTATGACCGCGACCGACCGGACGATGCCGAGAACGTGCGCATCACCCGCGATGGCAAACCGTTTTTCGCGGTCGCCGAAGTAGCCGGTTACAACTGGTGCGCCGCGGGCGCCGATGCCATCGTGATGCTGTACGAACCGGACAGCCGCACCGTCCTGTTCTCCTACGACTGGAGTTGACCGCGCGCGTGCCGGCCAGCACGCACTCAACGCGCGCCGCGCACCTGCAGCTGTCCATCCACCTTGCGGCCGTCTTCCAGGCTCAGCCGCAACGGCAGCTGTGCCCCCTCCTTCAGCGCCACCTCCGGCTGCATCAGCATCAGGTGCAGGCCGCCCGGTTTGAGCTCGACCGTCGCACCCGCCGCGATCGGCAGCCGCTCCACCGCGCGCATCCGGCTGACCCCGTCGACCAGCGTGGTTTCATGCAGGGACACATCACCGAACGCCTTGCTGCCGGCGGCGATCACCACGACCGTCTCGCGACAGTCATTGCGGATCCGCCCGTAACCGGCGGCCATCGGCATCGCGCCCGGCGGCAACCGCACCCAGCCGTCGCGCAGTGACACGCAGGCAGGCGCATCGGCCACCGCCGACGCCGATGCTGCGAACGCACACAGTCCCAACAATACGCACACGAATGGTTTGGTTATCATCGGCTTCGTTCCCTGTCCGCAACGAGACTGCAGCATGACGACGCTCATCGAGGTGATCAACCATGGCCCCATCCGCGAACTGCGGCTGGCGCGTCCACCGGTCAATGCGTTGGACACCGAGCTGTGCCGGCACCTGATCCAGGCGATCAACCTGGCCATGTCCGAGGACGTGCACGGCATCGTGCTGTCCGGGAGCGAGCGCATCTTCAGTGCCGGCATGGACGTGCCGCACCTGCTCGGCCATGGCGATGACAAGCACAGGCTGCTGGACAGCTGGCAGGCCTTCTTCGGCGCCGTGCGCACCCTGGCCGAATGCCGCGTGCCGGTGGTGGCGGCCATGACCGGGCACGCCCCGGCCGGCGGCTGCGTGCTGGCGCTGTGCTGCGACTACCGGATCATCGCGCGCAGCCCCGATGCCGCCCATCCCACGGTGATCGGCCTGAACGAAGTGCAGGTCGGGCTGGTCGCGCCGGAAGGCATCCAGCGCCTGATGCGCCGCGTGGTCGGCCACCATCGGGCCACCACCCTGCTGGTCGGCGGCGAGATGGTGCCGGCCGAGCGTGCACTGCAGATCGGGCTGGTCGATGAGGTGGTCGATGCGGATCGGGTCGTCGCCCGCGCCGTGGCCTGGCTGCAGAGCCTGCTGAAGCTGCCGCGCCAGCCGATGCTGCTGACCCGTGCCATCGCCCGCGCCGACCTGCACGAGGCGCTGCACGCCGACCTCATCCAGCTCGACCGCTTCGTGGACGCCTGGTACGCCCCGGACGCCCAGCAGGCGCTGCACGGGCTGGTCGCCCGGCTGGGCAAGGGGTGATCCGCGAAGGCGGACACCCTCGCACCACCGGTAGGGCCGGGGGCGGGGGGGGGGCCCCCGGCCGCGAGCCGTTAAAGGAACGGGCCCCCGCCCGCCCC
>NZ_JBDJMB010000026.1:0-53584 GCF_039673645.1 Stenotrophomonas sp. TWI700 | reverse complement strand
GGCCGGCTCTGCAGGGTTCATGGGAGCCGGCCAGCGGCCGGCACTACCGGTGCCCGAGCGATGCAAGGTCGATGCCCGCGCGATGCATGGTGGATGCCCGAGCGATGCGGTCCATGCCCGGGCAAACCGGCGTCAGGGCGCGACGTCGATCCGCATCTGGAACGGCAACCCCGCTGCATCACTCGCCGCGATGATCATCGCGCGTGCCGCTTCCAGTGCCGGCGTCGGCGGTGCCAGGCGCGGGCGGCGGTCCAGCGTGCAGGCCAGGCCCACGTCCAGCAGTGCCGCATGCGCCTCGTGCAGCCCATCCCGGGTGCCGCCGGGCAGCCACGCGATATCGGCCAGCGCGTCGATCAGGCTCGGGGTATCGCGCGGCCCCACCACCTGCGGATGCATTCCAGCACTGTCGAGCACACCGGTCTGCAGCAGGAATTCCAGATCGACGATACCGCCCGCGCCCTGCTTGAGATCGAGCCGCGCGGCGTCGCTGCGGTCCAGCTCGGCGCGCATGCGGGCGCGCATCTTCAGCACATCGGCGTAGAGCACCGCGTTGTCGCGCGGGCGCGCCAGCGTGTCTGCGCGCACCCGTTCGAAATCGGCCAGCAGCGAGGCATCGCCGGCAATCGCACGGGCACGCACCAGTGCCTGGTGCTCCCAGGTCCAGGCGCGTTCGCGCTGGTATTCGGTGTAGCTGGCCAGCGAAGACACCAGGGCGCCTTTGCCTCCGTCCGGGCGCAGGCGCACGTCGATGTCGTACAGGCGGCCGGCGGCGGTCACCGCGCCCAGCATCGCCATCACCTTCTGCGCCAGGCGTGCGTACCAGCGGCCGGGATCGAGCGGGCGTGGACCGTCGCTGCTGTCCTGCCCGGCCGGGTGATCGTGCAGGAAGACCAGATCCAGGTCCGAGCCGAAGCCCAGTTCCAGTCCGCCCAGGCTGCCGTAGCCGATGATCGCGAAACGACCGCCCGGTATGCCGCCGTGCTGGCGCTGCATGTCGGCCTGTACCAGCGCGAGCACGGTGACGACCACCGCCTGTGCGAGCTCGGCCAGTTGCCGGGTGGTGTCGACGGCGCGCTGGCGGCCATCCAGCGTGGCCATCGCCATGCGGAAGCTCAGCGCCAGCCTCGTCTCGTTGAGCAGGCGCAGCGCGCCTTCGGGATCATCGACGGTCAGCGCGACATCGCACTCGGCCTGCATGCCCGCGGCATCCGGCATCGGGCCGGAGACGCGCACGTCGAGCAGTTCGTCGAGCAGCAACGGGTAGGCGGCCAGGCGCTCGGCCAGCAGGGCGCTGCGCGCCAGCACGTCGACCAGCCGCGCCAGTGCGCTGGGTTGTTCGTCGAGCAGGGCGAGGTAGCTGGTGCGGCGCAGGATCGCCTGCAGCAGGCCGAGCACGCGCTTGAGCGCGGCGTCCGGTTGCGGCGAGCGGGTGGCCGCATGCAGCAGCGCCGGCAGCACGCGGTCCAGGCGGGCACGCGCGGCATCGGACAGCGACTTCACCCCGGAGCTCTGCGCGAAATCGCGCAGGGATTGATCGGCGCTGCCGGCATCGAAGAAGCCGGCCTCGGCCAGTACCTCGGCGCTGCCGTTGTCGGGCAGGCCACGCCAGTAGCTGGCCAGCGCATCCGGCGCGGCCTGGCCACGGCGCGGTGCGAGCAGCGCGGCGAATTCGGTGCTGACCCGCTCGCGCTGTACGTCGAGCGCGGCGACCAGCGCGTCCCAGTCCTCGTACCCGAGGCCGGCGGCGATGCGCAGGCGGTCGGTGCCATCGGTGGGCAGCGCGTGGGTCTGTGCGTCGCGCAGCATCTGCAGGCGGTTTTCCAGCCGACGCAGGAAGCCGTAGGCATGCAGGAGGTCGGCGCCGTCCTGCTCGGCCATCTGGCCAGACGCGACCAGCGCCGGCAACGCGTGCAGCAGGCGGCGTTCGCGCAACGGCGCTTCGCGGCCCCCACGGATCAGCTGCAGCGCCTGCGCGAGGAATTCGATTTCACGGATGCCGCCGGGGCCGCGCTTGATGTCGTCGTGCATCTCGCGGCGCGAGACCTCGGCGGTGATCGCGGCCTTCATTTCGCGCAGTCCATCGAGCGCGGTGAAATCCAGATAGCGGCGGTAGACGAACGGGCGCAGGGTCTGCAGCCAGGCTTCACCGGCGGCGATATCCCCGGCCACGGCGCGCGCCTTCAGCCAAGCGTAGCGCTCCCAGTCGCGACCTTCGCGCTGGAAGTACTGGTCCATGCCGGCGAACGACAGCGCCACGCGCCCTGCGTTCCCGAACGGGCGCAGGCGCAGATCGACGCGGTGGCTGAAACCATCCACGGTGGTGTCATCCAGCAGCCGCGCGAGGCGCTGCCCGAGGCGCGCGAAGTATTCCTCGGCCGCGAGTGGGCGCGCGCCATCGGATTCGCCGCCCTGCGGGTAGGCGTAGACCAGATCCACATCCGAGCTGAAATTGAGTTCGCCACCGCCCAGCTTGCCCAGCCCGAATACGACCAGCTGCTGCGCGCTGCCGTCGGCGGCCCGGACAACGCCATGACGGCCGCTGAATTCCTGCTCCAGCGCGGACAGCGCCAACTGCAGGCACTCTTCGGCCAGCCGGGTAGCGCCGGCGAGCGTGGCCGGGACGTCATCCAGCCCGGTCAGGTCGCGCCAGATCAACCGGGTGGAGGCGGCGGTGCGGTAGCGGCGCAGGCGCTGCTGCCATTCGCTGGGTTGCAGCGGGTCCAGCTCGGGCAGCGGCAACGGCGGGCAGCCTGCCTGCGTGAGGTGCGACAACAGCGTGGGCTGGCGGCACAGGGTGTCGATGGCGAAGTCGCTGGTGACGGCCAGCGCGCGCAGCGTTTCCAGCACTGGGCCCGGGGGCGGCCAGTGGCCGGCATCGGTCAGCGACAGGGCCAGCCGCGCGAGGGCACGGTCGACCAGGGGAACAAGGGCGTCGGGGACGCGCGCGGGCGCGGCGAGGTCGGAAATCGGCATGGGGGGATTATGCCCGGCGCGGGTCGCCCTGCAGGGCAGAAGCGTGTTCACCGGTTGAGCGGTCATGCCCGGGCGCGTGTCGACGCGCGAAACCCCATTGGCGCCCCGATGTTCCGGAGGCGAGACATAAAAAAGCCCGCTTGCAGCGAACTGCCAGCGGGCTCTGCTCCCTCCCCCACGTCGGGATGCAGGTCGATCTTCTAGGGTCGGCGGAGAACTTGCACGCTGCACTGCAAAACAATACTTGCGGGTACAGAAGTAGGCCGGAAAGCTGAACAGGGAGGCGCCGATGTGAAAACGCCATCCCACCAAGGTAGAACCCCTGCCCCTGCGTGGATCGCCGATAATGGGGATCCCCCCAAAAACGTTGTCGTCATGTCTGTCGATCGCATTGCAAACGCGCGTCTGCGTGACCGCGTTGTCTCCGCCGAAGCTGCCGCCGCCCTGATCCAGCCGGGTGAAACCGTCGCCATGAGCGGCTTTACCGGTTCAGGCTATCCCAAGGCGGTGCCGGTCGCGCTGGCGCAGCGCATCGAGGCGGTGCACGCCCAGGGCCTGCCGTTCCAGATCAGCCTGATGACCGGCGCCTCGACCGCGCCGGAGCTGGACGGCGCGCTGGCCAAGGCCGATGGCATCGCGATGCGCATGCCCTTCCAGAGCGACCCGGATGCGCGCAACCGCATCAACGAGGGCAAGCTGGATTACATCGACATCCACCTCAGCCATGTCGCCCAGCACGTGTGGTTCGGCTTCTATGGCGACATCGACACTGCGGTGATCGAGGTCTCGGCGATCCGCGAGGACGGCTCATTGGTGCCCTCCACCTCGGTCGGCAACAACAAGACCTGGCTGGACCTGGCCAAGAAGGTGATCGTCGAGGTCAACGAGTGGCAGCCGGCCGGCGTGGACGGCATGCACGACATCTACTACGGCACCGCGCTGCCGCCGCACCGCAAGCCGATCCCGCTGGTGCACGCCAACGACCGCATCGGCGAGACCGCACTGCGCTGTGACCCGGACAAGATCGTAGCGGTGGTGCGCACCAACGGCCCGGACCGCAACAGCCCGTTCAGCCCGATCGATACGACCAGCGAGCAGATCGCGCAGTACCTGATCGAGTTCCTCAAGCACGAAGTGGCCAAGGGCCGCCTGCCGGCCAACCTGCTGCCGCTGCAGAGCGGCGTGGGCAACATCCCGAACGCGGTGCTGGCCGGGCTGGCCAAGAGCGGCTTCCGCGATCTGAGTGCGTTCACCGAGGTGATCCAGGACGGCATGCTCGACCTGCTGCGCGACGGCGTGCTGAGCTATGCCTCGTGCACCGGCTTCGCGCTGAGCCCGCAGGCGAACGAGACCTTCAAGGAGCACATCGATTTCTACCGCGAGCGCATCATCATGCGCACGCAGGAGATCTCGAACCATCCGGAACTGGTGCGCCGCCTGGGCTGCATCGGCATGAACGGCATGATCGAGGCCGACCTGTACGGCAACGTCAACTCGACGCACGTGATGGGCAGCCGGATCATGAACGGCATCGGCGGCTCGGGCGACTTCGCGCGCAACGGCTTCCTGTCTGCGTTCCTGAGTCCTTCGACGGCCAAGAACGGCAGCATCTCGGCGATCGTGCCGATGGTCAGCCATGTGGATCACACCGAGCACGATGTCTCCGTGATCGTCACCGAACAAGGCCTGGCCGATCTGCGCGGCCTGACCCCGCGCAAGCGGGCGCGGGTGGTGATCGACAACTGCGCGCACCCGGATTTCCGCGACCAGTTGAACGACTACTTCGACCGTGCGAGCCGTGAGAGTTATGGCAAGCACACCCCGCACCTGCTGCCGGAAGCGCTGTCGTGGCACCAGCGGTGGCTGGATACCGGGACGATGAAGGCCTGATGCTGCACGGTACCGACCAACGGTCGGTACCTACCGGGGCGTTTTGTTTCCGTGTTGCGATGCACGGACCGGGGCGTTCTGTTTCCTGGTAGTGCCGGCCGCTGGCCGGCTCCACGCATTACCGTCCGCAAGCCCGCATGCCCGTTTGGTACATGAAGAGCCGGCCAGCGGCCGGCACTACCCGGGGAGCGGCCCCCGCGTGGTTCAGGATCCCGTCCGCAGGGCGGTCCCCGCGCGGTCAGTGATCGCTCGCCGTCAGCCGTTCCGCAGGGACGTCAGTGATTCGGCCTGCAGCCGCTCGTAGATCGCGAACTCGTCCTCCACCTTCATGCCCAGCGCCTGCTCGAAGGCATCGCGGTTGGCATGCGCGGCGTAGGCAAGTTGTTCGTCGCCGCCCAGGTTGGACTGGAAGATGCCCGCGGCGCTGACCGGCAGGAAATCCTCGTAGACGATCGGATCGGCACTGGCCAGGCCAGCGGCGATCAGCGCTTCGGCCGGCAGATCACCCACCGCACCCGGGTTGGCACGACCGGCCTCGGTCAGGGCATAGCGGTAGTAACCCAGGCCTTCGCGACGCAGGGTGTCGTGGTCATCCGGGAAAGCGATGAACGCCGCGGCCAGGCGGGTCCGGTAATCCTGGCCGGTGCTGCCGGCACCCCCACTGTCGCGCGCCTGCGCCAGCAGCTGGTCATACAGCGCGCGGCCCTTGGGCGTCAGGGCGAGGCCACGCTGTTCGATCTCACCGAAGCGTGCGGTATGCGTACCGGCATCGCCGGCGTCGCCCGAGGGGAAGTGCACGGTTTCTTCCAGCGCCTTGAAGCTGGTCTGGCGCAGGAGGATCGGGCAGCGGCGCGGTGGCGGACCTTCGATCACCGCTTTGGCGTCGATGCCACGCGCGAGCATCCCGGCCTGCGCGGCGTCGATGTCCAGCGTGCGCGGGGTCAGGTGGTTGATGTGCGGACCGCGGAAGCTGACCACGTCGGCGATCAGCCGGTGCGCGTCATGCAGCGCGTGATAGGTGTCCAGCGACACCGTGGCGTCGCCGTGCCAACGGAAAGTCTCCAGCGCCTCGATGACGAAGCGGCGCGCATCGGCCTCGTCGAGGCCGCCCTCGCGTTCGGCCTGCGCGATCAGGGCCAGCGCGGTATCGGTGAAGATCCGGCGCTGGGCGAGAATGGCAGCGGACTGCTCGCGCAGCGCGACGTTCTCGATCAGCTCCAGCCGCAGCAGCGAGGTGAACACCCGGAACGGATTGCGTGCCAGCGCCTGTGCGGTACGCGGCCGGAACGCGGTGGAATGCACCGGCACGCCGGCCACCGAGAGGTCGTAGTAACCCACCGGGTACATGCCCATCAGCGCGAACAGGCGGCCCAGCGTGGCCAGTTCTTCCGCCGTGCCGACCCGGATCGCGCCGTGGCGTTCCTGGTCGAGGCGGGCGCGCTCGTCGGTGCGGTCCAACTGCTCGGCCAACGCCGGATTGGCGGTCAGCACGGCATCGTTGATCTCGGCCACCAGGTCGACCAGGGTGCCGTACAGCGGCACCTCGGTGCGGTACATGGTGGACATCGCCTGGGCGAACAGGCTGCGGATATCGTCGGGTGAAACGAAACGGTCGGTGCTCATGACGTACTCGGCAACGGATCACGGGGAGGGACAGCAGTCCGCCATTGTCGCCGAGGCGGTCGCGCGCGGCGATCTGCACAGCAGCAAAGCGGGAGGCAGGGTAGCCACCCATGGGTGGCTACATCGAATGCGATGGGCGCGAAGAGCATCCACGCATGGCGTGGATACGCGGTATCTCAACGCGTCGCTGCGGCCGGTTCCGGAGTGGCCGCCGTGCGCCGCCGCTGCTCGCGGTTGCCCAGCTGGCGCTGCAGCGTGGCGTCGAGCTTCACCGGGCGGTCCCAGTGGTCGTGGCTGGCGACGATGGCGTGGCGCAGCGCGCGCCAATGCAGGTTGGTCGGGGTGACCGGGAGCTCGGCGACCACCGCTTCCCAGCGCTTGGCTTCGCCCTCCTCCGGCACCGCGCGCGACCACGCCTGCACGCTCCCGCGGCAGGACTGTTCGATCACGTGCGCCCAGAAACAGGCGAAGTAGATGTCGCCGGCCTGCCAGCCGTGGGTGTGCATCAGCGCGGCGACGTAACCGCGCGAGACACCGGCGTAGCGCGAGACTTCATCCAGGAAGCTGTCCGGGTAGCGCTCGGCGTAATGGTTGATGTCCTGCAGTTGGGTATCCACCCAGGCATCGCCGGTGTCCACCACGTAGGCGGCGGACTTCTCCGGGGTCTGCTCGGCCGCAGCCGCCCAGGGCAGCATCAGCAGCAGCGCGAGCAGGCCGGCGCGCATCATCCGGCCTGCGCGGCCTTGGCCTCGATGGTCCGCAGCGCCTGCGGCCAGTCGAAGGCGGTCGGCGCGTCGACCATGCGCGGTTCGTCGTCGGCCACGCCGTGCTGGGTTTCGTGCGCCCAGGTCACCGCGTACGGGGTGTGGATGCCCCAGCCGCCAAGGGTGATCACCGGCTCGATGTCCGAGCGCAGCGAATTGCCGACCATCACGAAGCGCTTGATCGGCAGATCGAACTCTTCCAGCACGCGCGCATAGGTTTCCGGGTCTTTCTCGGAGACGATCTCGATGCGCGGGAACAGGTCGCGCAGGTTCGCCACCTTGATCTTGGCTTCCTGGTGGAACAGGTCGCCCTTGGTGATCAGCACGACCGGGTAATCGCGGGCGATCTCGGTAACCGACTCACGCACACCGTCGATCAGCTCGACCGGGTGGCGCAGGGTGTCATGGCCGATGTCCAGCATCTGCTGCAGGTCGCGGGCGCTGATGGTCTGGTTGGTGATCTCGATGGCCGCTTCGACCATCGACAGGGTCATGCCCTTCACGCCGTAGCCGAACACACCGAGATTGCGCTGCTGCACTTCCAGCAGGTGGCGAGCGGTCTGCGTGTCATGCACGTCGATGTAGCGCGACAGGATGTCGAGGTAATCCTGTTCGGCCTTGCGGTAGAAATCCTCGCTCTTCCACAGCGTGTCATCACCGTCAAAACCAACCAGGCCGATAGCGCCTTGCGGCGTGGGCAGGGAAGTCATCATCGGCCAAGGATACCAACAGCAGCCAAGCCGCCCCAAACGGCGACGCAAAAAGAAAGGGCAGCCGAAGCCGCCCTTTCCCCCTCACTGCGCTACCGGTGTCCCCGGTCCTTACTTGCTCTGCTGGGCGCCAGCATCGGCGGCCTTGCCCTGCTGGGCGGCCACGTACGCCTTGTATTCGTCCGGCGAGAGCTCGCCGTCCTTGTTGGTGTCGGCCTGGTCGAACACCTGGGCGAGGCCCGCGTTCACCTGTGCTTCGGACTTGCTGATGGTGCCGTTGCCGTCGGTATCGACGCTGGCCCAGGTCTGGCCACCGCCGCCGCTGGCCTGCGCGGAGGCCTGCGCTGCGGCGTTGGCCGCGGTATCGGCTGCATCTCCGGCCTGCGCCGCCGCCTGCTGCGCCTGGGCGGCCTGGTTCTGGGCCTGCGCGGCACTCTGCTGGGCCGACTGGGCCATCGCCGGAATGGCCAGCACACTGCCTGCGGCGACGATCAGGGCGATCAGGGGCTTGCGGATGCGATGAGTCATTGGGGTGGTCTCCTTGGTGGTTGTTGCGCGGCCTGTTGTTTCCGCACGGCCCCACACTGCCACCCCGTTTGTGAATCGATATTGGCCCTCGATCGCCCTGCGCACGCGGCCTTAACCACTCGCGGGAATGCGTGCAGTACCGCGCTGGTTAGCCACAGGTGAGCGGTTGGTAACGCACCCATTCATTGAGGCGGGATTTAACCGGAAGCGAACGCAATCTCACGCCGCGTTGCTGTTTTTTTCGCCTGAGCGGGAACTGAACAAAAGCCAGCCCAGCGCAACACCGCCGATCGCGCCGGCCACTTCCAGCACCACGCGCGAGCCGAGTTCGTTCGGATCGTGGATGCTGGCCAGGAACAGCCGTGCATACAGCGGCGACTCGAGCCGCATCATCCCCATGTAGAAGAGGTTCCAGGCATCGATGCCGGCCGAGGCCACCACCGCGATCACGCAGGCCCAGCCGATCGCATGGCCGTCGGTCCAGCCTGCCCAGCGGCACAGCCGGTGCCACAGCGCATACACCAGCAGCCCGACGAACAGCGCGATCAGCCCTGCCTCCAGCGTTCCCAGCAATCCAACGTGCAGCGGCAGGTTCATCGTGGTCCGATCCGGCGGTCAGCGCACAGTGTAGCGGCGCGCCTCAGCGGACCGGCACGTCGTAGGCGGTGGTCGGTGCCGGCTCGGGCTGCAGGGTGAAATGCCACCACTCCATCGGGTAGTTGGCGAAGCCACGCCGGGCCATGGCCTGGCGCAGCTGCTGGCGGTGGCGGCGCTGCGCCGCGCTGATCTCCGGCGCATCGGTATGCGCGCGCGGGCCGAAGAAGTCGAACTCGGTGCCCATGTCCACCGGCGCACAGGGGCCGTCGCGGCAATCGAGCAGGGTCAGGTCTACCGTGGCGGCCCGGCTGTGGCCGGAGGTCTCGGCGATGTAGCCACCGAGCAGGGCCGGCTTGGCGAGGTCCGGGTACTGTTGCGCCTTGCGCGACTGCTCGTGCGGATCGTGTGCCCAGGCGACGAAGGCCTTCACCGCGTGGGCCGGGCGATAGCAGTCAAAGAGGCGCAGCGCGAACCCTTCGGCACGCAGGTCTGCTTCCACCTGCGCCAGCGCGGTGGCGGCCGGGGCGAGCAGATAGCACTTGGGCGCGTCGTAGCCGGGCACGCGTTGCCCGGTGAAGTTGTCGGGGCCGGCGTAGCGGATGTCATGCGCGATCGCCGGTGAGAGCGTGCGGATGTCGACCAGCCCGGCTTCGGCCACGTCGCGCGCGGGCGAGAGCGTGACCGCCGGCGCCGCTGCCGCGTGGGCGCTGCCGACCAGCAGTGCCAGCAACAGCGCGCTACGGGCAATCACCGATGCGGGTGAAGTGCAGGTCCTGGTAGTCATAACTGAAGTCGATCTCCGGATCGATCGCGGCCAAGGTCAGGGCGGGCGTGGCGCCGGGCTGCAGCTGCAACCACGGCTCGGCATCGGCCCCGAGCGTATCCCACTGCACCAGCCAGCGCGCGCCGAGCTGCATGACCTGGCCGCGCAGCATCGGCGACTTGACCACGCTGAAGCGCAGCGCGCCCTGCTCCGGACAGAGCAGGGCCTCGCCCAGCCACGGGTCGCGGTAACGGCCCTGCGCCGACACCGTGGTGTGGAGCGAAGCCGGCCGGCGCGCGCGGGTATCCGGTCGAACCTTGCCGTCACCACGGCGGTCGGCACGCTCCTGTTCAAGCAGGGCCAGATAGTGGTCCACGTCGGCCGTGTCCTGCGCTGCAGTGTAGTGCTTCAAGGCCACCTGCATCAGTGCGGTGCGTGCGTCCTCGGCGTCGCTGTTGATCAGGATCACCACGCCGACCTTGCGGTCCGGCAGCAGCGCGAGCGAGGAATACATGCCGGACAGCGTGCCGGTGTGCGCCACCTTCCACTGCCCGTCCATGTCCGACAGGCGCCACCCGTAACCATAGGCAGAGACATGCGCGTTGTCCCAGCGCCGCTGCCGCTCGCCCAGCGGCATCGGCATGTGCGCGGTCCACAGTGCGCGGCGCTGCGCCGTGCCCAGCCAACCGGGAGCGAGTGCGGGATCGAGCAGCACCTGCATCCAGCGGGTCATGTCGCGCAGGCTGCAACGGATGCCGCCGGCCGCCATAGAGGTCAGATCGGCACTGGTCCCGCCGTCGGCGCCCTGCACCACGTTGCGGCCGTCCTTCCGCGCGTGCGGCTGGGCGACGTTGCCGACCGCCGCGACCGACCACGCGCCGACCTGGCAGCGATCCATCCCCAGCGGCACGAACACTTCCTCACGCAGCAGTTGATCGTAAGGCTTGCCGCCGGCGGCAGCGGCGACCTCGCCCGCGACCACATACATCAGGTTGTCGTAGGCGTAGCCGCTGCGGAAGCTGGTGACCGGCCTGAGATGGGCCAGGCCGGCGATGATGTCCTGCCGGGTGAAACTGTTGGGCTCGGGCCACAGCATCAGGTCGCCCGCCCCCAGGCCCAGGCCGCTGTTGTGGATCAGCAGGTCACGCACCTGCATCTGCTGCGTCACCCACGGGTCATGCATGCGGAACTGCGGCAGGTACTTGATGACCGGGTCCTCCCAGCGCAGTGCACCGCGCTCGACGAGCCGGGCGAGCAGCGCGGCGGTCATTGCCTTGCTGTTGGAGGCGATCTTGAACAGGGTGTCCGGGTCGATGGGCTCGCCCTGCCCGGCGCGGCGCTCGCCACGGGTGCCGATGAAGACAGTGTTGCCGTCTTCGACGACAGCCATGGCGATACCCGGCAGGTGTTCTTGGGCGACGGTCTGATCGAGCAGGCGATTGAAGGTGTCGGCGGGATCGGCTGCCCGTGCGCTGGGCGCGATGCTCAGGGCGCAGGCCATGCCAAGCGCGAGAACGCTGGATCGAATGTGCGTTGAAGCGTGTGACGGCATGGGTTCCCTCGTCATGACCGGAGGGCATGCAACCGGCGCCGCCCGTGGAAGGCTCGTATCGACCCGCGGTCAATTGCGCGCGTGCACGCGGGATGGCGTTGGAAGCAGGTGCCGACGCACCGTCGGCACCTGCCACGCGCGGGCCGGATCAGAAGTTCCAGGTCACCATCAACTGCGTGTAACGCGGCGCCTGCCAGCGGGTGCCGGTGTTGAAGGTGTTCTCACGCACCTGGCCGGGCTGGGCTTCATAGCGCTGGTGCACGTTGATGACGGTCTGGTTGTTGAACAGGTTGTAGACCGACAGGCGTGCGCTCAGGTCGATGCCCTCCACCGGCAGACGCCAGGTGACGTTGGCACCCATGGTCCAGGTCCACGGCAGGCGACCGAAGGCACCGCGCGGGCTGTACTCGAACTGGCGCTGATCGTACGCCCCCGAGCAGTTGGCCACGCACAGCCAGCCGGTACCGCCACCGCTGCCTTCACTGGAGGTGCTGCCACCGGCCACGGTGTCGTTGGGCCACATCACGCCGAAGGCGGTGATCGGCCCACCGGACAGCACCTGCAGCGTGGTGCCGAACGACCACTGCTCGTTCAGCGCGTAGGCTGCGCGGAACTTGAATTGATGCCGGAAGTCGTTGAACAGCGGGCCATAGCGCTGGTTGTTGGACGGATGATCCCAGTGCTGGACCATGCCGGTATCGCCGTAGTTGGTGTCCGAATTGACCGGACCTTCGAAGTTGCCATCGCTGCGCGACCACAGGTAGGAGGCGTTGAACAGCCACTTCTCATCCCACGCGCGATCGATCTGGAATTCCAGTGCCTTGTAGGTACGCTTGGGCTTGGAGTAGCCAACCACCTCCAGGCTGCCGCCCTTGCGGTAGCCATCCTTGGAAGTATCGATGGTGATCCAGCCCTCGGTGGCGCAGCCGATGCTGGAGTCGCCCCAGATCGTCAGGCTCTCGCCCGGGTTGGCGATCGGCCACAGGGTGGTGCCGGTCGGCCCGCACGGGGTGTGGTTGATCCGCATGTCATCCAGCGCGCGGTCCATCTTGCGGTAGGTCGCGTTGACGCCCCACGACCAGGCCTGGTTGATCATGGTCTGGAAGCCGAGGATGTACTCATCCTGGTAGACCGCCTTCAGATCCTTGTCCACGCTCTGGCGCAGGTCGGCCGCGCCGGTGTTCATGCGCGCATCCACCGGACCGATCTGCTGGCCGATGACCGGCGCCATGTACGGCGCCCCGGTGACCGGGTTGGCCTGCTGCTGCCAGCCATTGAGCACGTAGTAGGAGTACTCGTCGGTCAAGCCGCCAGCGAAGTTGACGTTGATGTTGTTGGTCACCGGCAGGTAATAGCGGCCAGCGTTGCCGAACAGCTTGGTGCTGCCGTCACCCTTCATGTCCCAGGAGAACCCGAAACGCGGCGCGATCAGGTCGTCCATCTTGATGAAGGCGTCGCCATCGGCGGTGCGGTTCTCGAAGCGGTCCCAGCGCACGCCGAGGTTCAACATCAGGTTCGGGGTGATGTTCCAGATGTCTTCCAGGTAGAACGCGTTGGCTTCCGTCTCGAAGGTGCCGCCGGAAACGCGGTTGCGCGCACGCAGCATCTCGGTCACGCCGGCCGGCACATAGGCATTGGCGCCATCCCACACTTCATCGCCCGGGCGGGCGACGTAGGCGGTGTAGCTGAGCTGGGTCGGCCCCGGATAGCGGGTGGACTGCTCGGTCGTCATCAGCTCGCGGTCCACGCCGAAGCGCAGCAGGTGCGTGCCGAGCTGCCATTCGAAGTCCAACCGCGCGACCTCACGCGTATCGTCGCGTTCGGCAACGGCGGCGCCAGTGGGATGGCAGCCCGCACGCAGGCCGTTGAGCTGGCCCAGACGTGACGCGTAGCTGGCGTCGGTGAATACCGGACTGCACGCCTCATCGAGCGAGGAGTTGGTGAAGGCCCGCTGGTTATTCTCGCCCACCATGGCGCGCGCGGTGAAGTTCTCGCCGAAGTGACCGGTGTAGGTTGCCGACCAGTTCTTGCCACCGGTCTCGGTGACCGAGTCGCCGCCCCACGCACCGATCTGGTCGTCATCCCAATCGTAGTTGTATGACCCGTTGGTGATGTCGCCCTCATCGGAGAACGCCAGCAGCGCCAGACTGTGGTTGTCGTTGATGTTCCAGTCCAGCTTGGCGCCCCAGAAACCGTTGTCGCTCTTGTTTTTGAACCAGCTCAGCGCATCGGACGAGGTGTTGTGACCGGTATCGTTACGGTCTTCATACATCGCGAACAGAAACAGCTTGTCCTTGATGATCGGGCCGGAACCCCACACATTGGTCTTCAGGAACGAGTTGTTGTCGCGGCTGGCGTAGGAATGCGGCGTGCCGTCGCGGTGGAAATGGTCACGCGGGCTGGAGCGCAGCGCACTGGGTTCGGCAGTGACTTCCACGCCGCCCTGGAACTCATTGGTGCCCGAGCGTGTCACCGCGTTGATTACACCGCCGGTGGAACGCCCGAATTCCACCGAGTAACCACCGGTCTTGACCTGGAATTCGTTGAAGAAGCCGAACGGCGCGCTGGAGAAGCCACGACGGGTGTACATGTCGGTGACGTTCAGGCCGTTGATGAAGACCGCGTTCTCGGCCACCGAGGAACCGGCGAAAGACAGGCCACCGAACGAGGAGTTGCCACCGACCACGCCAGGCGCCAGCAGCGCTACGGCCGACAGGTCCTGCGCCACCGGCAGGCGCGACAGCTCTTGGCGGTTGACGTTGAACGAGGTCTCGGTGGAATACACATCCACGCGATTGACCACGCGGGCACCGATCACCTGCAGCGCATCGAGGTTGACCACATCGCCGCTGCTGGCCAGGTTGACGGTGGTGGTGCCGCCGACCGCGACGCTCACCGCGAATGGCTCGCCCAGCTTCTGGCCATCCCGGCTGAGCTGCAGCTGGTAATCGCCGACCGGCAACTGACCCAGACGGTAACTGCCATCGGCACTGGCGGTGACCGTACGGGTCAGGCCAGTGCCGTTGCTGACGACCGTCACCTGGTCACCGGCAGTCGCACGGCCGGCTACGGCACCACTGACGTTCTGTGCCGAGGCGCCCATCGGCACCAGGCTGCCCAGACACACCCCCAGCGCGGCGTACAACGCCGCACGCTTCAATCGATTTACGTTCATTCCCTGCTCTCTCCTGCAGATGTGGAATCGTGGATGCCGCCGTGTACCGTTTACCGCTTGGCCCCCAGTGGCACCACGTGCGACTGGAAGTCGTAGTTCCATTGATCGAAGTACAGGTTGCCGCCGGACCACTCGGCCTCACCCCGCTGCGAATCCACTGTGTCCGAGCGGAAATGCTGCTTGGCCGGCACCAGTGGCTGGCCGTAGTCGTCGTTGAAGGCGATGCGGTAGGCATCCAGCCCGCCCAGATAAAAATCGCGCAGCGCCGGCTGCGGGCTGTCCAGCCGCCCGGTGGTGACATCCATCGGTACCCAGCCATACGGGGCCAGGTATACCGCGCCCCAGTCGTGCAGGTTGTTGTAGCCGACCGCATCATCGGAATAGACCATGCCCGACTGCCAGCGCGCGGGAATGCCGTTCAGGCGCAGCAGGGCGATCAACAGCAGCGTCTGCTGGCCGCAGTCGGCGTGGCCGGCGTGCAGGGCGTAATCGCTGATGTTGGAGATCGTCGCGTACTCGCGCGCACCGGCCCACGGAATGGCGTCCACCGCGTCGAACAGCTTCTGCACGATCCGGTACGGATCGGTCTCCGTCCCGACCACCTTCGTCGAGAACGCGCGCAGCGCCGGGGTGAACACGATGTGCGGCGCCTGCTCGGCGAGGTACGGTTTCAGCGCAGGATCTTCCGGCGTGGGCTGGACCCTGGCCGGATCGATCTCGATATCCCGCGCGTACACAGTCACTGCGTAGCGGATCTGGAACTCCGTGGGCGTGCCGGCCACTGCCTTGCGCTCCAGGTAGGCGGTTCGCTGCAGCGTGGCTTCGGGGGCCACCTGCGCCCCAGCCGGCGTACTCGCCATCCAGGTGATGTCTTCCTGCTGGCCGGCAATGACGCGCGGGTATGGAATCCACGCGCGGATGGTTTCGCCGGCAGGCACGGCGTCGGGCTTGACCACCAGCGACTGGGTCACCTCGACGCGGCGCGGCACCAGGCTGGTCGCGCCGCTAGCGCGGGCGGCCGCGACGATCTCCTGGTGGTGCGGGTGCAGATGCTCGTAAGGGCCATCCTTCGGCACCGCGGCATCGGGTGCGCGCCGGGCGCGTGCCTCGGCGCTGACCCGGAACAGGTTGGACGGCGCGCGTTTGAAGTAGCGGCGCTGGCCATCGATATCGAGGTGTTCGATCAGGCCGGCGGCGTCCCAGCGCGCGAATTCGTCCTCGCGAAGATCGGGAATCTGCTTCTTCAGCTGTGCCTTGGCGGCCGCCGCATCCAGGCTGAAGTCCAGGCGCATGCGGCGCATCCGTTCGCGCTGGTACGCGTAGTCCCGGCGTGCGGCCTCGCTGAGCGTGCTGTCGTGCAGCGCTTCGTCGATCTGGGCGTCGGCCGTGGCGAACGCGCCTTGGTCGATCTGCGCGATCACCTGCGGCAGCGGCGCCACCGCCGCCACCGCGTACAGTGGGGGCAGCGCCAGCAACAGACAGCCCGCCGCACGGCAGCGCGCGGTGTGGAGCGAGAACGGTTTGCGCATCACAGGATCCACGGCGACACTTCCCAAGGTGCGGGTGGGGTAATCGCTGTGTAACACGGGCCTGATAGCCGGTCAATAATTTATTCTTGCTTTCGCCGAAAAAAGGAATAAATATTCCTGACGTTTCCGAGGAGGGTGACCGCGTGACGATCCAGGCTTCCCCCCACCGCCCCGTGCGGTCCCGCTGGCTGTCGCGCGCCGTGCTGGCTGCACTGCTGGCCACCAGCGTCGCGCCAGCGTGGGCCGAGGCACCGCGTGCCGCGCCCAGCGCTGATTTCGGCGGGGTCATCGCCCTGCGCGAGGCCTATCTCAGCCCCGGCTTCTGGGCCGATCGCCTGCCCGATCCGGACCGCGTGATCCTCGATGGCGCTGGTATCGCGGCGCAGAACGCCCGGATGCGGGCCGAGGATGCCTCGATCCATGACCTGCGCGCGTTGCCGGCGCAGCTGCCCCGCGCTCAGGTTCTGGGCAGCATCCAGTCGCTGTCCAAGTGGCCGGAGCGCACGCTGTACGGCCAGGATGGCAAGACCATCAGCGACCGGCAGCGCAGTGAGACGCTGGCCAACCTCGCCGTTGAGTCCATACCGGCGCAGCGCCCGCTGCAGTACGGCCTGGTCACCCATCGCGCCGCGCTGCGGTCGTTCCCGACCGCGCTGCGGGTGTTCAGCAGCCAGGGCGACACCGACATCGACCGCTTCCAGGAGTCGGCGCTGTTCCCCGGCGACGCCGTGGCGGTGCTGCATGAAAGCGCGGACGGACGCTGGCTGTTCATCACCAGCGAGCGCTATTCGGCGTGGATAGAGAAGCGCTTCGTCGGCATCGGCGACGCCGACACCGTGCTCGGCTACGGTCAGCACGGTCCGTACCGGGTAGTCACCGGCGCCACGGCGTTCACCGCGCATACCCCGGAAGAACCGCGCGTATCGCGGCTGCAGCTGGACATGGGCGTGCGCCTGCCGGTGCTCGCCGACTGGCCGCTGGACAAGACGGTCAACGGCCAGCAGGCCCACGCCGCGCATGTGGTGCAGCTGCCGGTGCGCGAAGCCGACGGTCGCCTGGCACTGATCCCGGCGCTGCTGCCGCGTTCGCAGGACACCGCCGACGACTACCTGCCGCTGACTCCGCGCACGCTGCTGACCCAGGCCTTCAAGTTCCTCGGTGAGCGCTACGGCTGGGGTCACGATTACGATACCCGCGACTGCAGCGGCTTCATCTCGGAGATCTACCGCAGCGTCGGCGTGCTGATGCCGCGCAACACCAGCGCGCAGGCGATCAGCCCGGCGCTGGACCGCATCGCGTTCACCGCCAAGGACGGCAAGGCGACGCGCGACGCCGCGGTGAAGCAGCTGCAGGTGGGCGACCTGATCTACATCCCCGGCCACGTGATGATGGCGATCGGCCATATCGACGGCCGCACCTGGCTGATCCACGACACCGCCGGCGGCGGCTGGCTCGGCGCGGACGGCACGCGCGTGCAGGCGCATCTCAACGGCGTATCAGTCACCCCGCTGGAGCCGATGATGGCCAGCGATACCGTGAGCTACATCGACCGCATCACCAACATCCAGCGCCTTCGGCCACAGACCCCCTGAATGAAGATCACCGACATCGAACTCGGCATGCTGCGCGTGCCGTTGAAGACCCCGTTCAAGACCGCGCTGCGCACCGTGGACACCGTCGAAGACGTGGTGGTGCTGATCCGCACCGACAGCGGCCACACCGGCTACGGTGAAGCGCCGGCCACGGCGGTGATCACGGGCGACACCCACGGCTCGATCATCGAGGCCATCGACGGCTTCATCAAACCGCGCCTGATCGGCGAGGACGTGGCCAACCTCAACCGGCTCTGCGGGCTGATCCAGACCTCGATGGAGCGCAACACCAGCGCCAAGGCGGCGGTGGAGATCGCGGTCTACGATCTGTGGGCGCAGCTGCACAACGCGCCGCTGTACCGCATGCTCGGCGGTGGCGACCCGGTGATCACCACCGACATCACCATCAGCGTGGACTACATCGACAAGATGGTGGCCGACTCGCTCTCTGCGATCGAACGCGGCTTCGAGTCGCTGAAGATCAAGGTCGGCAAGGACATCGGCCTGGACATCGAGCGGGTCAAGGCGATCCATGCCGCGGTGCAGGGTCGCGCCCTGCTGCGGCTGGATGCCAACCAGGGCTGGACCGCCAAGCAGGCCGTGCATGCGATGCAGGCGCTGGAAGAAGCCGGTGTCGTGCTGGAGCTGCTGGAGCAGCCGGTCAAGGCCGCCGACATCAGCGGCCTGAAGTACGTCACCGACCGGGTCAACACGCCGGTGATGGCCGACGAAAGCGTGTTCAATCCCGGCCAGGTGTTCGACCTGATCCAGCAGCGCGCCGCCGACATCATCAACATCAAGCTGATGAAGACGGGTGGCCTGTCCAATGCGATCCGCATCGCCGACATCGCCGCGATCTACGGCGTGCCGTGCATGATCGGCTGCATGATCGAATCGAGCATCTCCGTGGCGGCCGCCGTGCACCTGGCCGTCGCCAAGAGCGACATCATCACCAAGGTGGATCTGGATGGGCCGTCGCTGGGCCAGTTCAACCCGGTCACCGGGGGGGTCAACTTCAACGAATCGGAGATCACCATCAGCGATGCGCCCGGGTTGGGCATCACCGAAGTACGTGGGCTGGAAATGATCACGCCGCGGCGGTGGTGAGCGTTGTATCCGCCTCGCCGAGCTTTGTATCCGCCTCGCCGGTCGCCTACGGTAGAGCCACGCCATGCGTGGCTGCCGTTCGCGCAATCCCACCTGCCGCAGCCCCCCATGGGGTGGCTCTACCGGATCTGACCCCCTCCCCATGCCGCCCCTGGTGAAAATCCGCTCCGAGCGTGACCACATGTCGGCGATCGAACGTCGCATCGCCGACTTCATCCTCGACAACGCCCACCTGCTGCGCGACTACTCGTCCCAGCAGCTGGCGAGCGCGCTGGGCATCAGCCAGTCCAGCGTGGTCAAGTTCAGCCAGAAACTCGGCTTCAAGGGCTACCCCGACCTCAAGTACTCCATCGGCGAGGCGGTCGCCCGTGCCGGCAACGATCCGCACAGCCGGCCGCCCGCGCCCGAGGCCGCCGACGACTACGCCCAGATCGCCGAGCGCCTGCGCGTGAGCAAGGCCGCCGCTGAAGAGGAAACCTGGCTGGCCAATCCGCAGGCCGACATCGAAGCCATCGTGCAGCTGATCGATGGGGCGCCCAAGGTGTTCGTCTATGGCCTGGGCGATGACGGCCTGTACGCACGCGAGTTCGCCATGCGCCTGTCGCTGCTGGGCATGCTCACCGTGCACCACGCCGACCCGATCCTGATGATGGCCAACCTCTCCGCGGCACGCACGGGCGATGCGATGCTGGTGTTCTCCGAGTTCGGCAAGCTGCCGCAGCTGTTCCAGCTCTCCCGCCAATTCCAGGACATGGGCGGCAAGGTGGTCTCGATCACCCGCCACAGCGCCAATCCACTGCGCGCGCATGCCGATGCCAGCCTGGTGCTGTGCGCCCACGACCCGGCGCCGCACGTGGCGCAACTGCTGTACCGTTCTTCCCTGCAGTCCCTGCTGGACGTCGTCTTCGTCCTGCTGTGCCACGCCAACCCGGACCGCCACCGCCAGCTCGGGGTGAACCTGGAACGGATCGAACACCTGATCGATACCTGATTGCCGGAGTAAACGATGCTGCCGTTGCTGCGTACCGCCCTCGCCGTTACCGCTCTCGCCGCCGCGCTGCCGGCCGGTGCACTCACCCCGGCGCCGCCGATGGCGCACAGCAGGCAGGCCATCGTGGTGGTCACCGACAGCTGGGATGCCTCGCACGGCCGACTGCAGGCCTATGAGCGCAAGAGCATCGACGACGCCTGGCGCCCGCACGGCCCTGCCTTCACCGTAGCCGTTGGGCGCAACGGCAGTGCCTGGGGCCTCGGCCGTGCGTCGCTGCGCAACCAGCTGCCACAGAAGAAGGAAGGCGACGGGCGCAGCCCCGCCGGTATCTTTGAGATCGGCCCGGCATTCGGGTACGCACCAACGATCGCCAGTGCCATGCCCTACCAGCCGATGACGGCCAGCCACTACTGCATGGATGTACCCGGTTCGCGTTACTACAACCGCATCGTCGATGCCCAGGACGTCGGCGTCGCCGCAGTGAAAGGGTCCACCGAACCGATGCGGCTGGACCTGCACAACAAGGGCGATGTGCGCTATCGCGAGGGCTTTGTAATCGAGCACAACAGCAACCACACCCCTGGCGCCGGCAGCTGCATCTTCGCCCACCTCTGGCGCACGCCAGGCGAGGCCACTGCCGGCTGCACGGCCATGCAGCCGCAGCACATGAAGGCCCTGCTGGCCTGGCTGAAGCCGGATACCCGCCCGGCATTCGTCCTGCTGCCGAAGGACGAGTACGAGGATCTGCAGGTCGTATGGGAGTTGCCGGCCCTGAGTGGAGCGAAGCGTTGAGCGCCCCGCCCGATCCGCAACTCGAACGCGCGGTCAGCCGCTGGCAGATCGTCGGGCTCTCGATCAACGATGTGATCGGCAGCGGCATCTACCTGCTGCCCGCCGCCACCGTCGCCCTGCTCGGCCCCTTCAGCCTGTGGGGCGTGGTCGCCGCCGGCATCGTGGTGGCGCTGCTGGTGCTCTGCTACGCACAGGCGGCCAGTTATTTCGACGAGCCCGGTGGCAGCTATCTGTATGCGCGCGAGGCGTTCGGCCGGTTTGCCGGGTTCGAGATCGGCTGGATGATCTGGCTGACCCGGATCAGCTCGGCGGCCGCGCTCAGCAACGCGCTGGCCGATGCGGTGGCGCGGTTCTGGCCCTGGGCCGGGCATGACATCGGTCGCATCGCGATCATCGTGGTGTCGCTGGGCTTCCTCACCGCGGTGAACGTGGCCGGGGTGCGTTCGGCCGCACGCACCGGGGTGATCCTGGTGATCGGCAAGCTGCTGCCGCTGCTGCTGTTCGTGGCGATCGGCGCGTTCTACGTCGATACCGACCTGGCCTTCTCCGGCGTACGCCCGGACCCGCACGATCTGCAGCGCATGGGCGAGGCCGCCCTGCTGCTGCTGTATGCGTACGCCGGCTTCGAGAACATCCCGGCTGCCGCCGGCGAGTACAAGAACCCGCGCCGCGATATTCCCTTTGCGCTGATCACCATGATCATCACCGTCACCGTGATCTACGGTGCGGTGCAGTTCATCGCACAGGGCACCCTGGCCGGGCTGGCCGCGTCGCCGACGCCGCTGGCCGATGCCGCCGCCAGCTTCGGCGGGCTCACGCTCGCGTTGATCCTCACCGTCGGCGCGACGATCTCCATCCTCGGCACCAACAGCAACACGATGATGATGGGCCCGCGCTTCCTGTTCGCCTTGGCGCGCGACGGCTACGGGCCGAAGATCCTGGCGCAGGTGCATCCGCGCTTCCGCACGCCGGCGGCGGCGATCATCGCGCAGGGGCTGATCGCGCTGGCGCTGGCCTTGTCCGGTTCGTTCGTGC
Organism: Stenotrophomonas sp. TWI700; assembly: GCF_039673645.1. NCBI lineage: Bacteria > Pseudomonadati > Pseudomonadota > Gammaproteobacteria > Lysobacterales > Lysobacteraceae > Stenotrophomonas > Stenotrophomonas sp. TWI700. Next base: position 31,963 of record NZ_JBDJMB010000026.1, on the reverse strand, counting down.
AGCTGGCGCTGCTGTCGATGACCACGCGCCTGTTCGCCTACATCGGCACGGCGGCGGCGGTGCTGGTGCTGGCGCGTCGCTTCCGCGATCGCCCCGGCGCGCTGAAGCTGCCGGGTGGCCCGGTGATTCCGATCCTCGCGCTGGTGCTGTGCCTGGCCTTGTTCGCCAGTGCGAGCTGGCAGAACATCGCCGCGGCAGGCATCGCATTTGCCGTCGGTGCGGTCATCTACAAGTTCCCGCGCCGCGATCACGAGGGCTGAGAAGCTGCACAGGTGAATGGCGCTTGATGTGTCATTCACCTCGCGGGTCCATGGCGTTAACCCGACCCTGGGTACGGTGAAGCCTCACCCAACCGGAGCCAACACATGAGCACTGACTATCAGATTCCCGGCCGGGTGCCGGAAGACGGTGTCCCGCGCCAGGCCGTATCGGACTATTGGCGTGAACGCTTTCCGAGCGAACCGTATTACGACAACAACCAGTTCTTCGATGACTATGAGCCGGCCTACCAGCTGGGCCATCGCACCCGCGCCGACGACATGATCCGCGCTTACGAAGAAGTGGAAGCCGAGCTCCAGACCCGCTGGGCGCAGGAACGTGGCCAGAGCAAGCTGAGCTGGGAACAGGCCCGCAACGCGGTCCGCCGCGGCTGGGATGAATCCACCGCGCTGCGCCAGGCGCATCTGGACAAGGGCGTGCCGCGCGGCACCTGATCGCGCCTGCTTTCAGCCACGGCACATCAACGACGGCGGCCTTCGGGTCGCCGTTGTCGTGTCCGCAGGACCTCTGGTCCACGCGCCGTTGATGGGCATGGTGTACAACAGGGGCTGGCCATCGCCTCCCCGACGGAGACTTCCATGACCCGCAAGCTGTTGCTCACCCTCGCCATCAGCCTCACCCCCGCCCTGTTCACCACCGCCTGCGTCGCTGCAGACAACGCTGCCGCGCCCGTCGTGGCGAAGGCACAGTGGCCGTTCGCCGCTACCGAGTTCGCCCGATTCGACGAGCCCTGGGCGATGAGCTTCCTGCCCGACGGCAGCCTGCTGGTCACCGAGAAGAAAGGCGCGCTGAAACACTTCAACGTGCAGACCCGCAAGACGGCCACCATCAGCGGCGTGCCCAAGGTGGCGTACGGCGGCCAGGGCGGCTTCGGCGATGTGCTGCCGCACCCGGACTTCGCGAAGAACCAGCTGATCTACGTCAGCTACGCCGAGGAAGGCGACGGCGACACCCGTGGCGCCGCGGTGGCGCGTGCACGCCTGGCGCTGGCTGCCGATGGCAGTGGCACGCTGGAAGACCTCAAGGTGATCTGGCGCCAGACCCCGAAGGTCAGCGGCAAGGGCCATTACGGCCATCGCCTCGCGTTCGGCCCCGACGGCAAGCTGTGGATCACCTCCAGCGAGCGCCAGAAGTTCGATCCGGCCCAGGACATGAGCGGCAACCTTGGCAAGCTGATCCGCCTGAATGACGACGGCAGCGTCCCGGCCGACAACCCGTTCGCCTCGCAGGGCGGCGTGGCCGCACAGGTGTGGTCGCTCGGCCACCGCAATGCGCTGGGCATCGCCTTCGATGCGCGCGGCAAGCTGTGGGTGCATGAGATGGGCCCGGCCGGCGGTGACGAGCTGAACCTGATCCAGCGCGGCGCCAACTACGGCTACCCGATCGTCTCCAACGGCAATCACTACGATGGCCGTGACATTCCCGACCATGCCACCCGCCCGGAGTTCGCGGCGCCCAAGGTGAGCTGGACGCCGGTGATCTCCCCGGCCGGCTTCATCATCTACAGCGGCAAGCAGTTCCCGAAATGGAACGGCAGCGGCTTCATCGGCGGCCTGTCGTCCAAGGCGCTGGTGCGCGTGGCCTTTGACGGCGACAACGCCCGCGAGGCCGAACGCTTCGACATGGGCGAGCGCATCCGCGAGATCGAACAGGGCCCGGATGGCGCGATCTGGCTGCTCGAAGACGGCAGCAACGGCAAGCTGCTCAAGCTCACGCCGAAGGCCTGAGCCAGACAGGCTGCCGGCACACCGCCGGCAGCCTGCATGACACCCGTGCTTACTGGATGGTCACGACCTTAACCTCGGTGCGGCTGCACGCCTGGTCCAAGCAGGTGCCGTTGAGCCAGACCTGGCCGTCGCCGATCATCACGCCCTGCTGGTTGACCATGACGTCGTCGAATGTCTGCGCGGCGATGGCCTTGCGCACGGCCGGGGTCAGGATGCGCTCGTAGTTGCGCTGGAACTCGCCGGGCCCGGTGATCTTGGCGCCATTGGCGATGTTCAGCGGGAAGCGGACTTCCTCGACCACGGCGGCGCGATCGCCGCCATTGACGGCCTTCTGGAAGGCGTTGAAGACGGTCTCGTACTGGGCCGCATCGCCGAGCACCTGCTCGATGCGCTGACGGACATCGCCGTTGGCTGAAGTGGCCGGTGTGGCGGCAGCCGCATCGCCCGCAGCAGGCGCAGCGGCATCCGGCGCCGGGCTGCCCGCAGTAACCGCATCCGGTGACAGGCCCGAGGACGGCACGGTCTCACCGGGTGTCGGGCGGCCTTCGGGAATGGCCGTGGCCGGTCCCTGTGCGGGGTCTGCAGCCGCGGTATCGGCCGGCGGCGGCGCCGACGGGCTGCAGGCGGCCAGCCACAACGGGCTGGCCAGGGCCAGCAGCAAGGGGGTACGGGACAGGCGCATGGGTGGCTCCATCGGTTTAACGAGGGAGCCAGCGTACCCGCCGGAACGTCAGCCGCCGATGATGGATCACGATGGTGCCGGCCAGCGGCCGGCACTACCGGGTGACGCCGTGCCGGTTCAGGCGGCCAGCAGCTCGAAGATCACCGGCTCGCCGCTGGCCGAAGAGGCACACACCCACAGCTCGAACTGGCCCGGCTCGGCGCGGAACACGCCATCGCGACCGGTGAAGCCCAGCGCATGGCGGTCCAGCGTGAACTGCACCTCGGCGCTTTCGCCCGGCTGCAGCGCGATCTTGTCGAAGCCCTTCAGCTCGCGCACCGGGCGCACGCGGCTGGCCACGCGGTCGTGGATGTACAGTTGCACCACTTCCTCACCCGCCACCGCACCGGTGTTGGTCAGGGTGGTGGTGATGGTCAGGGTGTCGTCCCAGGCCAGCGTCGCGCTGCTCAGCTGCGGCACGCCATAGGCGAAGGTGGTGTAGCCGATGCCGTGGCCGAACGCATACGCCGGCTCGTTCGGGATCTCGCGCCAGCGCGCCTTGAACTCGGACATGGTCGGCAGTTCCGGGCGACCGGTGCGGGCGTGGTTGTAGAAGTACGGCTGCTGGCCGGATACCTGCGGGAAGCTCACCGGCAGGCGGCCGGAAGGGTTGTAATCGCCGAACAGCACATCGGCCACGGCGTGGCCGGTCTGCGTGCCCAGGTACCAGGTGATCGCCACGGCATGCGCATTGCGCACCGCGCCCTGCAGGGCCAGCGCGCGGCCATTGCGCAGCAGCACGACCAGCGGCTTGCCGGTCATCGCCACCGCTTCGGCCAGCGCCTGCTGCGCGGGCGGCAACGTGATCTCAACGCGCGACTGCGCTTCACCGCTGTAGCGCTGCGGCTCGCCCAGGGCGAGCACCACCACGTCGGCACGCAGCGCGGCGGCCACGGCCTGTTCGATGCCATCCTGCACGGCCGCTTCCAGGTCGCAGCCCGGCACGATTTCCAGCAGTGCTTCATCGCTGATCGCCGCGCGTACGCCGGCTTCCAGGGTGACGTAGCGCGACTTGTCGCCGAACAGGGTCCAGCAGCCTTCGATGTTCTCGCGGTCCTGCACGAACGGCCCGATCAGCGCGATCTTCTGGCCGGTCTTCTTCAGCGGCAGCACCGAATCCGCGTTCTTGAGCAGCACGATCGAGCGGCGTGCGGCATCGCGCGAGAGTTCGTCATGCGCGGCGATGTGCGAGGTATCCGCTTCGCGCGCCAGGTCCAGCGAACGGTAGGGATCGTCGAACAGACCGATCGCTTCCTTCAGGCGCAGGATGCGGCGCACCGATTCGTCCAGCGTGGCCATCGGCACTTCGCCGCTCTCGATCAGGCCCGGCAGGTGCTCGGCGTAGAAACCGCTCTGCATGCTCAGGTCCAGGCCGGCGGTGAAGGCCTTGGCGGTGGCATCGCGGTCATCGGCGGCATAGCCGTGCGCGACCAGTTCCATGTCGGCGGTGTAATCGGAGATCACCACGCCCGGGAAGTTCCACTCCCCGCGCAGGATGTCGGTCAGCAGCTCGGCGTTGGCACTGGCCGGGACGCCGTTGATGTCGTTGAAGGAGGACATCACGGTGAGCGCGCCGGCGTCGAAAGCGGCCTTGAACGGCGGCAGGTGGACGTCGCGCAGGGTCTGCGGCGAGATGTCGACCATGTTGTATTCCATGCCGGCCATCACCGCGCCGTAGGCGGCGAAGTGCTTCGGCGTGGCCAGCAGCGCATCGTCGGCGCGCAGGTCCGGGCCCTGGAAGCCGCGCACGCGGGCGGCGGCGAACGCACAGCCCAGCACCACGTCTTCACCGGCGCCCTCGGCACCACGGCCCCAGCGCTGGTCGCGGGCGATATCCACGGCCGGCGCGTAGGTCCAGTGCAGGCCGGCTGCGGTGGCTTCCACCGCGGTGGCGCGCGCGGTGCGCTCGGCCAGGTCCGGCTCGAAGCTGGCGGCCTCGCCCAGCGGGATCGGGAACACGGTGCGCATGCCGTGGATCACGTCCGCGGCGAGGATCACCGGGATCTTCAGGCGGCTTTCTTCCAGCGCGACCTGCTGGATGCGGCGACCGGCTTCGACGCCGACACCATTGAACAGCGAGCCCACCTTGCCCTCGCGCACCTGCTGCAGCACCTGGTCGGCGTTAAGCACGTTGGCTTCCGGGTTCACGTCCGGGGCGAACGGGCGGACCATGTCGGCGAACACACCCAGCTGGCCGACTTTTTCTTCGACGGTCATCTGGGCAATGAGGGTTTCGATACGATCGGCGGCCACCGGCTGTCCTTATGAAAACGTTTACAAGCCCGGGATTCTAGCGTTCCCGAGGCGTTTGTGAATGACTTTTGCGTTCATTTTTCTTCCCCGGGGGAAGATCTCCACCCCCGCCGGCACACCGACGGGGGCACAGGAGCTTACTCTTCCGCCGCCAGCCGCTGCTGCCCGGCCATCAGCATCGCATCGCTGGAGGCCTGGAACACGCGCAGCCCGAACGCCGGCAGGATCGCCAGCAGGTGATCGAACACGTCCGACTGCACGCCTTCGTACTCACCCCAGGCAGTGCTGCGGGTGAAGCAGTAGATCTCCAGCGGCAGGCCTTCGGTGGTCGGCTGCAGCTGCCGTACCAGCAACGTCATCTCCGTATGGATGCCCGGGTGCTGCTTCAGGTAGCGCTCCACGTACGCACGGAACGTGCCCAGGTTGGTGACGCGACGCGCGTTGACCGCCGCCATGCCCTTGGCCTGCAGCCCGGCGTTGTACTGCTGCAGCTCGGCCTGCTTCTCGCGCAGGTAATCGCCCAGCACCGCGAACTGCTGCAGCTCGGCCAGCATCGGCGCATCGACGAAGCCGACGCTGTGCTGGTCCAGGTACAGCGCGCGCTTGATCCGGCGTCCGCCCGCCTCCTGCATGCCGCGCCAGTTCTTGAACGACTCGGTGACCAGCTTCTTGGTCGGGATGGTGGTGATGGTCTTGTCGAAGTTCTGCACGGTGATGGTGTGCAGCGCGATATCGATCACGTCGCCATCGGCATTCTGGCTGGGCATTTCGATCCAGTCGCCCAGCCGCACGCGTCCATCGCCGCTGATCTGCACGCTGGCCACCAGCGACAGGATGGTGTCCTGGAAGATCAGCATGAATACCGCGGTGGCCGCACCGAGGCCGGTGACCAGCGGGCCGAGCTTCACGCCCAGCAGGGTCGCGACGATCGACAGGCCGGCGATCACGAAGACGATGATCTTCACGACCTGCAGGTAGCCCTTGATCGGCTTGTTGCGCGCATCCGGGCGGCGCTCGTACAGATCGTTCGCAGCATCCAGCGCGTGCGAGACCGCCAGCGCAACGGTCAGCACCGCCCACGCCCGGCAGGCCCCGATCACGAATTCCACCAGTTCCGGCGGCAGGTCCGGCACGATCCGGATGCCGGCGGCGATCACCATGCTCGGCACCACGTTGGACAGCCGCGAGATCACCCGCAGGTTGTTGCCGCCTTCATTGCCCGCGCTGTGGCCGGGCAGGCGGCTGACCAGCTTGCGCAGGCCGCGCAGCAGAATCTTCTTGGTGACGAAGTTGGCCAGCCAGGCCGCCAGGGCCAGCGCTGCCAGCACCAGCAGGGTGTAGGCCCAGGGCCAGGGTTCGAGGGTCCGCTGGACACTGTCCAGCCATCGGGTTGCCACTACCGCATCCAACATCGTGTATCGCTCTCCTATCAGGGGTATCAGGGCGTTGCCAGGTCCTGCCGGGTGCGCTCGATGATCACGCCGACCGCGCGCGCGCCGCGCACCGCGCCGGGCTTGCTGAGTTTGAGACGCAGCCATTGCACGTTGAATTCACGCAGTACGATCTCGGCGATGCGCTCGGCCAGGGTTTCGACCAGGCCATAGTCCGAGTCACGCACGAACTGCTCGATGCGCTTGCTGACGGCTTTGTAATTGAGGGTATCGGCGATGTCGTCGCTGGCCGCCGGGCGGCGGTTGTCGAAGCCCATTTCCAGATCGAAACGCAGGGTCTGGCGGATCCGCCGTTCCCAGTCGTAGATACCGATCAGGGCATCGATCTCGAGCCCTTCAATGAATACCTTGTCCATAGCCATGTCACGTGGAAGATGGCGACCATGGTAACGGGGCTGTCCGGAATGTGCCGGGAATCGGGGTGAGGGACGTCACTGGGGAAGACAAAGGACCCCTCGCGGGGCCCTCTGCTTACTTCCTGTGCCCGGGCGGAGATGGGATTCTCATCCGCGAGTCCCGGTGGCGCGCGTGAACTGATCGCACGACTATTGAGGCGCGGTCATTGTCGCCAGATCCGGACGTCAACGGGATGTACCGGCTTTTGGGGTGAGCTCATAGCCGAAGACATCCGCTGCAAGATTCACGAATCCGATTCGGGTGCCATACACCACCACTGCAATAAGAGCCAGGACTGCTACTGCAAGCAGATTTGCAACCAAGCTCTCCGCAATAGCGCGTAACCACGATCTGGATTTTGACAATTCTGCAGCCAGGTCTTTTTCGTGCTTCCGCTCCAGGTCAATCATTGAGTCATTCAGGACCTCTTGCGAGAAGGTCCGACCATATCGTTGTCGCCTTTGACCAATCCCCCATAGGTCAGATGCGTCCCGTTCACAGCCTTACCTTCGCTTGAGTGAACTGAAAGCGACTTGTCCGGCCTGTGCAATTTTGTCGGACGTCAACGAAATAACTTTGGATCTACCTACCGCACCCATACTTGTGAACTTTCCTGTCTCTGACGAACGGTCCATGATCCGAGTGTTTGCGCCCCGGACCGCACGCAACGTGATCAGATCTTTCAGCTCGCGATTGGACATAGGATCTCCTCCAAGTTGTTTGCATGGTGACCAACTTTCAAACGTGGCACTGAGCTCCACTTCGCAGTATCGATTTCATCAATCCAGCTTGACCGCTTCTGCCCATTCCCAGACCCCACCAGCCTCACACCGCCGGCAGCGTCGCCATGTCCCAGCGCGGGGTGACCTGCACCTGCGGCGGGTTGTGCTGGCCGGCTTCCAGGCGCAGGGCGCCGGCGAAGGCGATCATCGCGCCGTTGTCGGTGCACAGCGCCGGGCGCGGGAAGCAGGCACGCCCACCGCGGCGGGCGGCCATCTGCTGCAGCTTGGCACGCAGGCGCTTGTTGGCGCCCACCCCGCCGGCCACCACGATGACATCGGTGCCCGCCGCATCCAGCGCGCGCTCGCACTTGATGGCCAGGGTATCCACCACCGCATCTTCAAAGCCACGCGCGATATCGGCGCGGGTCTGCTCGCTCTGATCGCTGTCGCGCCAGGCCAGCAGGACCTGGGTCTTCAACCCGGAGAAGCTGAAATCCAGCCCCGGGCGATCGGTCATCGGGCGGGTGAACTTGAACCGGCCCGGGGTGCCGCGCTCGGCCAGCGCGGCCAGCTGCGGGCCACCCGGGTACGGCAGGCCCATCAGCTTGGCGGTCTTGTCGAAGGCCTCGCCGGCGGCATCGTCCAGGGTCTCGCCCAGCAGGCGGTACTGGCCGATCCGGTCCACCGCCACCAGCTGGGTATGCCCGCCGGATACCAGCAGGGCCACGAACGGCGCCTGCGGCGGGTCGTCTTCCATCAACGGGGCCAGCAGATGGCCCTCCATATGATGTACACCGACCGCGGGCACCTCCAGCGCCCAGGCCAGCGAACGGGCCACGCCCGCCCCCACCAGCAGCGCGCCGACCAGGCCGGGGCCAGCCGTATAGGCCACCCCGTCGATGTCGGCGACCGTCATGCCGGCCTCGGCCAAGGTCTGCCGGATCAGCGGCAGCAGCTTGCGCACGTGGTCGCGGCTGGCCAGCTCGGGCACCACCCCGCCGTACTCGGCGTGAAGGGCGATCTGGCTGTAGACCGCATGGGCGCGCAGGGCGTCGATCCCGGACATGGAGGTGTCATACACCGCCACGCCGGTCTCATCGCAGGAAGATTCGATACCAAGGACTCGCATACGGGGTATTATGGACCTCTTCAGGCCCCGGCAGACGTACGCTGGCCTGTCTCTGCATCACCCGTGGCCAAGAAGTTCGCCGGGGTGGGTTGCAACTTCTTTTCTCGCCGCTATAATGTGCGGCTCTCACCGGGCGAGACCCGGTTCTACTGTGTCCCGGAGATTCCATGCCCAGCGTTAAAGTCCGCGAGAACGAGCCCTTCGAGTTTGCGCTCCGTCGCTTCAAGCGCACCTGCGAAAAGGCCGGCGTGCTGGCCGAAACCCGCAAGCGCGAGTTCTATGAAAAGCCGACCCAGGAGCGTAAGCGTAAGGCTGCCGCTGCTGTGAAGCGTCAGCTGCGCCGTTCGTCGCGCGACGTCACCAAGCGTCAGCGCCTGTACTGATCGGACGCAACTTCGATACGGCAGGCCTTGGCCTGTCGTGACGGAGCCGAAGCCGGAACGCGCGAGCGTTACCGGCTTTTTGCGTTCCAGCGCTTCGGCGCCCCGCTTTCCTTTTCCACCGACACGAGGTGTTCCCATGAGCCTGAAGCAGCAGCTCACCGATGACATGAAGGCCGCCATGAAGGCCGGCGAGAAGCACCGCCTGGGCGTGATCCGCCTGATGAACGCCGCGATCAAGCAGCGCGAAGTCGACGAACGCATCGAGCTGGACGACGCCGCCGTGCTCGCTGTGCTGGAAAAGATGGTCAAGCAGCGCAAGGACTCGGTCACCCAGTTCGAAGCCGCCAATCGTGAAGACCTGGCCGTGATCGAGCGCGAGGAAATCGTGGTGATCGACCAGTACCTGCCGGCCAAGCTGGGCGAGGCCGAGATCGTGGCCGCCATCCAGGCCGCCATCGCGGAAACCGGTTCGACCACCCCGGCCGACATCGGCAAGCTGATGGGCGCGCTGAAGCCGCGTCTGGCCGGCCAGGCCGACATGGGCCTGGTGTCCAAGCTGGTCAAGCAGCAGCTGGCCGGCTGATCCCGCCGCCATGCCGCAGTGAAAAGGCCCGCATCATGCGGGCCTTTTCCGTTCCAGCAGGTGCGGTGTTACGTGGCCTGGCGACAGTTTCGCAGCGTCATCGAGCTTTCCTCGATTGAACTGATCTCGCCTTCCAGCTTGGCCCAGTCGCGCTCGCGCAGCATGGTGAAGTTGGCGGCCTGGTCCGACGCGAATTCGCAGCGGATGCTGTAGTTGTTGCTGTTGAACGTGTCGTTCTGGCGGACGCGCAGCAGGCCGCGGGTCGGGGTGACCAGGTAGTTGATCGAGCCGACGTCGCCGGGCTTGGTCGAATAGGTGTTGGTGTTGACCGTATAGATCTGGCCGTCAATCTGATAGCGCCGCCCCACGTACTTCGCGTACAGCGGCAGGAAGGTCGCCGAGCGGTCGCCCTTGTCTTCCTTGTTGGTGGTGGTACCCAGCAACATATCCTTGAAGGCACCGGCACTGCGGTACAGCGCCATCGTGTCCTTCACTTCCTTGCCCATTTTCTTGGACAGGTCCGGGGCAGCCACCGCCTCGACGGCCGGCATCGGGTACTGCGCGCGAGCCGCCGCCGCGAGCGTGTCGCCCTGGCTGCCACCCTTGAGCTTGCCCAGCATCTCGCACATCGACTGCTTTGCCGCCTGCGCGTCGACCGACTGGCCGCGGGCGAGCTTGGTGGCTAGGGTGACGCGGCCGGTGCGGTCGGCGGTGGCGACCATCACCAGCGGGGTGCGCAGCCCTTCGCGCTGGACCAGGTACTGGTCGCCGCTGTCGCCGTCCACCAACTGGCCGCCGACCTCGAACTTGTCATCACCCCCGATCTTGCGCAGCTGATCCAGCGCACTCTGCACCTTCAACCCCGGCACGGTGAGATCGGCCATGTACAGCGCGCCGTTGCGCGGATCCCCTACCGTCTTGAAGGCCTTTTCGCAGGCCGGGGAAGCCGCCGCCGGCCCTGCGGCCGCCAACAGCACCATCGTCGTGTAGACCATTCCTTTCATGAAGCGTCCTTTCTGCTGTGAAGGTGGAAAACCGGGCAGAAGAATAGCGCGATATCCGTCAAGACCCCGCCGTGACCGGACCACTTCACCCGCTGCAGCCCGGCGATTTGCTAGAACGGGGGCCTCGCCCCGATCCGACGCCGTCAATGCACCTGCCAAGCCACTCCCTGTCCAAGGTCCGCAAGCACATGGCGCGGCTGGAGAAGAGCTTTCCTGCCGTGCTGCTGCGCCGCTTCATCGATGCGGACGTCATGACGCAGGCCGCGGCGCTGGCGTTCTACGCCCTGCTCTCCATGGCGCCGCTGCTGGTCCTGCTGCTGTGGTTGACGGCCTCGCTGTACCCGCCCGCGCAGGAGGCGCTGCTGGGCCAGATCAACGATGTGGCCGGCACCAGTGCCGCCTCGGTGGCGGAGACCGTGCTCAGCAATGCCAACAACCAGCCGGACATCGGCACGCTGGCAGGCGTGTGGAGCACGCTGCTGCTGTTCATCGGTGCCACGGCGGTGTTCGCCCAGCTGCAGAACGCCCTGAACCTGATCTTCAACACCAGCGGCGAGCGCCTGGACGGCATCGTGCCGTGGCTGCGCAAGCGCGTGTTCTCGTTCGGCGTGGTGCTGGCGCTGGGCTTCCTGCTGATCCTGTCGATGACCGCGACGACCATGCTGCAGGTCGTCTTCGCGCACCTGCCCTCGGTGCTGCCGGCGATCGGCTACCTGACCAGCCTGGCGCTTTACACCGTGGGCTTTGCCTTCCTCTACCACTACCTGCCCGACCGCCGCGTGGCGTGGCGGCAGGCCTTCATCGGCGGTGCGATCACCTCCGCCCTGTTCGCACTGGGCCGCTATGGCATCGGCCTGTACATCGCCACGGTTGCGCCCGGCAGCGCGTATGGCTCGATGGGCGCCCTGGTGATCTCGCTGGTCTGGATCTACTACGCCACCGTGGTGTTCTTCGTCGGTGCGTTGATGACTTCGGTGATCGACGAGCGCCTGCGCGCCCACGCCTACCTGGCCCAGGCCGGTGTCGAGCCGCCGAAACCGGGCGAACCGGCCGGCACCTAGTAGACTAGCGGTACCCCGCTTCCGCGCGTGGCCGTGACCGGCCATGCCCCTGCCTGCTGCCCATGGCCCGTATCCCCGACGCATTCATCGACGACCTGCTGGCCCGCTCCGACATTGTCGAGGTAGTGGGCAGCCGCGTGCCGTTGAAGCGCCAGGGCAAGGAATATGCGGCACGCTGCCCGTTCCATGACGAGCGTTCGGCGTCGTTCACGGTCTCGCCGACCAAGCAGTTCTATCACTGCTTCGGCTGCGGCGCGCATGGCACGGCGATCAGCTTCCTGATGAACTACGACCGCCTCGAGTTTCTCGACGCGGTCGATGAGCTGGCCAAGCGCGTCGGCATGGAAGTGCCGCGCGACACCCAGCCGCGCACCGCGCAGCAGCAGGACGACAGCCGTGATCTGTACTCGGCGCTGGATGCGGCCACGCGGTTCTTCCAGACCGCGCTGAAGGGCAGCGACAAGGCGCGCGCCTACCTGGACCAGCGCGGTGTCGATGAAGAGAACCGCGAGCGCTTCGCCATCGGTTACGCACCGGACGGCTACAGCGCGCTGAAGGATGCGCTGGGCAAGGACGAGCGGCGGATGAAGCTGCTCGACCGCGCCGGCCTGTTCTCCAAGAACGATCGCGGCCACGTCTACGACAAGTTCCGCGACCGGGTGATGTTCCCGATCTTCGATCGCCGTGGCCGCGTGATCGCGTACGGCGGCCGCGTGATGGAGAAAGACGACGGCCCGAAGTACCTCAACTCACCCGAGACCGCGCTGTTCCACAAGGGCCGCGAGCTGTACGGCCTGTGGCAGGTGCGCCAGGCCAACCAGAAGATCGAGCGGCTGATCGTGGTCGAGGGCTACATGGACGTGGTCTCGCTGTTCCAGTTCGGGGTCACCCAGGCGGTGGCCACGCTGGGCACGGCGACCACGCCGGACCACGCCGAGCTGCTGTTCCGCAACGCGCCGGACGTGTTCTTCTGCTTCGATGGCGATGCCGCCGGTCGTCGCGCCGGCTGGCGTGCGCTGGAGTCGGTGCTGCCGCGCATGAAGGACGGCCGTCAGGCCTTCTTCCTGTTCCTGCCCGATGGCGAAGACCCGGACACCATCGTGCGCAAGGAAGGCCGCGAGGGCTTCGATGCACGCCTGCAGCAGGCCACGCCGCTGTCGCAGTTCTTCTTCGACGAGCTCACCCGTGAAGTCAACATGGGCACGCTCGATGGCAAGGCACGCCTGGCCGAACGGGCCAAGCCGATGCTGGCGCAGATTCCCGATGGCGCCTTCGGCGACCTGATGAAGCAGCAGCTGACCACGCTGACCGGCCTGGGTGCCAAGCCCAGTGCATCCGCGCAGCCCTCGCGCCAACCACAGCGCGCGGTGGCGCCGGCACAGCGCCGCAGCCTGGTGCGCGCCGCGATCGCGATCCTGCTGCAGCAGCCCTCGCTGGCGATGACGCTGGAAGGCCACCATTTCACCGGCCTGCGCCTGCCCGGCATCGATCTGCTGACCGAGCTGCTGACCCTGGTCGAGCAGCGCCCGGACATCAGTACGGGCGCGCTGCTGGAGCACTTCGAGGGCCGCGAGGAGCAGGAATCACTGCACAAGCTGGCCGCGCAGACCCTGCCCGGCGATGAGGCGATGTGGACCCAGGAGCTGCATGACGCGGTCGCCCAGCTGGAGAAACAGCTGCTGATGCAACGCCTCGATGAGCTTCAGGCAAAGCAGAGCCAGCAGGGTCTGGACGATACTGACAAGTACGAGCTGCGCGAACTGCTCAAGGCGCGCAGCACCCTCCGCTTCTGACCGACGGAGCAGCCATGGCCTCCCACATCGTGAATCCTGCCGCATCGATCGTCCGCCTGCTTCGCCTTGGCATCTTCGCTGCGCTGTTCGCGCTGGCCCTGCCCGCCTGGGCCGCGGAACTGCCGTTCGCGCAGCCACGACCGCAGCTCTACACCGCCGGGCAGCCCAGTGCCGCTGAGCTGCAGCAGGCCGCCGCGGCCGGGGTCACCACCCTGATCGACCTGCGCCAGCCCGACGAAGCGCGTGGCTTCGATGAAACCGCCGCTGCCGAACGCCTGGGCCTGCGCTATGTCCGCATCCCCGTCGCCGGTGCCGCGGGCCTGACCGAGGCCAATGCGCAGGCACTGCGTACCGCGCTCGCACAGAGCCAGGGGCCGGTGCTGCTGCACTGCGCCTCCGGCAACCGCGCCGGTGCGCTGCTGGCACTGCTGCAGGCGCGCGAAGGCGCCTCGGTGGAGGATGCCCTCACGTTCGGCCGCGCCGCCGGCATGACCTCGCTGGAAGCACCGACCCGTGTCCTGCTGGAGCAGGACGCCGCGCGTTGACCCTGCCCTTCTTCCCCCGCTTACTTCCCTGCTCTACAGGAGCCTGCCCACCATGACCCGCTGGTGGTCGCGCCTGCGACCGGACAACTTCACCCTCGCCCTGCTCTGCACCGTGCTGCTGGCGTCCTTCCTGCCGATGCACGGCGCCGCCGCGATGGTGCTCGACGATGTCACCGACGTCGCCATCGCCGCGCTGTTCTTCCTGCACGGCGCCCGCCTGCCACGCGAGTCGATCGTCGCCGGCCTGCTGCACTGGCGCCTGCACCTGACCATCCTGGCCTGCACCTTCGTGCTGTTCCCGCTGCTGGGGCTGATGTTCAAACCGCTGGACGGCTGGCTGCTGACCCCGGAGCTGTACATCGGCGTGCTGTTCCTGTGCGCGCTGCCCTCCACCGTGCAGTCGTCGATCGCGTTCACCTCGATCGCGCGCGGCAACGTGCCGGCCGCCGTTTGCAGCGCCTCGCTATCGAGCATCCTGGGCGTGTTCCTGACCCCGCTGCTGCTGGCCCTGCTGGCCGGCACCGAGGGCGGCATGCACAACCCCGGCCAGGCCATCGTCAGCATCATGCTGCAGCTGCTGGTGCCGTTCGTGGCCGGCCACCTGCTGCGCCCGTGGATCGCCCGCTGGGTGGAAAAGCAGCGCGCCCTACTGCGCTACACCGACCAGGGCACGATCCTGCTGGTGGTCTACTCCGCCTTCGGCGAAGCCGTCAGCGAAGGACTGTGGAGCAAGACCCCGCTGCTGTCGCTGGTGAGCGTGGCGGTGGTGGCGGCGGTGCTGCTCGGCATCGCGATGCCGCTGATCCGCTTCATTGCACGCCGGTTGGGCTTCAACCGTGAGGATGAAATCACCATCCTGTTCTGCGGCTCGAAGAAGAGCCTGGCCACCGGCGTACCGATCGCCAAGGTGCTGTTCGCCGGCGGCAGCCTCGGTGCGATCGTGCTGCCGATCATGATCTACCACCAGATCCAGCTGATCGTCTGCGCGATGATCGCGCAGCGGTATGCGCGTGATCCGGTGGAGCCGGTGAAGGGTGATGGAAGCAATTGAGCTCGCTCAACTACCTGACGCTGCGGCGCGGGCCATCCCAGCCGCAAGCAGCTAGTCCACCCATCTCGCCACGCTGAATCGCGGCACCCATATCTGCAGATCGTATGAACGGTCGGTGCCCGTCTTCTGCAGCGGCGAAGGCCCGGTATATGCCACCAACGATCGCGCACCGCATTGCCGATGCTGCGCGCAGGCCCACGCCTCTCCGCTGCGAGCATCCACGCGGACCGCATAGGGCTGGAGCGCGAGCAGCAAGGCGGTCATCGGCGGCCACGGCAGCCCCTCTGGCTGAGTGCGCATGGCATGCACATTGCCGGTCAGTACCAGCAGCCGCCCATCGGAAGGCAACGTTGCGTGGTGTGCGCGCAGTGCTTCCGCCATCGCCGCATCACGCGCGCCGGTACCGGCCTGTGCCGCCGGCAGCACCTGGTCGAACCCAAAGACCTGTACATCGTGGCCCTGCGCGCGCAGCACCCGCACCGCCTCGATCAGCGACAGCGTGTCTTCATTGCGGCGGCCGTCGTGCGGTTTACCGGCGGTCCGCCAATAGGAGGTAGTGCGTACCGCCTGGCGTGCTGCGGCATCACCGTTGGAGGACAGGTAGGTGGCCAGCCGGGCGTTCTCGGTCGCCGGCAGTTCCAGCCCAAGGTGCAGCGGGGTGCCCTGCGCGACATAGGCGTGGACAAGTTCCTGGATAAGCTGCGGCATCTCGCGCGTACCGTGCAGTTCGCCCAGCACGATCAGGCGCGCATCGCCTGCGTGCCGCATGATCTGCGTGGCCGTCTCATCGGGTGCAGGCGCGGCAATCGCCGCGCTGCACAGCAGTGTCATGGCCAGTACTGCGCTTCGCATCCATCGTTTCATGCCGTCACGTCCTGTTCGGTCATGAAAGCAATGGCGACGTTTGCGGGAAATTCAATGTGTCGCAGCGCACCCGCCCCTACAACCAGGGCAGCATCCAGTGGTCCACCATCAGGAAGGCGAACAACGCCATCAGGTAGACGATGGAGTAGCCGAACATCTTCATCGAGAACAGTTCGTCCGGCGGATTCAGCATGCGCCAGGCGTACCAGAGGAAGACCGCGTTGAGCACGATCGCGCCGCCGAGGTAGAACATGCCGCTCATGCCGAACACGACCGGCAGGATGCTCACGATGGCCAGTGCGATCGAATAGACCATGATCGACTTGCGGGTATACGCCACGCCATGGGTCACCGGCAGCATCGGGATTTCCGCCTTGGCGTAATCCTCGCGGCGGAAGATCGCCAGCGCCCAGAAGTGCGGCGGGGTCCAGATGAAGATGATCAGCACCAGCAGCGACGCGTAGGCCCAGTCCCACGGGCCCTGCATGCCGGTGATCGCGGCCCAGCCCAGCATCGGCGGGGTGGCGCCGGCGAGGCCGCCGATGACGATGTTCTGCGAGGTCGCGCGCTTGAGGTACACGGTGTAGATCACCGCGTAACCGATCAGCGAGGCGAAGGTGAGCACGGCGGTGATCACGTTGACCCACACCACCAGGATCGTCATCGACAGCACGATCAGCAGGCCGGCGAAGACCAGCACCTGCCACGGCTTGACCTTGCCCACCACCAGCGGGCGCCACGAGGTGCGCGCCATCTGTGCATCGATGCGCGCGTCCAGCAGCTGGTTGATCGCCGCCGCGGCCGAGGCGGCCAGCCAGATGCCGAGGAAGCCGAGGGCGCCGTCCAGCGCCTGCTGCGCGGTCGGCACGCCGGGGATGGCCAGAAACATGCCCACCAGCGCGGTGAACACGATCAGGGCGACGACCTTGGGCTTGGTCAGATCCCAGTACTGACGGTAACTGGCCATGCCGTCAGCCTGCCTGCACGGCAGGGGACGCAGCGCTGGCCTTGCCACCATCGGCATCCGGCGCACGCAGGCGCGCCAGCAGCGTCACCAGCACGAACAACAGCGCCACGGCGCCCCCGCTGTGCGCGACGGCCACTTCCAGCGGCACCGCCAGCTTCACGTTGAGGATGCCCAGGGTGATCTGCAGCACCACCAGCAGGCCCAGTGCGCTCGCCCAGCCGCGCATGCTCGGCAGGCGGAACAGGCGCACGGAGAGCCACAGCAGGTAGACGGCCACCACGATCGCCATCAAGCGGTGCGCCATCTGGATCGCGATGCGTGAGGCGCCATCGAGCACGCCCCCTTCGTAATCCACGCCGATGCCGCGCCACAGGGTGAAGCCTTCCTTGAAATCGTGCGGCGGCCACCATTGGCTGACGCAGCGCGGGAAGTTGTCCAGCGAGGCGCTGCCGCCACCGCAGGCGAGTGCGGCGTAGTTGGCGCTGACCCAGCCGCCGAGGGCGATCTGCGCGACCAGCACGGCCACGCCGGCGCGGATCAGCCATTTCAGCTTCGGCGCTTCGGCGAGAGTGATCGGCATATGCGTGGCGCGCCACGCCATCCACACCAGCAGACCGAACATCAGCATGCCGCCGAGCAGATGGCCCATCACCACGATCGGCTTGAGCAGCCAGGTGACCGTCCACATGCCGAGCAGCGCCTGGAAGATCACCACCGCCAGCGTCAGCAAGGCCGCACGGGCCAGGTCGATGTTGGTCCAACGCAAGGCCGCGATCAGCAGGATCGCCTCGCCGATGATCGCCAGGATGCTCGCCGGAACGTGCATCCCCATCATGTACAGCGGTATGCCGGTCGCCACCAGCACACAGGCGGTGATCACCGCGGTGCTGCCCCAGCGACGACGGCGCGTGGCCAACAGCGCCAGGGTGAGGATCTCGATGCCGAGTGCACCTGCCAGGAAACGGTGCACCTGCTCACGCCACGCCTTGTGCGTTTCCAGCGGGCGGATCTTGGCGGCCTCGTGGCCGATCACTTCCTCGGCATGCTGCGGCCAGGTGACGCGGCCATAGCAGGTCGGCCAGTCCGGGCAGCTCAGGCCCGCATCGGACAGACGCACGAACGAACCGAACATGATCGTGCTGGCGGTCATGATCAGCGCAAACCACGCCAGACGGTGGAAATTGCGGTGCAGCACCGGGCGTGCGGAGAGGCTCATCTAAACGGAACTCACTTCAGTTTCAGCAGCGTGGCCAGGTCTTTGCGCAGACCGGCCATATCGAATCCCGGCGCGTACCGCATGATCACGAATCCATTGGGATCGATCACATACACAGGCGTGCCGGCGGCGTCATCCACGGCGGGCAAAGCGGCACGCAGGTCCGGTTGGGCGCGCAGCGCGCGCAGTGCGGGCATGCCCTGGACCTCGGCCGGCGGCGTGCCCAGCCACAGGATCTCGACATTATCGGCGTTATGGCCGAACAGCTGCCACACCTTGCCCAATCCCTGCGACAAAGTGACGCACTCGCTGGTACAGCTGGCAGACGGGGCAACGAGGATCCGCCAGGTGCGATCGTTCGGGTTCCACGGGTACGGCTGACCGTCGGCCAGGGTGGGCGGCAGCGCGCGCAGATCGGCCGGCGGCTGCAGCAGCTCCCCGGTATTGCGGTGCGAGGTCGGCTGCCAGCCGGAGAAGCGCAGCACGCCCGCCAGCGCCATGGCGCCGAAGAACACGCCGAACAACGCGATCAGGGTCCAGCGGCCGCGTGAACGGGACGGCAGCCGTGCCGGGGAAGTGGCATTCATGGGCGGCATTTTCTCATGTTGAGCCGGTCAGCGCCGGGGAGTGCCACGCCGGCGGCGATGGCGACGGAATTCCAGGACCAGCGCGACCACCAGCACGGTCAACGCCAGCCCGAACCATTGCACGGCGTAGCCGAGATGGCGACTGGGCGGCAGGGTATTGGGCAGCAGCTCCAGATCGCGCGCGTAACCGCCGGGCAACGCCGGATCCAGCCGCAGCACGCGCACCGCCAGACTGCCGGGCGGCAGCGACAGCGCGCGGGCCATGTCATCGGGCGGCATCCGGCTGGCCAACCACACGCCCGCCTGCGGTACCGGCGACAGCGCCGGCCCCAGGGCCAGGCCGGTGGCCGGCGGTGGCGCCAGCAGGCCGCTGATGGCCGTGTGGCCGGTACGCGGGGTGATCGGCGGCACGACCCGATCAGGCGGCATCGGCAGCCAGCCGAGATCGACCAGCACCTGTGCGCCGTCATCACTCTGGAACGGCTGATAGACCTTGATCCCGGCGCGGCCTTCGCGGGTCTGGTTGTCGAGCAGGATCGTGCCGGGCAGGAAGCGACCGCGATCCTCCACCCAGCGCAGCCGCGGCGGCGCGGTCTGGGCCTGGCGCAGCGTGAGCGACTGCGCGCGCGCGGGCACCTGCTGGGCCAGCAGCGCCTCTTTCTCATGCATGCGCTGCAATTGCCAGCGGCCCAACTGGCAGAACACAAGGATCACCAGCACCGCGGCGATCCAGCCGATCAGGCGTGTGTGCTTGCGCATCATGACAACGCCGGCAAAACGCGGTGATATAGGCACACCCGCCACGCCATCGAGCCGCGCATGAATGATTCGTTGAAGACCCTGCTGGTAATCGCGTTTCTGATCGTCATCGTCTGGAATCTGGGCGCCGGGCTGTATTACCTGCTGGTCGATCGCGGCCAGACCAAGCGCACCGTCAATGCCCTCACCCGCCGCATCGCGGTGTCGGTGGCGCTGATCGTGCTGGTGGTCATCGGCATCTACAGCGGTTGGATCAAGCCCCACGGCATCGGCGGCTGAGGCCGCACCGGCGTCGATGCGGCAGGACGTCGCGCCGACGCTACAGCACGTAGACGAACAGGAACAGCATCAGCCACACCACGTCGACGAAGTGCCAGTACCACGCGGCGGCTTCGAAACCGAAGTGGTTGTCGCGGGTGAAATGCCCTTTCGAGGAGCGCAGCCACATCACCGCCAGCATGATCGTGCCGAGCAGCACGTGCACGCCGTGGAAGCCGGTGAGCATGAAGAAGGTCGAGCCGTAGATGCCCGAGCCCAGGGTGAGGTTGAGTTCCTTGTAGGCGTGGATGTACTCCTCGGCCTGCAGGGTGAGGAAGCCGACGCCGAGCAGCACGGTGATGCCCAGCCAGACCAGCAGCTGGCGGCGGTGCCCGGCCTTGAGCGCGTGATGCGCGATGGTCAGGGTGACGCCGGAAGTGAGCAGGATCAGCGTGTTGATCAGCGGCAGACCCCACGCCGGGATGGTCTGGAAGTGCCCACCGATCGCGCCGGGGCCATTGGTCGGCCACGCCGCCGAATAGCCGTCCCACAACAACTCGTTGGTCATCACCCCGTCGCCCGCACCGCCCAGCCACGGCAGGCCCAGGTTGCGGGTGTAGAACAGCGCGCCGAAGAACGCACCGAAGAACATCACTTCCGAGAAGATGAACCACACCATCCCCATCCGGAACGAGCCGTCCACCTGGCGGTTGTAGCTGCCGGCCTGCGATTCGCGCACCACGTCGCTGAACCACCAGAACAGGGTCAGCACCAGCATCGCGATACCGGCGTAGAAGGTCCACTTGCCCCAGCTCGAATCGTTGAGCCAGCTGGCCACGCCGACCATGGTCACCATCATCGCGATGGAACCGATGAACGGCCATTTGCTGTGCGTGGGCACGAAGTACACGTTCGCATCGGGGCTTTGCTGGGCCATGGTCTTGGGTCCGGTCCGGATCAGGGAGCTGCACGCGCGCCGGTCGGCAGGCTGGCCGGGGCCAGCTCCGCGGACAAGGCGTCGTTCTTGTAGAAGGTGTAGGACAGGGTGATCGTGGTGATGTTGGCCGGCAGGTCGGGATCGACGATGAAGCGCACCGGCATGTCGCGCTTCTCACCGGCCTGCAGGGTCTGCGCGGTGAAGCAGAAGCACTCGGTCTTGCTGAAGTAGCCCGACGCCTTGGCCGGTGCCACCGAGGGCACCGCGCTGCCGACCAGCGCGCGGTCGCTGTCATTGCGTGCGAAGTACAGCGCTTCGTTGAGCTCGCCGGGCACCACATCCATCGTCAGCTGTTCGGGATGGAAGGCCCAGGGCAGCTTGGAATTCACCCCGCCATCGAACTCGACCCGCACCGTGCGCTTGCCGGTGGCGGCTGCAGTGCCTGCCGCCGCGCCGGGGCCACGCTCCAGGCGCACGCCGAACACCTTCTCGCAGGCGATGCGGTACAGCGGCACCAGCGAAAAGGTCAGCACGAACACCGCCAGCGCCACCCCGATCAGACGGGGCAGACCCGCATGACGTGCGGGTGCGGTCGGACGCGGATCGCTCATCGCCCGATCACCCCGCTGAGGATGAAGCCGGCATAGACCATCACCGCGACAATGCCGACCGCCCACGCGGTGCGATGTGCGCGGCGGCGCTGCAGGGCCTGCTCATCCGGAGTACGGGTTGTGCTGGTCACGAGCGGCCTCAATGGGTGATGTCGTCATGGGCCAGATCACCCGGACGGATGGTCGGCGGCGTGGTGAAGGTATGCGCCGGTGCGGGCGAGGGAATCGTCCACTCCAGGCCACGTGCGCCTTCCCAGCAGCGGTCCGCGGCCTTTTCGCCGTGACGCAGCGAGTGCCACAGGATCGCGGCCATCATGAAGGGCGTGACGAACATGCCGAACGCGCCGATCGAGCTGATCAGGTTCCAGTCGGCGAAGGCCACGCTGTAATCGGGAATGCGTCGCGGCATGCCGGCCAGGCCGAGGAAATGCTGCGGGAAGAACAGCAGGTTCACGAACACGATCGACCACCAGAAGTGCACCTTGGCCCAGGTTTCGCTGTACATGCGCCCGGTCCACTTCGGCCACCAGTAGTACACCGCGGCGATCAGCCCGAACACCGCACCGGTGACCAGCACGTAGTGGAAGTGCGCGACTACGAAATAGGTGTCGTGGTACTGGAAGTCGGCTACCACGATCGCCAGCATCAGGCCCGAGAAGCCACCGATGGTGAACAGGATCACGAACGCCACCGCCCACAGCATCGGCGCTTCGAAGGTGAGCGAGCCGCGCCACATGGTGCTGACCCAGTTGAACACCTTCACCCCGGTCGGGATGGAGATGAGCATCGTGGCGAACATGAAGTAGATCTCGCCGCCCAGCGGCATGCCCACGGTGAACATGTGGTGGGCCCATACGATGAAGGACAGGAAGGCGATCGCGGCGATCGCGTAGACCATGGCCTGGTAACCGAACAGCGGCTTGCGGCTGAAGGTCGGGATGATCTCGCTGACCACGCCGAACGCCGGCAGGATCATGATGTAGACCTCCGGGTGCCCGAAGAACCAGAAGATGTGCTGGTACATCACCGGGTCACCGCCACCGGCGGCATTGA
Organism: Stenotrophomonas sp. TWI700; assembly: GCF_039673645.1. Lineage (NCBI taxonomy): Bacteria > Pseudomonadati > Pseudomonadota > Gammaproteobacteria > Lysobacterales > Lysobacteraceae > Stenotrophomonas > Stenotrophomonas sp. TWI700. The sequence goes on along the minus strand of NZ_JBDJMB010000026.1, from coordinate 9,613 downwards.
AGAAGCTGGTCCCGAAGAACTTGTCGGTGAGCAGCATCGTCACCGCACCGGCAAGCACCGGCATCACCGCGATCAGCAGGAACGCGGTGATCAGCCAGGCCCAGCAGAAGATCGGCATCTTCAGCAGATCGATCCCGGGGGCGCGCATGTTGAGCACGGTGGCGATGATGTTGATCGCACCCATGATCGAGCTGATCCCGGCCACGTGGATGGCGAACACGCTGAAGGCCACGTTGTAGCCGCCCTGCAGCGACAGCGGCGGGTACAGCGTCCAGCCACCGGCGGGGGCGCCGCCCGGCAGGAACAGGGTCAGCAGCAGCAGGCTGAAGGCCACCGGCAGCAACCAGAACGACCAGTTGTTCATGCGCGGCAGGGCCATGTCCGGCGCGCCGATCTGCAGCGGGATCATCCAGTTGGCCAGGCCGACGAAGGCCGGCATCACGCCACCGAAGATCATCACCAGCGCATGCACGGTGGTCATCTGGTTGAAGAACTCGGGCTTGACGAACTGCAGGCCCGGTTGCGCCAGTTCAGCGCGGATGATCACGCTCATCGCCGCGCCGATGATGAACATGATGAAGCTGAAAAGCAGGTAGAGCGTGCCGATGTCCTTGTGGTTGGTCGAGAAGAACCAACGCTCGAAGAACCCCTGCTGATGCCCGTGATGCCCGTCGTGGTCAACTGCGGAATGCGCCATCGCAACTACACCTCATTGTATCCGGTGGTACCCGCATCCGCCGGTTGGCGGACGCGGCTCGATTTCAGGCGTTGCTGTCTGTTGCTGCAGCGGCCGGCTCGCTGGCCGGTGCCGGGGTGGCCTCGGCCGGGGCGGCCGGCGAAGGTGCCGGAGCGGCCTCGGGTGCAGGTGGCGGCGCAGGCTTCTTCGAGGCCAGCCACTTCTGGTAGTCCTCCTTGGAGACCGCCTCGACCACGATCGGCATGAAGCCATGGTCCTTGCCGCACAGCTCGGCGCACTGGCCGCGGTACACGCCGACCTGCTCGATGTTGGTCCAGGCCTCGTTGATGAAGCCGGGAATAGCATCCTGCTTCCAGCCCAGCGCCGGCACCCACCACGCGTGGATGACGTCGTCGGAGGTGATCACGAAGCGCACCTTGGTATCGACCGGCAGCACCAGGCGGTTGTCGACATCCAGCAGGTAGTGCGGATGGCTGTCGCGGGTCGGCACGACGCCACTCTGGCGCACGCGGTCGGACTCACGGTCCAGGCGGCTGGTGAAGCTGACGTTCTCGCCGAGGTATTCGTACTTCCACATCCACTGATAGCCGGTGACCTTGACGGTCATTTCCGAATCGCGGGTGTCGTAGAACTTGATCAGGTTGGCCGTGGCCGGCCACGCCATCACTACCAGGATGATCACCGGGATCACGGTCCAGATGACCTCGGCCTTCGTGTTGTGGCTGAAGGTGGCGGCGACCGCGCCCTTGGATTTGCGGAACTTGAAGATCGCGTAAAACAGCGCGCCGAACACCAGCACCCCGATCACGGTACAGACCCACAGCGAGAACAGGTTGGACTCCCACGCCAACCGCGAGCTCTGGGTCACCCCCTTGCCCATGTTCAACTGCCACGGTTTGGGGTCGGCCGCCTGGGCCCACGCCATGGCCGGCGCCAGCAGCGCGACCCCGCTCAACACTGTCTTCCCGAACGTACTGCCCCACTTTCTGCATTGCTTCATTGCCTAGACCCTTAGCGTCGTCGGTTGCGGCCGTCATTGGCCGCGAGCAAGCCTTCTAGTTTCTGAGCCAGTACCTGGCGTTCGGCCGGTGCGAGGAAACTCCCCACGTCCACCTGCCTACCGCTGGATGCCAGCCGGACTCTGCGTTCATCGGCGATCAGCCTCACCCAGTGCGGGTGGGCGCTGAACACCGGCGAATGCCCGGGTGCGGGAATCACTTCCACGCACGCCGGCACTACCCGGATTTCTTCCTGCCGTTCTCCACTGCGCCACACCGTGCGCAGCGCCACTGCCAGCAACGCGCTGTACAGCAGAGCAAACACGGGGGCGAATACGTTGCCGGTGAACCAGCCCAGGCCGGCCGCCAGCCACATCACCCCCGCCAACACCACAAACAACAGGACGAACTGCCGGGCATCGAGCGCCCGTGGGGGACGCAGCCGCAGTTGCGTCCCTGATCCGTCCGGAGCGATGAGCACCTCGATCATGTCGCAACCGCGTTTTTCCTGCCGCGGGAAACGTCTCGATGGTAGCCCTGCTCTCCAGCGAGTAGCAAGGGTCCATTCACAGTTTCAGGAATGGTGCAATACAGCATCGGCTGCGGCGGCCGTTTTGACGAAAACAGCACAATAAATGACAGGCGGGCCGAATCCGCCGAATCCCCCTGTATGAAAGGCTATGCGACGGATGCGGCCGGCCACGGAAAGCGCTTGACTCGCCCAAAAAACGATTAAAATGGTCAAGTTCTCCACGAGCCGACCGGCATGACTGCATCTTCTGTCCTTCCCCCTGCCCCGGCATCGGCCGGCGCCGCCCGCCCGCCGCTGCTGTCCCCCGAGCTGCCGGCTGTTCCCAATGCGTTCCGCCAGGCGATCACCGATGCCTGGTTGAAGGACGAGGCCACCCATGTGCGCGAGCTGCTCGAACAGGCACGCCTGCCGGCCGCCGAGCAGGCCAAGGTGCAGGCCACTGCCGCCGACCTGGTCAAGCGCGTGCGCGTGCGTGCCCAGGACCAGGGCGCGATCGAAGCCTTCATGCGCCAGTACGACCTGGGCAGCGAGGAAGGCGTGCTGCTGATGTGCGTGGCCGAAGCCCTGCTGCGCATTCCGGACCAGGACACCGCCGACAAGCTGATCCGCGACAAGCTCGGCGACGCCGACTGGAAGAAGCACATGGGCGGCAGCGACTCGGTGCTGGTCAACGCCTCCACCTGGGGCCTGATGCTGACCGGCCGCCTGGTCCAGATCAACGACTCCACCCGCGCCGACGTGCCGGGCGCGTTCAAGCGCCTGATCGGCCGCGTGGGTGAGCCGGTGATCCGCCTGGCCGTGCGCCAGGCGATGAAGATCATGGGCCATCAGTTCGTCATGGGTCGCACCATCGACGAAGCGCTGTCGCGCTCGCACAAGGGCGACAACGCCAGCTACCGCTATTCGTTCGACATGCTCGGCGAAGGTGCGCTGACCATGAAGGACGCCAAGCGTTACCTGGAAGACTACCGTCGCGCGATCCACTCGATCGGTGGCGACCACAAGGCCCGCGGCGGCCGTCCGGATGGCGACGTCAATTCGGCTCCGGGCATCTCGATCAAGCTCTCCGCGCTGTACCCGCGCTACGAGCTCGCCAAGCGCGCACGCGTCATGGCCGACCTGGTCCCGGGCGTGCTCGAACTGGCGCAGCTGGCCAAGTCCTATGGCATCGGCTGCACCGTCGACGCCGAGGAAACCGACCGCCTGGAGCTGTCGCTGGACATCATCGAAACCGTGGTCAGCGATGCCTCGCTGGCCGGCTGGGAAGGCTTCGGTGTGGTCGTGCAGTCGTACCAGAAGCGCACCCCGTACACGATCGATTACCTGGCCGACCTGGCCCGCCGCATCGGTCGCCGCCTGCAGGTACGCCTGGTCAAGGGCGCGTACTGGGATGCGGAAATCAAGCGTGCACAGATCGAGGGCCTGCCGGCCTACCCGGTGTTCACCCGCAAGCAGAACACCGACGTGTCCTACCTGGCCTGTGCCAAGCGTCTGTTCACCCACAGCGATGCGATCTACCCGATGTTCGCCACGCACAACGCGCACACCATCGCGGCGGTGCAGGCGATCGCCAAGGGCGGCCAGTACGAACACCAGAAGCTGCACGGCATGGGCGACGACCTGTACGCCGAAGTGGTGCCGGCCGACCGACTGAACGTGCCGTGCCGCGTGTACGCGCCGGTCGGCTCGCATGAAGACCTGCTGCCGTACCTGGTGCGTCGTCTGCTCGAGAACGGCGCCAATTCCAGCTTCGTCAACCGCATCACCGACGACAACGTGGCCATCGACGACCTGATCCGCGATCCGGTCGAAGTGGTCTCCTCGTTCGCGTCCATCCCGCACCCGAAAATCCCGCTGCCGGTCGATCTGCTGCGCAGCCAGAACCATGACAGGAAGAACTCCATGGGCGTCAATCTCGCCAACGACAACGATCTGCGCGCTCTGGCCGATCAGCTCAACGCCGCCGTGAAGCCCTGGCACGCCGCGCCACTGGTGCCGGGTGCCAACCCGACCGGCGCGCTGTTGAACGTGACCAACCCGGCCGACACCCGCCAGGTCGTCGGCCAGTGGCAGCCGGCCGACAGCGCCACCGTCGAGAAGGCGCTGGCCAATGCCGTGGCCGCGCAGCCGGCCTGGAACCGCACCCCGGCCGCCAGCCGCGCGGCGATCCTGGAACACGCCGCCGACCAGCTGGAAGCGCGCATGCCCGAGTTCATGGCGCTGTGCGTCAAGGAAGCCGGCAAGAGCCTGCCCGACGGCATCGCCGAAGTGCGCGAAGCGGTCGACTTCCTGCGCTACTACGCCAAGCAGGCACGCGAGCAGTTCGGCCATGCCGAAAAGCTGCCGAGCCCGACCGGTGAATCCAACGAACTGCAGCTGCATGGCCGTGGCGTGTTCGTCTGCATCAGCCCGTGGAACTTCCCGCTGGCGATCTTCCTCGGCCAGGTCAGTGCTGCACTGGCGGCCGGCAACAGCGTGATCGCCAAGCCGGCCGAACAGACCAACCTGATCGGCTATTACGCGGTGAAGCTGCTGCTCGACGCCGGCGTACCGGAAGGCGTGCTGCAGTTCCTGCCCGGCGACGGCGCCACTGTTGGTGCGGCCCTGACCGCCGACCCGCGCGTGGCCGGCGTGGCCTTCACCGGCTCGACCGACACCGCCCGTGCGATCAACCGCGCGATGGCCGCGCGCGACGCCGCCATCGGTGTCCTGATCGCCGAGACCGGCGGCCAGAACGCCTTCATCGCCGACTCCTCGGCGCTGCCGGAACAGCTGGTCAAGGATGCGATCGGTTCGGCCTTCACCTCGGCCGGCCAGCGCTGCTCGGCCGCGCGCGTGCTGTTCGTGCAGGACGACATCGCCGACAAGGTGATGACCATGCTGTCCGGTGCGATGGCCGAACTGAAGATCGGCGACCCCGGCCTGTTGTCCACCGACGTGGGCCCGGTGATCGATGCCGACGCGCTGCAGATCCTCAAGGATCACGCGGTACGCATGGAGAAAGAGGCCCGTCTGATCGCCGCTGCCTCGCTCGGCGAAGACGCCGCGCACGGCACCTTCTTCGCGCCGCGTGCGTATGAGCTGAAGAACCTTGACCAGCTGCACAAGGAAATCTTCGGGCCGGTGCTGCACGTGATCCGCTGGAAGGGCGATCAGCTCGACGCGGTGATCGACCAGATCAACGCGACCGGCTACGGCCTGACCCTGGGCGTGCATTCGCGCATCGATGAGACCGTCGACCGCATCTCCTCGCGCATCAACGTCGGCAACGTGTACGTCAACCGCAACCAGATCGGTGCGGTGGTCGGCGTGCAGCCGTTCGGCGGCCAGGGCCTGTCGGGCACCGGCCCGAAGGCCGGCGGTCCGCACTACCTGCTGCGCTTCGCCACCGAAAAGACCGTCACCGTGAACACCACGGCGGCCGGCGGCAATGCCTCGCTGCTGACCCTGGGCGACTGATTCCCGGCGTCCTGTGTTGAACGAAAAACCCCGCTTTCGCGGGGTTTTTTGTGGGTATTACTCTTCGATCGACTCGATCTCGTCGCGCATCAGCAGCTCGTTGCCCATGTAGCGCTCGAACCGGATGCGGCCGAACCCGGCGGCGTACCACGCCTCGATGCGGCTGTCTTCGAAGGTGGCAGTGACGTGGCAGGTGTCCTTGAAGGTACGCGGCTGGTAGCCGACCTCCGCTTCCACGTCCTCGAAGCCGACGAAGGTGTAATCGGAGAAGCCGTCATAGTCGATCGGCTCGACGGTTTCTTCGGCATGGTTGGTGCGCTCGCCCTTGCCGTTGACTTCGAAACGATCGCCCGGCTTGGCGTTCGCCGGGAACGTCGGCGCGGGCTTGAAGACGTCGGTCATCACCGGCTTGGCGCCGTCGCCACCCCAGGCGGAAATGCCAAGGCGCTCCTGGCCGAGGAGCTGGCGGCCGCTCGCATCGTAGTAGCTGGCGCTACCGACACCACCGCCGGCACTGTTTACCTTGATCGCATCCTGGCCGGCAAACGTGGCCTTCTCGATGGTCAGCGTTTCATCACTGGTGGACCACGACAGGCCCGGGGTCAACGTAAAACAGGCGGCGAACTCCGGCGCAGCGAGGGCCGGCAGCGAGAGACCGGTCAGGCCAAGGGCGAGGGCGGAGCGCAGAAGCAGAGACGACATATACAGATCCTTGTCAGCAGTCATGACCCACGCCATGCGCGGATCGGCGGGATTGTACGCGTTGCACCTGCGTGGGCGGTACGCGAAAAGTCCGTGCGGCCACGGATCAGATCCATAGCGGTGTCCGACCGTGCCCAACGACCCGCGCCTGTTGCTGGTGTCCTCGTTCGCGCCCAATGCGCACGCGGCAACGCCGTCCGATCCGCGCTGTTGGTCGACCGCGCCGCGCAGTTGAAGCAATCGAGCACGCCCTTCTTCAGGCCGCCTACCCCTGATGGGACGCTTCGCCCCGCGGGCGGATGAAGTAACAGGGTTTGTCTTCCCGCACGCCGACACCGATGACGTATTGTTCTGCTGAGACAATCCGCTCCAGCCATTCCGGAACATCCTGGTCCCAACGTGCATCAGGGAAGACATAAGGGAAAACGGATTCGTATGGATTCGGCGAGTGCACGAACACCGCATCATAGGCGGTGTCTGCGCACAGCATGACCCAACACTGCGTCTTGAGTTCGCGCTCGCGGAGCGCTTCGTCCAACTTGCCAAGCAATCGGATGGCAATCTTCGCCGCCGATACGCGGTCCTCGATGGATCTATTGCCTTTTCCCCACCAATCCGGGTGCGTATGGGAGTAGTTGAACCACTCTGATCTCGCCCAGTCCTCTACCCTGAGCGCTGCCTTGCGCTCCTCGCGCGACCAGTACGCGTCCATCTTCTTCCTGTAACGACGGTCCATTGGTTGCTCGGTCATTGCATTTGGTCAGCCTGGCAGGGGATGACAACTTCGTTGATGGCGCCCAACAAGCAAAAGGCCTCGCTTGCGCGGGGCCTTTTGCCATTCAAACAACCGGTGCAGCTGCGTCGATCAGAACTTGTAGTTGAACGAAGCGGCCAGGACGTCGCCACGGACCTTGTACTTGCCGTTGAGCGAGTTGCCCTGGTTGTTGGTGGTGCCACCGATGATCACGTCCGGATCCTTGGTGAACAGGTGGGTGTAACCGAAGTTGTATTCGGTGTTCGCCGACGGGGTCCAGCCCACGCCCATCGACAGCCACTTGCGGCTGGTGTCCGGCACGCGCACGTCGCGGTGTGCGTTGGTGGTCGGGGTCTGGTCCAGCGCGATACCGCCACGCAGGGTCACGGTGTCGCTCAGCTTGAAGTCTGCACCCAGCGAGACGAAGGTCGTATCGCGGTAGCCGAACTCCAGCACCGAATCGGGCTGCGCCGAAGCGAAGTCGATGGTGACCTGGTCGAACGCGGTCGACCAGGCAGTGCGGGTGACATCACCCATCACGGTCCAGCGGTCGTTGACGTTGTGGGTGACGCTCAGGGTGGCCGAGGCCGGCAGGGTCAGCGTGGCCTTGCCCGAGGTGCTCACGAAGCGGCCCGGCTGGGCGACGGCCAGCACGGCAGCAGCGTTCTGCGGCACATCGAACGTGGCATCGCCGCCGGTGATCTTGTGCTCGACCTTGGAACGGTAGCTGATGCCGATGTGGGTGTTCTCATCGGGGCTGAACAAGCCGCCGACGGTCCAGCCCACGGCATTGTTGTCACCTTCCACGGTCAACTTGCCGTCGGCGCTGCCCGGGGCGAAGCCCGGCACGCGCGACTGCGCCAGCGCGGTGCCGAAGTCGATCTGGTTGCTCAGTTCGATGGTCAGGTGCTCGACGAACACGGACGCGCCGAAGGACACGTACGGGTTGACGTCATAGGAGGCAGCGAAGCCCAGGTCGATGGCCTTCATGTCGGTCTTCAGACCGCTGTAACGGCCGACCCAGCCATTGTCGTAGTCGGTCTTGAAGCCGAACGGTGCGGTCAGCGAGACGCCGAAGTGCGCCTGCTCGCCGATCGGCATGTGGAAGTACGCGGCCGGGACCGGGGCGATCATGCCGGCGTCGCCGCCGTCACCGCCGGTCTGCGGCTGGCCGGTCGGCTTGCGGCCGGTGCCCTTGAACTTGGCCGAGAAGCTGATGGCGCTCAGGTCGCCCTGGACCTGCATGCCTTCGAGCTGGCGCATGCCGGCCGGGTTGACGGCCATGATCGAGGCGTCGCCGGCGGCGCTGCCGGAACCGGCGAAGGCGCGGCCGAGGCCCTTGGCGCTGTTTTCCTTCAGCTGGAAGGCGGCAGCGTTGACGTGGCCCACGGCCAGGACACCGGCAATGCCGACGGCCAGGGCGGTGACGCGGGCAAGAGTGGAAGCGGTATGCATTGTTGTTTCTCTCCGGAAAGCGGTGATGTTGGCAACGCGCGCCTGCGCCGCCCCTCCCCTTGATGGGTCAGGACAACGCGCCGGATTCCCCTCCCGACATACGACGCCGTATGCGAGTATACCGAGAGCGGTTAATGAAACAATAACGTGTGTCGCCCTTGTGGCTATTCATGCTGAACACGACATATCCCCGTCAGCTCAGCCGCCGCGCTAGGCTAGTGCCCGCATGTTCGTGTCGACCCCCTCCCGCAAGAAAGCCGCCTACCGCTGGGCCACCCCCCTGCTGTTCGCCGCGCTGTGGGCGGCCTTCCTGTGGTCGATCTCCCGCCCGGACGATGCCCGCCGCAGCCTGTGGATGGACTGGGGCGCGCTGTCCACCGGCCTGACCCGCCCGCTGGACTGGTGGGCGACCCTGCAGGACGGCAGCGTGCTGCGGTTGTTCACCGCGCTGTTCCTGCACGCGGACTGGTCCCACCTGCTGGGCAACCTGGTGTTCCTGCTGATCTTCGGGCTGCCGGCCGAGCGCGTGCTGGGACCGTGGCGGCTGATGCTGCTGTTCCTGGTGGGCGGGGCGATCTCCAACCTGACCGCGATCTACACGATGGGCAGCCCGGACCAGATCATCATCGGGGCCAGCGGCGCCGTGTCGGCGCTGATCGGCGCCTACCTGGCCCTGTTCCCGGGCGCGCGGCTGGGCGTGGTTATCCCGTTGGGGCTGTTCCTGGAATTCGTCCGCGCCCCGGCCTATCTGCTGATCGGGGTCTGGGCCGCGCTGCAGGTGGTGTTCGCGTATATCGGCCCGACCTTCGGCATGGTGGCCTGGTGGGCGCATATCGCCGGGTTCGTGTTCGGGCTCGGCTACGGCGTGTATGTGCGCGCGGCGATCGCGCGGCGGCTGCGCAAGCGGCACGGGTTTTGAGGGCATGAGCGGGAGCGGGTCGGCCGACAGGTCGGCCAACGGGTAGTGCCGGCCGCTGGCCGGCTCCACGCGGGGTTGGATTCGAGCAGAGCCGGCC
>NZ_JBDJMB010000025.1:0-56290 GCF_039673645.1 Stenotrophomonas sp. TWI700 | reverse complement strand
GCATTGAAACTACGGTAGTACCTGCCGCTTGCCGGCACCGGGTGAAATAAAAAAAGCGCGGAGCGATCCGCGCTTTTTTTTGTGTGCTGCCGGCCAGCGGCCGGCACTACGTGTTTCTGGTCGGCTGCCGGCCAGCGGCCGGCACTACCGGTACCTGGGTCGGCACTACCGGGGACGTGGGCTCAGGTACGCGGCAGGGTGACGCCGGTCTGGCCCTGGTACTTGCCGCCGCGATCCTTGTAGGAGGTCTCGCAGATGTCGTCCTTGTCGGCCTGGAAGAACAGCATCTGCGCCACGCCTTCGTTGGCATAGATGCGCGCCGGCAGCGGCGTGGTGTTGCTGAATTCCAGGGTGACGTGGCCTTCCCACTCCGGCTCCAACGGGGTCACGTTGACGATGATGCCGCAGCGCGCGTAGGTGCTCTTGCCCAGGCACACCACCAGGGTGTCGCGCGGGATGCGGAAGTACTCCACGGTGCGCGCCAGCGCGAAGCTGTTGGGCGGGATGATGCACTCATCGCCGACGATATCCACGAAGCTGCCCGGATCGAAGTGCTTCGGGTCCACGATCGTGGAATTGATGTTGGTGAACACCTTGAACTCGCGCGAGCAACGCACGTCGTAGCCGTAGCTGGAGGTGCCGTAGCTGACGATGCGCTGGCCGTTGGCCTGCTTGACCTGGCCGGCTTCGAACGGCTCGATCATGCCGTGCTGCTCGGCCATCTGACGGATCCAGCGGTCACTCTTGATGCTCATGGGGGGTCCTGGGTGCGAAAAGGGACAACGGCACCGCCAACGGGCGCCCGGGTGTCGATTCTAATCAGATCAGCGAAGACAGGATCGGGATGCTGGCCCGCGGGCGTTTGGCCACTTCCTCGATCAGGCGCTCGGCGGCCCGCACGTAAGCCTGGGCGGCCAGGGACTCCGGCGCGGCGGCGGTGATCGGCGTGCCGGCATCGCCCTGCTCGCGGATGCCGATCTCCAGCGGCAGCGAACCCAGCAGCGGCACGCCGTACTGCGCGGCCATGCGCTCGCCGCCGCCTTCGCCGAACAGATGCTCGACCTGCCCGCAGTTGCTGCAGGTGTGCACGGCCATGTTCTCGACGATGCCCAGCACCGGCACCTCGACCTTCTCGAACATCTTCAGCGCCTTCCTCGCATCCAGCGTGGCGATGTCCTGCGGCGTGGTGACGATCACCGCACCGGCCAAGGGAATCTTCTGGGTCAGGGTCAGCTGGATGTCACCGGTGCCCGGCGGCAGGTCGATCAGCAGGTAGTCCAGATCGTCCCATAGCGTGTCGTTGAAGAACTGCGTCATCGCCGAGGTCGCCATCGGGCCGCGCCATATCATCGGCGTCTCGTCCTCGATCAGGTAACCGATCGACATGGTTTCCACCCCGAACGCACGCATCGGCTCGATCGACTTGTTGTCCGGGCTTTCCGGGCGGCCACTCAGGCCGAGCATCGCCGGCACGCTGGGACCGTAGATGTCGGCATCCAGCAGGCCCACGCGCGCACCCAACCGGGCCAGCGCGACCGCCAGGTTGACCGCGGTCGTGGACTTGCCCACCCCGCCCTTGCCCGAGCCCACCGCGATCACGTTGCGGACGCGCGGGTGCGGCGACAAGCCCTTCTGCACTTGGCTGGCGTGGGGACGACGGGCGGAGCTTGTCACTGCGGACTCCAGCTGGATCAGGAAGAGGACCGCACATGATACAAGCACGCCCCCGCTCCTGCCTGGCGGTGACCCGGGACGCGTTTCACGCGGCAGACGATGAAAAACAGCCCCTATTCAGCCAATAGTCATACTGACAGACTCAGCAAAATCACCGTAAGTTATTGGGCACATTGGGGAAAAGCCTGAACGAAAAAGTCGTTACCGCCCATTCACTTTTCTGTAACAAATGAGACACGCTCCGTTAACTTCATGTTAATTTCGAGGTCAGGCAAGGCTTGCCTGAACCCACACTCAACACGGAACGTTGTCGGCTGTCGGCCGTTCCGAGGGACGAAATGATTTGAAGATCTCGCACCACAGCGCCCCGGCGCGCAACACCCTGACCTCCGCACTGATCGCCAGCCTGGTGCTGGCCGCCTCCCCGGCACTCGCCCAGGATGCCCCGGCGACCACCGATCTGGACAAGGTCAGCGTCACCGGCTCGCGCATTGCCCGCACCGGCTTCGTGACCTCCTCCCCGGTCACCGCCATCACCGCTGAAGAGATCCGCCAGACCGGCGCATTGACCATCAGCGACCTGATGAACAAGATGCCGCAGCTCTCGCCCTCGTTCACCCTGGGCAACTCCACCCGCTACATCGGTACCGCAGGCCTGGGCCTGATGGACCTGCGCGGCATGGGCTACGACCGCACCCTGGTGCTGGTCAACGGCCGCCGCCATGTCGGCGCCAACCCCGGCAGCACCGCGGTGGACGTCAACACCATTCCGGTGGAATGGATCGAACGCGTTGAAGTGATCACCGGTGGCGCCTCGGCCATCTACGGCGCCGATGCCGTGGCCGGCGTGGTCAACTTCATCATGAAGAAGGACTTCGAAGGCTTCGAAGCCCGTGCACAGAAAGGCATTGCCGGCGAAGGCGGTTTCAACCGCTCCTTCGTCGCCGTCACCGGCGGCACCTCGTTCGCCGATGGCCGCGGTAACGTCGCCGTCGCGCTGGAATACAGCGAGCAGGACCGCTTCGGCCGTGGTGACCGTTCCATCGGCCGCCAGTACGACGTGAGCGTGCCGAACCCGAACTATGACAAGAGCATTCCGTCGAGCCAGAGCAACCCGCAGACGATCCTTGCCCGTCCCGGCGGCAACTACTCGACCTCCTACGGCGGCTCCTTCCAGATGGGGGGCGTCTTCAATTACCAGCGCGAGGACACCTACGGCTACCGCTACCACTTCAATCCGGACGGCAGCTTCAGCCAGAACCGTTTTGATGGCCCGGTGGTCAGCCCGACCAGCTGCGTCAACTGCGATTTCACCGATCTCAACGCAGTGGCCGACCTGCAGCCGAAGTTCGACCGCATCAGCTTCAACACCGCGGCGCACTTCGATCTGAATGACCGCCACCGCCTGTTCTTCGAAGGCAAGTACACCAAAACCGAGTCGACCTTCTTCGGTCAGCCGACCTTCGACTCGTCGCTGCGCCTGCGTCGCGACAACGCCTACATGACCCCGGAACTCGGTGCGGCGATGGACGCGGCGGGTGCCAGCACCCTGACCGTAAACCGCTTCAACGTCGATGCCGGCCGTCGTGGCGAAGAGGTCAAGCGTGAAACCCGCCGTGCCGTGTTCGGCGCCGAAGGCATGTTCGGTGACAACTGGAGCTACGAGGTTTCGGGCAACTACGGCGAGACCGAGATCAACCGCGTCAACGTCAACAACCGCTACAACGAGCGCTGGTTCGCCGGTCTGGATGCCGTGCGCACCGCCGACGGCCGCATCGTGTGCCGCATGGACGTGAACCCGGCCGCGATCAACCCGCAGACCGGCAGCGCCTATCGCCGCGATCTGATGGGCGATGGCTGCATTCCCTTCAGCATCATGGGCGACGGCGCGGTCTCGCAGGAAGCGGCCGATTGGTTCAACGTGCGCTCGCAGTACCACGGCAAGCTGCAGCAGAGCGTGTTCGCCGCCTCGGTGGCCAACAACGCACTGTTCGCACTGCCGGCTGGTGATGTCGGCGTGGCTGCCGGTGTCGAGTACCGCAAGGAAAAGAGCACCGAGCGTACCGATCCGCTGGCCGCGCAGGGCCTGACCTTCCTCAACGCCATTGCGGGCGGCGGCGGTTCCTACGACGTCAAGGAAGTGTTCGTCGAGACCAACGTGCCGCTGCTGGCCGACATCCCGGGCATCCGCCGCCTGTCGCTGGACCTGGCCGGCCGTTACTCGGACTACAACACGATCGGCTCGACCAAGACCTGGAACGTGGGCCTGGACTGGGAAGTGCTGCCTTCGCTGCGCGTACGCGGCACGGTTGCCAAGGCCATCCGCGCCCCGAACATCGCCGAACTGTATGACGAACAGTCGCAGAACTTCGCGACCATCGCCGACCCCTGCAATACCAATGCGACCAACTCCAACCGCCCGGGCACGGCAGCGGATCCGGCGTTGCGCGCGGCGAACTGTGCGGCACTGGGCGTTCCGGCCGACTGGGTCGACACGTACAGCGCCAACCGTCCCGGTCTGAGCGGCGGCAACCCGAACCTGAAGCCGGAGCAGGCGGACTCCTCGTCGATCGGTTTCGTCTGGCAGCCGGAGTTCTTCGAAGGCTTTGGCCTGTCGGTCGACTACTGGCGCATCACGCTGAAGGATGCGATCGGCTCGGTCACCGCCCAGAACCTGGCCACCCGTTGCGTCGATTCTCCCGGCGGCATCGACAACGCGTTCTGCGCGATGATCAAGCGTGCCCCGGCAGACGGCACCATCGGTTCCAACGGCGCCGAGTTCCCGGAACACAGCATCTACGACTGGACCGCGATCACCGAGAACCTGGCCAAGAGCCGCCGTACCGGCGTCGACGTGGAAATGAACTACGACTTCGGCATGGCCGGTGGGCACACCAACCTGCGCCTGGTCGGCACCCGTCTGCTGGAAGCGCGTGAGTGGGAGTTCCAGGACTTCCCGAACGAGTACAAGGAGCGCTCCAACTACGTGACCAACCCGCGCTGGCGCGGTCAGTTCACGGCCAAGTACACGCTCAACAACTTCCGCGCCAGCTGGGACATGGTCTACATCCACAAGAACCTGCGTGTCTTCCCGGAGAGCTACAACAGCAACCCGGGTTCGCAGCGTCCGATCTGGAACCCGTCGATGACCTACCACAACCTGCAGATCGGCTACACGATGGCCGACTCGGGCGTGGAGGTGTACCTGGGCGTAGACAACGTGTTCGACAAGAACCCGCCGGTGAACTACTTCGGTTCCGATCTGGGTAGCGCGTACTACGACAACATCGGCCGCTTCATGTACATGGGCGTCAACTACAAGTTCTGATTCCTGCAGAACCGCACCCCCAACAAGCCCGGCAATCGCCGGGCTTGTTGCGTTCAGGGCCCTGGCTTTCCGAGCGCATCCTGGGTTGGCAGCCCGGAAACAGGAATCGTTTTCAGCCGGAACCATTCACTCCATAGTCAGCAACGCAAGCGTTACAAATTGATACATTTCTGTACATGATTGTTTCATAAGTATTTTTTCATGACAATCCGCCTTTATTCCTGATCGTCATGTGACTGCTTCGTGTAAGTCTCGTTAAGGCTGTGTTACGTTCGATGACGAAGCAAGGAAGGCTTCACATCGCATGTCACCGCTCCCACGGATGGCCTCACCCACGTCGAAACTGCACTCGGGGATGCCCATGTCTCGCCACCGCTCCACTCTGTCGCGCCACCCGCTGACCGCCGCCGTACTGACCGGCATGCTGCTGACCAGCGCCGTCACCGCCTTCGCCCAGGACAGCAGCACCACCAACCTGGACAAGGTCACCGTCACCGGTTCGCTGATCCCGCAGACCGAGATCGAAACCCATACCCCGGTCGTGACCATCACCGCCGAAGACATCCAGACGCGCGGCTTCACCAGCGTGGCCGATGTGCTCCAGCAGTCCTCGCTGACCACCGGCGGCCTCCAGGGCGGCCAGACCTCCGCCTCGTTCACCCAGGGTGCCGAAGCGGCCGGCATGTTCGGCCTGAGCCCGAGCTACACCAAGTACCTCATCAACGGCCGGCCGATGCTGTCCTACCCCGCCCTGTACAACGGCGGCGACACGTTCAACAACATCAGCGGCATCCCGATCGACATCGTCGAACGCATCGAGATCCTGCCGGGCGGCCAGTCCTCCCTGTACGGCTCGGATGCGATCGCCGGCGTGGTCAACATCATCCTGAAGGAGCGGATGGACGGCAGCGTGCTGAACGTGCGCGGCGGCACCTATACCGAAGGCGGTGGCAGCACCTTCCGCGTCAGCGGGGCCACTGGATTCAACAGCGCCGATGATCGCCTCAACGTACTGGTCAATGCCCAGTTCGAATCGAGCAATCCGATCTGGGGCTACCAGCGCGACGTCACCAGGACCACCAACGGCAACGGCTACACCGCGCAGGTACCGACCAACGACTTTCTGGTCGTCAATCCGGCGGCCGGCAACGCCTACCTGATGATGGACCCGAACCTGTGCGCCAACGTCGCCGGCCAGTTCGGTGGCACCACCGTGCTCGGCACGCGTGCAGCCGGCCAGTCCTGCGGCTCGATCTACAGCCCGGGCTACAAGACGGTCAAGAACGGCAAGGACAGCGCGCAGGTCTACAGCTCGTTCACCTTCGACGCCAACGACAGCCTGCAGCTGTTCGGCGATGTGCTCTACAGCTATGAAGACGTGAAGTACGCCACTGGTTCCAACTACACCTGGTGGGGCACCGCGTCGGGCTACGGCCGCTTCTGGGATCAGACCAGTGGCCAGTGGATGAACCTGCAGCGCGCGTTCGCGCCGGAAGACATCAGCGCCAACGGCTACAAGGACATCCTCAACACCGACCGCAACAAGGCCTACCAGGTCACCCTGGGCGGCCGCGGCACGCTCGGCAACTGGGATTACAGCGCCAGCTTCACCCGAGGCGAGTACAAGCTGACCGAGCGCAACTTCGTGCGCTGGGCCGACCCGATCAACAACTACTTCGAAGAACACGTGCTGGGCCCGCAGCTCGGCACCCGCAGCGGTTACGCCGTGTTCGCGCCGAACTGGGAGGCCTTCTACGCGCCGATCCCGGCCGGCGACTTCGCCACCTTCACCGGTTACACCGAGAGCCAGAGCCGCACCTGGCAGAACCTGGGTCGTTTCCAGATCACCAACGGCACGCTGTTCTCGCTGCCGGGCGGTGATGCCGGTTTCGCCGTCGTCGCCGAAGCCGGCAGCGAAGGCTGGGACTACACCCCGGACGAGCGCCTGATGGATGGCAGCGTGTGGGGCACGACCGCGGTCGCCGGCGCGGGTCACCGCAGCAACTACGCGCTGACCTCCGAGCTGCGCCTGCCGCTGCTCGACTCGCTCACCGTCACCGGCTCGGGCCGCTATGACGCGTTCAAGATCGGGGACAGCACGGTCGACAAGGCCACCTACAGCATCGGCGTCGAGTTCCGCCCGATCGAGAGCCTGCTGTTCCGCGGCAAGTACGGCACCGCGTTCCGCGCGCCCAGCCTGTCCGATGCCTTCCAGGGCCTGAGCGGCTACTACGCCAACGGTGCCACCGACTACTACCGCTGCGGCCAGCTGGGCTACGCGCCGACCGATACCACCGGCTGCGCCTACGACAGCGTCTCGGTGTTCGGCCAGCGCGCCGGCAACCCGGACCTGGAGCCGATCACCGCCGATGTGTGGAATGCCGGCGTGGTCTGGGCACCGCTGAGCAACCTGTCCTTCTCGGTCGACTACTACAACTGGAAGATCAAGAACGAAGTCGACACGCTGAGCTCGGACCAGCTGCTGCTGGCCGAGTACTACTGCCGCAACGGCCAGGTCAACAACACGTCGGCCAGCTGCGACAACGTCAACGACTGGATCACCCGCGATGCCTCCGGCGTGCTGGACGAGATCTACACCCCGAAGATGAACGTGGCCAGCCAGAACCTGCAGGCCATCACCGCCAGCGCCAAGTACGTGCAGGAACTGGGTCGTTTCGGTGCGCTGCAGTTCTCCACCAACTACACCAACATGATCAAGCGCGAGCTGCAGCCGCAGCCGGGCGATGAGTACCTGGACCTGCTGCGCGATCCGTACAACATGTGGATCTACGATTCCTACGCCAAGGTGCGCGCCGATGGCTCGCTGGCCTGGGCCCTGGACAAGTGGACCACCACGCTCTACTTCAACTACGTCGGCAAGACCCCGAACTACCTGGCCTACGCCGGCAACGGCTATGACTACGTGCACTCCTCGGGCGCCAAGGCCGGCAAGTGGGGTTCCTACACGACCTACAACCTGAGCGTGAACTACCGCGCGGCGGAGAACATGACTTTCTCGGTCATGGTCAACAACGTGTTCAACAAGATGCCCGACAACCAGGCGAGCAACTACCCGGGCACCTCGGGTACGCCGTACAACAATTACTTCTACAACATCTACGGCCGTGCCGTGTATGTGCAGGCCAAGTACGAATTCGGCGCGAAGTAAGTTCCACGTCCTGGGATGGACCCTGGAGCCCCGCCGCAAGGCGGGGCTTTTCCTTGGCCGTCACCGGGCCGGGCGCTGGTCCGCGATTGACCGGATCAGGCCGCTTGCCATCGGCCATGACCTTCGACACCCTTGCAGGCCGGGCCAGCGGCGTATCGTCTGGCCCACAGGCCCTTGCGGGCCATTCCTGCATGACTTTCCGGCCTGGAGGCCAATCACGTGATCGCTCGTACACCCAAACTGGTACTGCTGACCCTGGCCGTTTCGGCCGCGCTGGTCGGCTGCGGCAAGAACGAAACCCCGGCAACGGACAGCGCAGCCTCCACCGCCGCGCCGGCGGCCACGGCCGCCACCGAGTACAAGCTCGACGAGAGCAAGCTGCCGGCCTACAACGCCTTCCACCCGTCCGACCTGGACACCAGCATGGACGCCTGCGGCGCGTTCGGCGACTACGTCAACAGCAAGTGGCTGGCCGCCAATGAAATCCCGGCCGACCGCACCAGCTGGGGCGCCTTCACCATCCTGGACGAGCGCTCGGTCGCCGTGCAGCACCAGCTCGCCGAGCAGGTCGCGGCGGTCAAGAACCCGGCCGGCATCGAGAAGATCGTCGGCGACTTCTGGGCCACCGGCATGGACGAAGCCAAGATCAATGCCCAGGGCATCGAGCCGATCAAGGCCGACCTGGCCGCCATCGACGGCCTGCAGGACAAGGACGCGATCGCCAACTACCTGCGCACCAGCGCGGCCAAGGGCGAGAACGTACTGTTCGGCTTCGGTCCGGAAGCGGACTTCAAGAATTCCAGCATGAACCTGGCCTACGCCAGCCAGGGCGGCCTGGGCCTGCCGGACACCACCTACTACACCGACGCCAAGAACGCCGACAAGCTCAAGGCCTACCAGGCCCACGTGGCCAAGGTGCTGGAACTGGCCGGCGTGGCGACCGCCGATGCTGAAAAGCAGGCCGCCGACGTGGTCAAGTTCGAAACCCGCCTGGCTAAGGCGTCCAAGTCCAGCGTCGAGCTGTCGCGCGATGTCTCGCTGTTCTACAACCCGGTCACCGTGGCCGATGCGGACAAGCTGACCCCGAACTTCAGCTGGAGCGAGTTCTTCAAGGCCCAGGGCATCGCCACGCCGGAGAAATTCTCGCTGGCCATGCCGAGCTTCCACCAGGAAGTGAGCAAGGCGCTGGGTGATACCGATCCGTCGGTGTGGCGCGCCTACCTGCGCTTCCACACCGTGGACAGCGCCTCGCCGTACCTGGCCGATGCGTTCGTCAACGAGAGCTACAACTTCTACGGCAAGACCCTCAACGGCCAGAAGGAGCAGAAGCCGCGCTGGAAGCGCGTGCTGGGCACCATCGAGAACGATGCCGGCGATGCCTTCGGCCAGCTGTACGTCAAGGTCGCCTTCTCGCCGGAAGCCAAGGCGAAGATGGAAGAACTGGTCAAGAACCTCGCCGCCGCGCTCAAGGAGCGCATCCAGGGCCTGACCTGGATGAGCGACGAGACCAAGGCCAAGGCGATCGCCAAGTGGGAAACCTTCACCCCGAAGATCGGCTACCCGGACAAGTGGCGTGACTGGAGCGGCCTGACCACCGGTCGCGACAGCTACCTGGGCAACGTCCGTGCGGCCAATGCGTTCAACTACAAGTTCGCGCTGTCCAAGATCGGCCAGCCGGTGGACAAGACCGAGTGGGGCATGACCCCGCAGACGGTCAATGCCTACTACAACCCGCTGCAGAACGAGATCGTGTTCCCGGCCGCCATCCTGCAGCCGCCGTTCTTCGATCCGAAGGCCGATGACGCGCTGAACTACGGCGGCATCGGTGCGGTGATCGGCCACGAGATGACCCACGGTTACGACGACCAGGGCAGCCGCTTCGGGCCGACCGGCAACTTCGAGAACTGGTGGACCGACGCCGACACGAAGAACTTCAGCGGCCTGACCGGCAAGCTGATCAAGCAGTTCGACGGTTACAAGGTGGACGGCCAGCCGGTCAACGGCAAGCTGACCCTGGGCGAGAACATCGCCGATCTGGGCGGCCTGGCGACCGCCTACGACGCCCTGCAGAAGGCCTCGGCCGGCAAGGAAGACCCGAAGGTCGACGGCTTCACCCGCGACCAGCGCTTCTTCTTCAACTGGGCCACCGTGTGGCGCACCAAGTACACCCCGGAGAACATGAAGGTCCGTCTGGCGACCGACCCGCATGCCCCGGCGCAGTTCCGTGCGATGGGTGCCCCGTCGAACCTGCCGACCTTCGCCGCCGCGTTCCAGTGCAAGGCCGGCTCGCCGATGGTGCGCGCAGGCGACCAGCAGGTCGTGATCTGGTAAGCCATCGCGCCCCGGCGTGATGTGATCCATGCAGAGGCCCGGGATTTTCCCGGGCCTTTGTTTTTTGGGCGTGCGCTTGCCATCACGCTCGTTTCGCTTTGCTTGGTACACTCGCGCGATCTCATCCCCGCTGGATTCGCTTTACATGTCCAACCTCCGTCCGCTCGCCATTGCCCTGGGCCTGAGCCTGGCCTCCCTGGTCATCGCACACGATGCGCATGCCGCGCCGAAGAAGAAGGCCGCCGCCCGCGCGCCGGCCGTCAGCGCGCAGTGCAGCGACTTCTACGAGGCCACCAATGCGACCTGGTTGAAGGCCAACCCGGTACCGCAGACCGGCGCCACCACCGCGCTGGGCCAGCTCGCCGACCGTACCCGCCAGCAGCAGCGTGAACTGCTGGATGCGGCGATGACCGCACCGCAGGGCAACGTGCAGAAGCTGCTCGGCGATTTCTGGGCCAGCGGCCTGGACGAAGCGGCGGTGGAAGCCGACGGCTCCAACCCGATCGCCCCGCTGCTGACCCGCATCAACGCGATCAAGAAGGCCAAGGACGTGCCGGCCTCGATCGCCGCGCTGCACCAGGTCGGTATCCCGGTGGCCTTCAACTTCGCGCCGGACGTGGACCTGAAGGCGCTGGACCGCCACATCGGCTACTTCATGCAGGGTGGCATGGGCCTGCCGGACCCGGCGTTCTACACCCGCACCGATGCCGACACCGTCGCGCTGATGGGGCGCTACCGCAATTACGTCAAGCAGGTGCTGGCCCTGACCGGCACCCCGGCCGACAAGCTCGATGCCGAGTCGCAGTCGGTGATCGCGCTGGAAACCGAACTGGCGCGCAACGCGCAGTCGCTGGCGGGCATCAACAACCCGTTCAACAACTACGCGCCGATCTCCACCAAAGAGCTCAACAGCCGCTATCGCAACCTGCAGCTGGAGGCCTTCCTGAAGGCACAGGGCGTCAACGACGACCTGGTCTCGCTGGCCGATCCGGCGCTGTTCAAGCAGCTCGACGGCATGGTCACGCGGATCAAGCCGGAGCAGTGGAAGGTCTACCTGCGCTGGCGCGTGGGTGACGCCATGGCACCGTACCTGTCCAAGGCCTACCGCGACGCCGAGTTCGAATTCCGCGGCCGCGTGATCCGTGGCCAGACCCTGCCGCCGGCGCGCTGGGAGCAGGTGCTGGACGCGATCAACGTCGCTGCCGGTCCGATGGTCGGCCGTGAGTACGCGGCCAGGCATCTGTCCGCCGACGACCGTCGCAAGGCCGCCCTGGTCGTGGACAAGATCCGCGAAGTGCAGATCGACGCGGTCAAGCGCAGCACCTGGATGAGCGACGAGGCCAAGACCGAAGCGCAGGCCAAGCTGGCAGCGCTGAAGATCGAGATCGGCACCCCGCTGCGCGATCTGGATTACACCGTGCAGCCGATGGGCCGTGGCAGCTTCGGCGGCAACATGCTGATCGCCTCCACCTGGCGCCACCGCGAAGAAATGAAGCGCATCGGCAAGGGCAACGCCGACCGCCGCTGGGACGTGCTGCCGCAGCAGCCGGCGCTGGCCTACGACATCGCGCAGAACCGCCTGATCGTCACCGCCGCCGTGCTGCAGGGCCCGGTGTTCAACGCCAAGGGCGATACCGCCGAGCTGTTCGGCAGCTACGGCGCGCTGGTCGCCCACGAGCTGACCCGTGCGATCGACGCCAAGGGCGCGCTGGTCGATGCCAAGGGCGAACTGCGCAGCTGGTGGACCCCGGCCGACAAGACCGCCTGGACCCTGTTCGGCAACCGCGTCGCCGCGCAGTACAGCGGCTACGACTACCCGGGCGTCAAGGGGGCCAAGGTCAACGGCGAACTCACCCGCGAAGAGAACCTGGCCGATCTGGCCGGCCTCGAACTGGCGTGGGAGGCTTACAAGGCCGTCGAACCGGCTGCCAAGCCGGCCGCCCAGCAGGGCTTCTTCCGCGCCTGGGCGAGCCTGTGGCCGCAGCAGCTGTCGCCGAACGTCGCCGCGCAGCGCGTGACCTCCGACATCCTGGCCCCGGGCCGCTGGCGCACCAACGGCCCGCTGTCCAACCTGCCGGCCTTCGGTGCGACCTTCACCTGCAAGCCGGGCCAGCCGATGCAGCGCGTGGACAACGACCAGATCAAGGTCTGGCGCTGAGGCCTGACCTGCACTGAGCTGCAGCGATTTATCAGAAAGGCGCTCTCCGGGGCGCCTTTTTTTGTGCAGCAACGACGTGATCAGGCAAAAAAGACCCCGGCAAGTGCCGGGGTCGAAGAATAGCCCTGGAGAGTGACGCGGTACGTTAGAAGTCGTAGGACGCCGTCAGCCGAACCGAACGCGGCGCGGTGAAGTAGGTTCCGATGCCGTAGAGGTTGGATACCGTGTCGGGGCCTTCCTGATACGTCACATCTGATTGCAGCTGGCGACGCTGGTTCAGCACGTTGAACACATCCAGCGCGAAACCAAGACGTTGCTCGGCAAATGCCGGGCGATACATCACGCCCAGGTCCACCCGCGTCGTCCAGGGCTGGCGGCCGGCGTCGCCCGGACGCGAGGGACTGCCATTGCAGTAGTGGTACGACGAGCCGTAGGCGATGGGGTCACTCTGGTCCGCGCCGTAGTAACCCAGGCAGCTCTTAGGTGCGCCTGACATCACGCGCAGCGTGGCCGAAGCCGTCCACTCCGGCGTGAACTGGTAGGCACCGTAGCCCTTCAGCTGGTGACGACGGTCGTTGGCCAGATAGCCGCCAGCGTATTCCATCAGGTACGAGGAGTCCCAATCCTGGGTCTTGGCGACGTCGTCCTGCCCGATATCCGACTTAACCGGCCCTTCGGTGTTGCCAAAACTGCGTGACCAGGTGTAGTCGAGACGGCCATACCAGTTGTTGCTCATCGGATGTTCAACGAACAGATCGACCGCCACGTAATCCCGCTTGGCCTTGTTGCTGCCCAGCCCCCAATCCGCCGCACTCATGCTCACTGGCACATAGCCGGAGCCGTCGGTTTGCTTGACCAGGAAGGTATTGGTCTTGCCCGGGTTGAAGATCACGCAGCCCGGCACTTCCAGATTGCTGGAATCAACCCCCATGGCATCCAGCTTCTCGTAGATGCGGTCCGAATCGCAGGTATCGTCGATCGCGGTCTGAAGGCGACGGTAGGTGACCTTCGCGCCACTGTTCCACGACTCGCCGAGGGTCTTCTCGAAACCGAGGATCAACTCATCCTGGTACTGCGATTTCAGATCGCTCGGCGCCACGCTGCGCGGATCCGGGGTCTGGCCATACTCGTTGTTGGCCGAGACCGGGCCCGGCCCCAGTGCGCCCAGCCCGGTTGGATTGCCATTGGAGTCGATTCCCGTGTACGTGAAGTACTCGCGGGTATAGGTCGACGCCGAGGCGCCGCGGACGGCCACACTGTTGGGAAGTGCCAGGTAATAGCGCCCCAGGTTGGCAAATACCTTCAGCGAGGAATCACCAAAAACGTCCCACGCTGCACCCAGACGTGGCGCCCACTGGTCGCCGCTTTCGACATACGCCACGGCCGCGCTGTTGTAGTTGGTGAACTTGTCGTTGCGCACGCCAAGGGTCAGCAGCCAGTTCGGCGTCACCTGCCAGCGGTCTTCAAGGTAGTACGCCTTCTGCTTCAGCGACATGCTGGTCGTGGTGGAGTAGATGTACTTCTGCACGAAGTACCCCTCGCCACCGGGCGGAGTGATATCGAAGCCAGGTGACGGCGACGAACCCGGGGCGATGCGCGAGTAGATCCAGGCGTAACCGGGGCCTGTCATCGCCTCGCCTTCGTTGTTGCCCTGGAAGGTCATGTTGTCGATACCACCGGTGATCTCGTGATCGCCGATCCGGTACTGCAGGTCTACGCGCAGGCCACGCGACGTACTGCCCGCGTTGTAGGCCTTGTCATTGATCGCCGGCTGATCGTTGCGGATCGGGGTGCCGCCGGTGATCGAGGGATCCTGACTGTTGGCGCCACTGATGAACGGATTGCCCGAGCTCAATGGGTTGGAGTCCAGGTTGTCCTGCTTGCTTCGCCCCCATAGTGCGCTGAGGGTCAGGTCGTCAGTGAGGTAGCTGGTGAACTTGAAGACATCGTAGGTGTCCTTCACCTTCGTCGTGTTGGCAAACGTACCCGTGCGCTCACCCTCACTGCGGGTCTCGTAATCGTAGTCCCGGTAATAGGCGTCGTAACGGTCGGTATTCTGGATGCGCGTGTATTCCAGCGTATTGCTGTCATTGATGTTCCAGTCGATCTTGCCGTAGAACTTCGGCGTATCGATGGTGTAGTGGCTGCGCGACTGCTGCGCCGACTCGATGGATGCTGTGGACACACCGTCGGACTTGTCCTGCTCGGCCGCCAGATGGATGAACAGCCGGTCTTCGATGAGCGGACCACTGACATAGCCGCTGTAGGTGGTACGGGTCGCCTTGTCGCCACGGCGCGAGCGGTACAGAGTCCCGGGCAGCGAGGGATCCTGGAACTCATACCCTTCCTGCAGCGGGCGATCCGGATACAGAATGTCGCGGGGCGATTCGGCTAGCGAATCCGGCTGCCAGGTGGTCTGGAATCCGAAATGCCACTCGTTGGTGCCGCGTTTGCCCAGCTGGTTGATCACACCGCCCGTGGAGCGGCCGTAGCTTGCGCCATAGCCACCGGTGAAGGTTTCCTGCTGATCGATCGAGCCATAAGGGAGACTGACACCACCGAGGTTGTTCAGCGGGTTGGTCGCATTGAAACCATTGATGTAATACGCGTTCTCGCTGACGCTGGAGCCGCCGAAGGAAAGTACCGATCGCGAGCCGTTGGCGAAGGCGCCGCTGCCCCCGACCACGCCCGGTGCCAGCAGCGCGATGGCCTCCGCACTTCGTCCCAGCGGCAGTACATCCAGCTGCTCGGAGGTGATGACCGAGCGCGAAATCGTGTTGCTCACGTCGATCTTGGGCACGTTGGTCGCCGTCACGTTGACAGTGCCGAGGTTGGTCGCGTCTCCGCCGGCGCTGCTACCGCGCTGCCCGAAGGACACTTCGGTACCGGCGCCGACGATCAGCTGCACGTTGTCGCGCTTCTCGACGACCTGCCCGTCGCGCTGCAGGGTGACGGTGTAGCGCCCCACCGGCAGCGAACCCAAGGTGTAGCGGCCGTTGGCATCGACGGTGGCGGAGCGGCGCAGGCCGGTATCGCTCTGTACGACAACGGTGGCGCCGGCGGCGGACGGCACATTGCCGTAGACGGAACCGGTGGTGCTCTGCGCTGCGGCAGCGCCGATGAAGGAGGTCAAGATGACGGCCAGTGCCGTGCGCTTCAGCCGGTTGGCCGGGATGCTACGTGTCATGGAGTGTCCTTGAGTCGGGGTTGCATACATAGATGTCAACAGCGTTGCGGCTGGATGACCCTTTCCGCAACTGAATCCGATCTTAATTTCACTATCTCGCGGGATGCAATCCAGACTGAACGAGAGCACAAGTCATTAAAATAAAAGGAATTATTTACATAAACTTAATGTAAACCGGCGATTCAACACCATTATCCGAGGCATCTTGAGATAATACGTCTCACTTGTTTATCAGATTTTGTGATACACATCACACTTTGCTGCTTTTGATTGCGAATGCGCGCCTTCCAGCGGCGATGCAATGAATAAGCAGGACGGCAACCACGACAACGCAGCCTCGCGCCATTGACGGCGCAAGGCGCATTGTTTGAGATCACGGCGTCACTCGACGCTGCGCAGGTGGTTGGGTCGCTTCGGCGGGCCCGGCGGACGCCGGTTGTTGAACGGCGGTTGGCCGCGCCAGTAGCGGATCAACAGCCAGCCGAACAGCATGCCGCCCAGGTGGGCGAAGTGGGCCACGCCCGGCTGCCAGCCAGTGGCGCCCAGCATCAGCTCCATCGCGCCGAAGACGATCACGAAGGTACGTGCCTTCATCGGGATCGGCGGGAACAGCAGCATCACCCGCTGGTTCGGGAACAGCATGCCGTAGGCCAGCAACAGGCCGAACACGCCACCGGAAGCGCCCAGGACCGTGGCCGGGTCGGCCAGCATCATCCCGACCAGCAGCTGGCACAGGCCAGCACCGGCCACGCACACCAGGTAATAGGTCAGGAAGCGCTTTTCGCCCCAGGTCTGTTCCAGCGGCGCGCCGAACATGAAGAGCGCGAGCATGTTGAAGAACAGATGGCCGAAGCTGCCATGCAGGAAGCCATAGGTGAGCAGCTGCCAGGGCTGGAAGTTGCCACCGGGCGAGAACGGATCGAAACCGCCGCCCAGGGGTTGCAGCATGAAGGGCTCGAACGTGGCATTGCCGAGCAGGAACGGCTGCTGCAGCAGGAACAGCAGGACGTTGGCGATCAACAACGCTTTGGTGACGGTAGGCAGTCGCGGAAACATGGGGGCATCCTTTGGAACTGCGCCCA
Organism: Stenotrophomonas sp. TWI700; assembly: GCF_039673645.1. Taxonomy (NCBI): domain Bacteria; kingdom Pseudomonadati; phylum Pseudomonadota; class Gammaproteobacteria; order Lysobacterales; family Lysobacteraceae; genus Stenotrophomonas; species Stenotrophomonas sp. TWI700. The sequence goes on along the minus strand of NZ_JBDJMB010000025.1, from coordinate 39,361 downwards.
TCATAGCCGCAGCACCCGACCGCACGCTGCGCGCCAGCGCGCCTGTTCAACGCCCAGGCAGTGTCAGCCCGGTCCCCACAGGGCGGCATCCAGATCGTCCGCGCCGGCCACCGGCATGCCCTTGACCCGCCCCCGTTCGATCGCCACGCCCTCGGCGCGCAGCCGCTGGCTCTGTTCCTTCCAGCCGGCCGAGCCTTCCGGCATCGCGATGCGCCCGTCCGAGCGCAGCACGCGGTGCCATGGCAGTTCCGGGTCGTCATTCATGCCAAGCACGCGCGCGGTCAGCCGCGCCCTGCCCGGCAGCCCCGCCTTGGCGGCGACCTGGCCATAGCCCATCACCTGCCCGCGCGGGATCGCGCGGATCACCGCCAGGATGCGCGCACGCGCCTGTGCCGCCGGGTCATCGCCGATCGCGGCCGCGTTCAAGCGCGGACCCGGCTGACCAGCAGCACGCCGAGCAGGACCAGCGCCGTGCCGAGGATCTGCCACGGCCCCATGGGTTCGTCGAGCAGCCATAGACTCATCACGATGGTGGAGACTGGACCGAGCATACCCACCTGCGCGGCCAGCGACGAGCCGATCCGCTTCACCGCGAGCATGATCGCCATCACCGGCAGGACCGTGCACACCGTCGCATTGATCAGGGAGAGCCAGTACACCGGCACCGGTGCCTGACCCAGCGCCGACATCGGATGCAGCACCGCGAAGTGCAACACGCACAGCACGCAGGCCACGCAGCTGGCATAGGCGGTCAGCCGGATCGCACCGATCCGCGCCACCACCTGGCCACTGCCGAACAGATACAGCGCATAGCTCAGCGCACTGGCGAACACCAGCGCGCTGCCCAGCACGATGCGCCCGCCTTCCAGCTGCAGGTCATGGCCGAAGGCCAGCAGTACGCCGAGATAGCTGAGCACCAGTGCGGCGACCTGCCAGCGCCCGGGGCGTTTTTTCAGCAGCACCAGGCTGATCAGCAGGACCAGCGTCGGGTTCAAGTACAGGATCAGCCGTTCCAGGGTGACGCTGATGTACTGCAGGCCCTGGAAGTCCAACAGGCTGGACAGGTAATAGCCGGTGAAACCCAGCCACACCACCCGCCCGCGATCGCCCCATGACAGCGCCGGCGCGCGCCGCGCGGACCAGACGGCCAACAGGGCGAACAGCGGAAAGGCCATCAACATGCGCAGCGCCAGCAGCGTGGTGGCATCCACGCCATGCCGATACGCCAGCTTGACGATGACCGCCTTGCCCGAGGCGGCAATGGCGCCGATCGCGGCCAAGGCGATGCCGCCGGCGGCGATGCGGCTGGAGGACGTGGGCAGCGGGGAAACGGGTGAAGACATCAGGACGGCGGACAGCCGCACGGAGGCGGCTGGGCAGCGGGGGAACTGGAATTGTCGCATGCTCGACACCCACGGATACCAGGCGGGTGGAGCAGCCCCCTTGAGTCAAGGGGGCGCGCCGACAGGCGCGGGGATGTGGGTGATGGTGAGGCGGGGCCCAAGGTTTGCATCGCAAACCTTGGGAGCGATGCGCGAATGCGCGTTGCTACCGCATCAGTACGACTTCTTCGGCGGAGGTCGGATGGATCGCCACGGTGTCATCGAACTGGGCCTTGGTCACGCCCATCTTCACCGCCAGCGCGAACCCCTGCAGGATTTCATCCGCCGCCTCGCCGAGCAGGTGCACACCGACCACCCGCTCTTCTTCGCCGACGCAGACCAGTTTGAACAGGCTGCGCTGGGTGCCATCGGCCAGCGCCTGCAGCATCGGGCGGAAGTTGCTGCGGTACACGCGGACGTCGCCGTACCTCGCGCAGGCCTCTTCTTCGCTCAGCCCCACCGCGCCCAGCGCCGGGTGCGAGAACACCACGCTGGCCACGTTCTCATAGTCCATCTTCGCCTGCGGCTGGCCGCCGAACAGGCGGTCCATCAGCTTGCGCGCGGCGGCGATCGCCACCGGCGTCAGGCCCACCTTCCCGGCGATATCGCCCACGGCATGAATGCTCGGCACTGCGGTGGTCTGCCACTCGTCGACCTCCACCTCGCCCTTGTCACCCACCACCACGCCCACCGCTTCCAGCCCCAGATCGGCACTGTTGCCGCGTCGGCCGGTGGCGAAGAACAGCGCATCGAAGTGACCATCGGCGGGCCCATCATGGCCGAGCGCGACCACGGCGTCGCCGTCACGCTGCAGCTCGCGCAGGCGATAGCCGAAGTGGACCTGCACGCCCTGATGGCGCAGGTTTTCGGCAAGCTGCGCGGTGAGTTCCGCATCGAAACGCTCCAGCAGGCGCTCACCCCGTACCAGCAGGGTCACGCGGCTGCCCAGCGCCTGCAGCAGCCCGGCCAGTTCCACCGCGATGTAGCCGCCGCCGACGATCGCGACCCGCGCCGGCGCGCTGCACAGGTTGAAGAAATCATCGGAGACCAGCCCCAGTCCGGCACCGGGAATATCGGGGCGCTGCGGATGTGCGCCGGTCGCGATCAGCAGGTGCGCGGCACTGATGCGCACGCCATCGCTGCATTCCACCGTGTGCGCATCGACCAGCCGACCGCGGCGCGGCACGCGTACCACCTTGTTCTCATCCAGGCGCTTGAGATAGCTGGCATGGATGTTGGCGATGTAGGCCTGGCGATGCACCACCAGTTCCTTCCAGTCCAGCGACGGGCGCACCGGGACATCGAAGCCCATCGCCGCGGCCAGGCCGATCCGCCCGGACAGATCGGCGGCCAGCCACATCGCCTTCTTCGGCACGCAGCCGACGTTGACGCAGGTGCCGCCGAGTTCACCCGGCTCCAGCATCGCCACCCGCTGGCCGTGCTGCGCCGCGCGGAAGGCCGCGGCCAGGCCGCCGGAACCACCGCCCAGCACGATCAGGTCATAGTCGTATTGCGTCGTCATTGGCATCGCTCAACTCGGTAAGGGGCAGGATCGAACGCCGGCGTGCGGTCGTTGATCAGGTCTGCCATCAACGGGCCGGTGCCGACGCTCATGCGCATCTCCAGCATGCCACGACCGGCCGCGATCCAGACGTGAGGAGGCGTGCCGCCGCCGGGTCAGGCCCGACGCAGCGGCGGCCACTGCAGATAGGTCATCGCGCGCCAGATCCACTCCAACGGGCCGAAGCGGAAATACCGCAGCCACGCATGGCTGATGGCGACCTGCACCGCGAACAGTGCCAACGCGAACGGGATCTGCCACAGCCGCGGCATCGTCTCGAACGCGCCCAGTCCGTAGCCGTAGAACACCCAGGTGCAGACCAGCGACTGGCCGATGTAATGGGTCAGCGCCATCCGCCCCATCGGCGCCAGCACCTGCAGGCGCGCGCGCCAGTGCACGATCCAGGCCAGATACCCCAGGCACATCAGCAATCCGGCCAGCGCACTGATCGCATACGCGACGCCGCCGGCCAGATCGAGTGTGCCGGGCGCCTGGTAGGGGTGCCAGATCGCACTGCCCAGCATCAGGACCAGGCCGGTCGGCAGCGCAACCCAGCGCAGCCGTGCATACAGCCGCGCGAAACGCTCCGGCTCGGCCAGCGCGCCGCTACGCGCGAACCAGCTGCCGATCAGGAACATGCCCAGCACTTCCGGGCCGATGACGAAGATCCCGGACAACATCGCGCCCAGATCATGCAGGCGCTGACCCACGGCCTGCGCCCAGCTGCCATGCGCATAGGCCTGACGCTGCAGTTCGATCGTGTGTTCGGCGTGTGCGATGGCCTCGCGCAGCGGCGCCTGGGTATGCTCCATGCTGGCCATCCAACTCATCAAGGCGCCCAGCACCATCACCAGGGCGGCCGCACCCAGATAGCTGATCGCGCCCATTGCCGGCAGCCAGCTGCGCGGCGCCTCGCGGCAGGCCAGCAACAGCAGTGAGATCAGCGCATAGATGACCAGGATGTCGCCGGACCACACCAGCAGCGCGTGGCACAGGCCGATCAGCAGCAGCGTCGCACTGCGGCGCAGATAGAACGGCGCGAACGCGCGGCCGGCGAGGTCGGCGCGCTGCGCCATCACCGAGAAGCCCGCGCCGAACAGCAGCGAGAACAGGGTGAAGAACTTGCCTTGGACAAGCACGTAGATGGCCGCGTCGGCCCAGTAGTCGGCGCCCTGCCAATGCGGGTCGATGCCGGTGAACGACAGATCCAGCGGACTGCTGAACGCCTCCATGTTCATCAGCAGGATACCCAGCAGCGCGAACCCGCGCAGGATGTCGATGACGGCGATGCGCTCGTGGGCGCCCACCGGCTGCAAAGGTGAAGAAGCTGCGTTCACAGGCAATCCGCTGACCAGGTCCGCCATTATGCCGTGCGCGCGCGGGCCTGCCGCACAAACGAAAACGGCCCGCCGAAGCGGGCCGTTGGATCAACGAAGGGTCTCAGCACTCAGTGCTGGTGGCCGCCGTCGCCGTGCACGTGGCCGTGCTCGGTTTCTTCCTTGCTGGCTTCGCGGACGTCAACGATCTCGACGTTGAAGTGCAGGTCCTTGCCGGCCATCGGATGGTTGAGGTCGACGTCGACCACGCTCATGCCAACCTTCTCGACGGTGACCGCACGCGGGCCGAAGTTGGTCTGCAGCACGACCTGCTGGCCCGGGACCAGCTTGCTGGTGCCGAAGTGCTTCTTGGGCACGCGCTGGGTCAGGCCTTCGCGGCGCTCGCCGTAGGCGTCGGTCGCCTTGACGTCCACTTCGAAGGTGGCGCCGGCTTCCTTGTCCATCATGGCGTTTTCCAGGCCCGGGATGATGTTGCCGTGGCCGATCAGGATCGCCAGCGGATCACGGTCCTTGGAGCTCTCGATCGGCTCCTGGCCCTGCTCGGCGACGGTGTAATGGAAACGGACGACGCGGTCTTTTTCGATCTTCATGCGCAACTCTGGTCTGGAGACTGCCGAGGGCAGACGGGTGAGGCGGGTTGTGGCCTGCCGGATACGCCGCCATCATGACGGCCTTCTAAGGTCGCGCATTATCCGGACAACATGCACATGACGCCAGTTTCGCGCCTGACCCGCCTGCCCGGCCAGCTGGCCCTGCTGGCGATCATCGCCCTGCTGAGCGCCTGTGGCGGCGGCAAGACCACCCGCCCGGCCCCGCCGCCCGCCTCGACCCAGGTCTGGCCCAGCGTGGCCCCGAACGATCCGCAGGCCGCCAACTCAGTGCTGATGCGCGCGATCGGCCTGGTCGGCACGCCCTACCGCTACGGCGGCAACACCCCCGAATCCGGTTTCGACTGCAGCGGCCTGGTCGCGTACGTGTACCGCGAGATGCTCGACCTGCGCCTGCCGCGCACCTCGCGCGACCTGGCCGCCGTGCAGGGGCCGAAGATCGATCCCAAGCGACTGGCGCCCGGCGATCTGGTGTTTTTCGGCAACAAGGGCAACGTCTTCCATGTCGGCATCTATGTCGGGGAGGGCCGCTTCGTGCACGCCCCCAGCACCGGCGGCACGGTGCGGCTGGACTCGCTCGGCGGACCCTATTGGAAAGACCACTACACGGGAGCGAAACGCGTCCTTAACTAAGCTGAACAGGGGTAAGGTCCAAATTTGTGACAGAAGTCACGTAGTTGTAAACGAAAAATTAACGGAATTTGTACCTAATCACTGCGCTTACACGGCATCATCACCCATCGTTTTTATTCAGTGACCGCCGCGTGACGACAGACGACCTGACGTGCAAAGGCCAGACCGCCGCAATCCGGCGACGCGCCCGACCTGCTTTCCTCGCTGCAGCACTCTGTCTGGCCAGCCTTCCGGCCTGGGCGCAGTCCGCACCGACGACCGCTCCCGAGGTTGCTGCATCCCCCGTCTCTGTTACCCCCGATTCTTCCGCGCCGGCCAAGCCCAAGGCTGATGCGCCGGCCCGCAGCAAGGCCGATGCCGCTGCCAGCGCCACCCTCGCCGCCCTGCTTCCGCACCTGGCGGCCAACGACACCATCCCGCTCATGGACCGCTCGGCGATGTTCGCCGGCGATCTGAGCCGCCTGCTCGCCAATTACGACGCCAGCACCGGCGCCAATGCCGTGGTCGGCGGCGCTGCCGACAACGGCAAGGTCCAGTCCCTGCTGCGCCGCGCGATGACCCTGCTCGGCACGCCGTACCGCTGGGGCGGCACCTCGCCGGACAGCGGTTTCGACTGCAGTGGCCTGGTCGGCTATGTGTTCCGCACCGCGCTGGGCGTCGAGCTGCCGCGCGTTTCCCGCGAGATGGCCCACGACGGCGCCGCCGAGCTGATCAACGATCGCAACGCGCTGGCGGCTGGCGACCTGGTGTTCTTCGGCCGCAAGGGCCGGGTCGACCATGTCGGCATCTATGTCGGCGAAGGCCGCTTCCTGCATGCCCCGAGCACCGGCAAGGACGTCCGCGTCGACAGCCTGGTCAGCGGCTATTGGGGCGGCAAGTTCATGCAGGCCCGCCGCGTCGACCTCTGACGCGCCCTGCTGAACCGCCCGATCGAAGGCCGCTGCCCTGCAGCGGCCTTTTTCGTTGGGCGACCGGCACTGGCCGCTGACCGGCCCAACCCGCGTTCCCTTCTCTGTCACCGCCGTTTTTCCGGCCGGCGACGCGCCCGGCGCTTGCGCACCGTGGCGGGGGACGGACCCGGACGTGGGGCGGCACGTGCGTGGCAACCGATCAGGCAGCAGACACCGCCCGCGATCCTCGTCGACAAGGTGACGCATGGCGGCTGTCCCCGATTTTCCTGCCCGGTGTGTGATCTGGTTTGGGCACCCCCTCGCGCTTGAACGGGCGACCCTCGCTGCGGCCGGTTGGCAGGTCCGCGGCGTGGCCCCCGAACAGTGCGCCGGCATCGGCATGCGCGGCAGTGACCAGGTCGTGGGCCTGCTGGACCTGCGCACCGCGGTCCCGGCCAACCTGGCCCATCTCCAGCAATTGCTGGTCGACCACCGCCACATGAGCCTGCTGGCCCTGTTGCCGGCCGCGCCGCTGCGCGCCTCGCCGGTACTGGATGCGCTGCTCGCTGCCTGCGTGGATACCTACACCGCGCCGATCGACCTGCCGCGGGTCGTGCAGCGGCTGCAGCAACTGGCCGGCACCGAGCCGCTGCCCGCCACGCATGGCCCGCAGTCCCTGATCGGCGACAGCGCCGTGCTGCAGGTGACCCGCGCGGCGATCCGTAAGTACGCGCCGGTGGATCTGCCGGTGCTGATCACCGGCGAAACCGGCACCGGCAAGGAACTCGCCGCCCAGGCCCTGCATGCGCTGTCGGCACGCCACGCGCGCCCGTTCCTGGCGGTGAACTGCGGCGCCATTCCGGCCGCGCTGGTCCAGTCCGAGCTGTTCGGCCACGAGCGCGGCGCCTTCACCGGGGCGGCGACGCGACGCCTGGGGCTGTTCGAATCGGCCAGTGGCGGCACCGTGTTCCTCGACGAGATCGGCGACCTGCCGCTGGATGCGCAGACCAACCTGCTGCGCGTGCTGCAGGAGGGGACGGTCGAGCGTGTCGGCAGCAATCGGCCGCTGGAGGTGGACGTGCGCGTGCTCGCCGCCACCCACGTGGATCTCGAGAAGGCGGTCGAACAGGGCCACTTCCGTCGCGACCTGTTCTACCGGCTCAATGTGCTGCGCCTGCCCCTGCCGCCGCTGCGCGAGCGCGGCAGCGACATCGCGCTGCTGGCCCATCACTTCCTCGCCAGCTTCCGGCACCGGCACGTGACCCGTGCGCGCGGCTTCACCGCCGAGGCGATCCAGGCGCTGGAATGCTTCGCCTGGCCGGGCAATGTGCGCGAGCTGCTCAACCGGGTGCAGCGTGCGGCGATCGTCAGCGATACCGAGCTGATCAGCGCGGCGGACCTGGAGCTGAGCCAACCGCTGCTGCCCATCGCCGAACGTGGCCTGCAGGGGGCAAAGCAGGTCGCCGAACGCGAGACCCTGCTGCATGCGCTGCGCCAGAACGATTTCAACATCACCGCCTGCGCGCGCCACATGCAGGTCTCGCGGGTGACGGTCTACCGGCTGTGCCGCAAGCACCAGCTCGCGCTGCCCGGCCTGCGCTGACGCCGACCGTAAAGCGTGTGAGCGCACCCGCTCACAAGCTGTACGGCACCTTGAAGGCCAGGGTGAAGTCCGGTGCGTCGGGGGTCAGGCCGATGCCGAGCAGGCTCACCAGGGTGGTCTTCTGGTTGAGGGCATAGGTGATGCCCAGGTTGAGCGTGCCCGCGTTGGCATCGCTGCCGATCACCTTGAGCCACTGGCCGTTCTTGTAGCGCGTGGAGGCGCGCGCGCTCAGCTTGTCACTGAAGGAGATGCTCAGGCTGGTGCGCTCGTTGAACGCGAAGGCCACGCCGGCACCGAAGTAGTACGAGCCGCCGAGCTTCACGTCGCCCGGGTTGGTGGTGTCCGGATTGGCGTCGATGTCGTCGAAGCTGCGCGGGAAGGAATGGATGTAGCCGATGTTGGCGAACAGGATCGCCGGATCGGCGGTCTTCACCGCCGACAGGCCGACGTTGGCCTGCCACACCCCGTTGCCGGTGGGTTGCTGCTCGGGCACGGCGAAACGGATGAAATCATCGTCGTCGCGCTCGAGCACCTTCCAGTCCAGCCCATACGGCGCGCGCCCGGTCGGCGCGGTCGCGCCCACGGTCAGGACGGTTTCCGGCCACCGCCCACGTTCGGCGAACAGCCGGTAGTTGGCGCTCACGCCCACATCGCCGATGCCGTTGCCGGTGGTTTCTTCCTGCGCGATCGCCGCGGCCGAACCGCCGGCGCCGCCCTTCTGGAACACGGTCTTGCGGGCGAGATACGGAACGTCCAGGTTCAAGGTCAGGCGTGGGCTGACGCCCCAGCGCGCGGCCAGGTTGTAGGTCAGCGTGTCCGACTCGACATTCTCGATGGCGATGTTGCCCAGGAAGATCGCATCCAGCGCCAGGAAGCCGTTGAGGCTGAGCTGCTTGCGGTCATAGCGGGCGTAGGAGAGGCTGTTTTCCAGCGTGAAGCGGCGGCTGAAGAGCGCGGCCTGCTGCTGCTTGACGTCATCCACGCTGCGCCGCGATTCCTGCTTGGCCTGCTGCGCTTCGGCCGCCGAGCTGGCATAGCCGTCGGCGCTGGCCGGTGCCGCGGGCGTGCCGGCCGGCAGTGCCTGTTGGGGTGGAGGTGCGGCACCCGCGACCGGCGCGGTCTTGCCGGTCAGTCGTGCCTGCATGGCCTGCACCTGCATGTCCAGTTCGCGCAGGCGTCGTACTTCCTGCGCGTAGTTGGCCTTGAGGCTTTCCAGCTGCGCCATCAGCGCCTTGACGTCGGCCGCGTCATTCGGCGCAGGTTGCTGCGCCTGTGCGTGGGCGGACGCAGCCGCCATGAGTGCCAGCGCCGCCAGCGCCAGCGGTGTTGCGCGGATCATCGTGTGCATTGCCTTGGCCCACTGTTGTGTTGACGCTCCCCCTGCCGTGCCGCTGGATCACTGGCCCGGCCCCATGCCTACCCCGCGTACCAGCGTCATCGCCTGCGCCACGTTCTGGTTGAGCGGAACGTTATTGGCCAGCGACTGCCGCACGAGGTCGATCTGCAGCCGGTTGGTGACCGACTGTCCATCACTGCCCAGTGCGATGCTCTGGCCGACGCTGCCGTTGCGGATCCACTGCTGGACCGCACCAACACCCTCGATCTGCAGCTGCACCCTGGCCGTGTTGCCTTCCAGTTGTGCCAACGCACTGACACCGCCCTGCTGCACGCTGGCCAGGTGCGCGCCTTCGCCGGTGGGCGTGGGTGCGGTGCCTTCGCGTACGGTCAACTGGGTGGCGTTGCTGGCCAGGTTGCCGTCACCGGCGACCTGGATGCTCTGGCTCAGGCCGGCCACGTTCTGCAGGCCGCTGGACTCCACGCTGCGCCCGGGTGTCACCGGCAGCGGCGCATCGGCCGCGGTCACGCTCACGCTTGGTGCGAAGCTGATCTTCGGTGTGCTGCCGCCGTGGCTGAAGTCCATGCCCAGCTTCAGCGCGCTCTGCGCCGACTGCCCGCCGGCGGTCTGCCACTGCGAGACCATGGTGACGCCGAACCACGCCACGGTGTTGCCACCGACGGTGTAGCGGCCACGCATGAGGTTCAATTCCGGATCGGGGATCTCGCTCAATCCCTTGCCGGGCCGGCTGTCGTCGGCGTGCGCCGGCGCGATGCCCAGCAGGGCGAGCAATACGATGCCGGGCGTCCAGGTTGCGATGTTCATGGTGCCTCCTTAAAACAGATCGGCATGGGTGAATCCGAAGTCGACCAGTTCGGCATCGGTGATCGGTCCCTGCCTGGCGTACAGCGAACGGGCACTCGGCCGTTCACCGGGCTGCAGCAGTACCGTGTTGCGATCGAAGTCACTACCGATCACGACAAACACGGCGCGCGACGGCCACGCCTGGAGAAATTCGCTGACGGGAATGCTGCGATTGCCCAGGATCGGGTCGGCTACATCCACCACATCGCCACGGACCTGTTTGAGGACCACGAAATGGCGGAAGCCCCGCACATCCATCAGCACCAGCCCGGGCACGCGCAGTGAGCGCAGGCGCTCTTCGTTGACGCGGTAGCCGCGGCCGCGCATGCCCATCGATTCGACGTAACGCTTGATGTCCAGCAGCGAGAAACCGCGCTGGTGGACCAGTTGTGGATCCGAAACCCCCATCATCCCTTCGATCACCGTGCCCTCATCCGCCTCCAGGTGGTAGGCGTAGCGCAGGATCGTGGCCAGGGCAGCCGCGCCGCAGCTGTAATCGGTGTGTTGCCTCACCACGTTGCGGAAGCGCCGTTCCTGCATGCTTTCCACGCGCTGGGTGAGCACCGCCCCGTTGGGCAGCACGCCACTGAAGCCGACATCGCCGGCACGCACGAGACCCATCGGCATCATCAACATCGACAGTGCCCAGGCCAGTATCCAGGTGCGCATTCGGGTGGACATCGTGTACTCCGGCTCAGGAAGGAGCCCCTGCCCCAAGGGGGAGAAGGGACAGGGGCTCCCGGGGAGCCCGGTCATTGGCGGATGACCGGGTTTGTTGCGCTCAACGCGTACTGCTTGCGAAAACGGACAGACTTACTGTTCCGGACCGCCGCCACCGCCGCCGCCGGTGGAGGGCTGCGCAACTGCCAGGGCCAGACTGTTGGCCTGCAGGTTGCCGGTACCGGAGGCCACGTTCACCCCGATGTTGCCGGAGGCGCCGGAGAACGCACTGCCGGACAACGCCGCGGTGTTGGTCGCATCCACGTTCACCCAGCGGGTGGTGGACACGGTGCCGCTCAGGCTCGCGTAGAGGTCGGCCACCCCCAGTTCCACGAACTGGCTGGTGCCGCGCTCATCGGTGTCGAACGCAATGCCGCCCACGCCCGGACGATTCGGGTTGGCGGTGGCATTCTGGATATCGCTATCCATGTCGATATGACCGGTTTCGCTGCCGCTCGGATGGTCCAGCGCGCCGCTCCAGGTATCCAGGTAGTAGTTGTCTTTCTGGTAGGCACTACCCGAGCCGCTGTAACGGCCTGCACCCACGGCCAACGTCGCACCGGCAACGCGACCACTGAGGTTCACGTCCACGGTGTCGGTCATCGACTGCAGGTAGCCGGCGTTGCTGACGGTGTTGCCGGAGGACACCTGGTTGGAGCTGATGCTCGAGGTCGCATAGGCGCTGGTGGCCACCGACGCAGCGAGCGCATTCTTCTGCTCGTTGTTGTTGCCGGAGGCGACGTTGGCGCCGATGTTGCCGGACGCGCCGCTGAAGGCATTGCCACCCAGGCCTGCGGCGTTGGTCACGCCGGAGTTGAGGGTGGTGTTGCCACCGCCGAACTGGTTGACGAAGACTTCCGCATCGGCCATGCCGAAGCTGAAGGACGCGTCGGCCGCGGACAGCGAGGCGGCGTTGTCCTGCGCGTTGTTGTCACCGGCCGCGACGTTGAAGCCCAGGTTGCCGGAGGCATCGGCACCGACGTCGTCGGCGATCGAGGCGCTGTTGGTCACGAGGGTATTGCCCGCCAGGTTGTTGGTGATCGACTGGCGGTTGTCGATGATCGCGATGGCGGCCGAGTCGATATCGATCGAGCCGGTGATTTCCGGATCACCCGAGAAGCGGATGTCCGAGCTCAGGCGCAGGTCCTTTTCGATGTTGACGTCAACGCCGTGGTTGTTCTTTTCCTGGCGTTCGTCGGCCTGGATGTTGCTGGTCTTGTTGACGTTCTCGGTGACGTTGCGATTACTGGTCACGTCGCGGTTGCTGGTGACGTTGGTGTTGCTCGTCACGTTGTCGTTGATGGTGGTGTTGGTGGTGCTGTTGTTGTTGCGGGTGTTGTTCCAGGTCCGGTTCCAGGTACGCGAATCGGTATCCGTGTTGGTATTGGTTTCGGTGTTGGTATTCGTGCGCGTTTCAGCCACGTTGTGCAGGTGGTTGATGTTGGCGCTCTGGTTCTGGTTGTCGCGGTCATTGCCCCAGCCATTGGCGCCGGCGGAGGCGGATGCAGCGGCAACGGCGATGGCCAGTACGGTCCGTTTCATGTTGGTGTTCATGGTGCCCTCTCTCTCATCACAGACAATCGGGTGGATGTGACTACTCACGGGGTGGACTGCACCGAAATGCTCAGTTGGTTTGCGGTGGCGTTGCCGGATCCCGCGATCTGATTGAGTTGCAGGACGCCGTCGAATCCCTGCAGCGCGGAGGCTTCGACCGCCACCCTGCGAGTTCCGGCCGACCGACCGCTGTTGACGGCCCCCTGCCCCCCTGCTGACGCGAGCGCGCCCGACGCGGCCAAGGCCTCGTCGTTCGTTTCGCGTATGCCCTGTTGCGCCAGCGTGGCGGTGACGACGTTGAGCGTCGCGTTGCCGTTGCCGCTGGCCTGGTTGATCGATGCCACGCCTCGGGCGCCATTGAGTGCCTGGCCACCGAGCGTGGCGCTGGCGTCCATGGCGGTGTCGCTGAGGCTGACGTTGTTGGACTGCTGCTGGCGCGCGTCCACGGTGATGTGGGCGTTGCGGCCGTTGGCGATGCCCATCAGGTTGGCCTGCTGGTTGAGATCACCGGCGGCCATGTTGACGGTGATGGCGCCATCGGCGCCGGCCAGGGTGCGGCCGTCGATGCGGCTCTGGTTGAGGTAGGAGAGCATCGCGGCGTAGTCGTTGCTCTGCTGGGCGTGCGCGGCCAGCGGCGCGAGCAGCAGGCTGCTGAGCAGGCTGGTGCGCAGGATGGTGTTCATTTGCCCGGCCCACCGGCAGGCTGGCCCAGCGGGAACTGCGCGAGTGCGCCGCGGACCTGGTCGCCGATGCCGCGCGTGGCGTTGCCGACCGCGCCCATGGGCCCGCCGATGGTGTTGCTGAACTGGCCGCTGGAGAGCATGCCGCTGTCGGTGGCTTTGCCCAGGGTGCTGTTGACGGTGTGGCCGGTGACGCGTTCGATCGTGGTGGCCCCGCGGGGAATGCCGGCACCGGTATTGGAGCCGAGCGAGGCGTAGTCGTCGTCGCTGAGTTCGTCCATGCCGGTGGAGGTACCCAGGGCCTGGCCGACTTCGCGCCGCGGTGAGGGATCGGCGATGAGGGCCATGCCCGGCGGTGCGGGGCGGTAGGCGGGACGTGCGGAGACATCACGCAGGAGGACGATTTCGCCGGGCTGGGCTTTGACACCCTGGCGCGCGCCGGAGGCGTGGGCGGCGGCCGGCAGGATGAGTGCGGCGGCGAGCAGCCAGAATGTGGTGTGTCGTGTGCGGTATGCGGCAACGCTGTCCATGGCGACCTCCGATGACATGCGGAGGGATGGAGCAGCATTCGTGCCAAGTTCGGAACGCCCGTGTTTCCGGGGTTTCTGTGCGGTTCGGGTTATCCGCACGCAACATTGCTGTTACAGCGGCGTTGGCGTTCGAGCGAATGAATGGGTTGGTGCGGTGATCACGTGACGCTGACAGGTAGGCGCGGTGCGGCTGTATCACGAGTGTTACACCGGGTGATACAGGGGTTTACGGTGCGGATTCAGGGTGGTTGCCCAGCGCGCGCATCGCGTCACTACTCACTGGTGGGGCGGCCGGTGTGTCGAGCGCTGGGCCTCGCTGCGCTTGTCGGCGAATGTCCCCCGGTGCCGGCCTGCGGCCGTCCCCTCCTCCTTGATTTCGCCCACAAGCGCAGCGAGGCCCATCGTGTCCAGCCACTGGCGCCCCTCAGCAAGCATCGGTTTGCAGTACGCCCAGCACCGCGCACGAGCCCCGAAGTGGCCGGTAGGCTCCTGGGCAAAATCAAGGAGGAGGCCGTCGCCGCCAGGCGGCGGCCGGGGGACATTTGCCGAGGGGCCTGCCGGTCGCTTCGGGGCGTAACGCTCGCGGCGACCCCAAGCGGAAAAAAGACCGGCTCTCGCCGGTCTTTGGGTGCTGCGTTGGTGCCTGCGTCAGGACGTTCGTTCTTCGCCTTCATCGACGCCGAGGTTGGTCGATGGGTTGTCGTAGACCGCGCGGTCGAGCAGGCCGGTTTCCTTGGCGACGATGACCGGGACCAGCATCTGGCCGGTGACGTTCGTCATCGTGCGCATCATGTCGAGGATGCGATCGATGGCGTAGAGGTAGCCGATGGTTTCCAGCGGGAGGTTGGCGGCGCTGAGCACGACGGTCGCCATGACCACGGCGGTGCCGGGGACGCCGGCGGTGCCGAAGCTGCCCAGGACGGAAGCGATCAGCACGACGATGTACTGCTCGGGGGTCAGCGGGACGCCGGTGTACTGGGCGATGAAGACCGCGCACAGGGCGGGATAGATCGCGCCGCAGCCGTCCATCTTGATGCTGGCCCCCAAGGGAACGGCGAAGGAGGCGTAGTCCTTGTTGACGCCGAGGTTGTGGGTGATCGAGCGCATCGCCGCAGGCATCGCGGCGAAGCTGGAGGAGCTGACGAAGGCGACCTGCATGCCCGGTGCGGCGCCGCGGAAGAATTTCAGCGGGTTCAGGCCGTGCATGAGCAGCAGGCTGCCGTAGACCACCACGATGTGCACGGCGCAGGCGATGTACAGGGCGAGGACGAAGTTGCCGAGCGGCAGCAGTTTCTCGAAGCCGTAGCTGCCGACCAGGCCGGCGATCAGGCCGAAGGTGCCCAGCGGGGTGATCTCCAGCACGAAGCGGGTCACCTGGATCATGATCTCGCTCATCTGCCCGGTCAGCTTGCGGGCTTCGCTGACCTTGTCGCCCAGCTTGACCATGGCAAAGCCGAGCAGGCCGGCGAAGAAGATCACCGGCAGGATCGAGCCACGGCCGGCGGCGAGTACGGTTTCACCGGCGGCATTGATACGGGTGCCGATGCCGGTCAACGCGTAGAACACGTTGGAGGGCACCACATCCATCAGCACCTTGATCACGCTGGGCACTTCGCGCGGGGTGTAGCCGTGGTCCATGCTCAGGCTGAGCGCGCCGCTGCCGGGCTGCATGACGGTGCCGACGGCCAGGCCCACGCAGACCGCCAGCGCGGCGGTGATGATGAACCACAGGAAGGTGCGCCCGCCCAGGGCCGCCACGGACTTCTGCCCGTGCAGCGAGGAAATGGCGTTGATCACGGCGAAGAACACCAGCGGCACCGCGATCATCTTGATCAGGGTGACGTAGAGGTCGCCCAGCGGCCCGAACCAGGTTTCAGCGGCCGGCCCGAGCAGCCAGCCGGCCAGTGCGCCGAGGACGAAGCCGCCGAGGACCCGTTGCCAGAAGGGGATCCGCAACCAGGCAGAGACCAGCTTCATGCGCGTTCCAGAGGTAATTTGACAGCTAGGCACCTTAGCCCAAGCGGGGCCCCGGAACGAGGCGCGCAGGGAAAATCAGCGTGTCATCGGCGTGCCTTGCGGCGTTCTGCATAATGAACGCCCGTTTCACATGTGAGATTTGCCTGTCCATGTCCCGTTTCACGCCTCTGGTGGCCGCCGTCACCACCCTGCTGCTCGGCGCCTGCGCCAGTACCGCTCCCTCCTCCAGCGCCTCTGCCGGCGCGGTCCAGGTCGATGTGCCGGCCATTGCCCACCCCGCCGGGGAAACCCCTCAGTGGTGGTACCGCAGCGGCGCGGCACGCGCGGCCAGTACCGGGGCGATGGACGGCAAGGCGAGGAACGTCATCCTGTTCCTGGGGGATGGCATGAGCCTGACCACGGTGGCGGCGGCGCGCATCTTCGAAGGCCAGCGCAATGGGCACCCGGGCGAGGAAAACCTGCTGTCCTGGGAGCGCTTCCCGGCCACGGCGTTCAGCAAGACCTACAACACGGATTCGCAGACGCCGGATTCGGCGGGCACGATGACGGCGATCACCACCGGCGTGAAGACCCACATGGGCGCCATCGGCGTGAGCGCAGGCACCCGCAATGACTGCGCCGACAGCCTGGACAAGGGGCTGCTGACCTGGCTGCAGCTGGCCGACAGCGCCGGCATGGCGACCGGCATGGTCTCCACCGCGCGCCTGACCCATGCCACCCCGGCGGCGACCTATGCGCACTCGCCGGAGCGCAACTGGGAAAACGATACCGATGTGCCCGAAGCGGCCAAGGCCGCCGGCTGCCGCGACATCGCCCAGCAGCTGCTGTCGACCGCGCGCTTCGGGCGCGGCCCGCTGGTCGCCCTCGGCGGCGGCCGCGGCGAGTTCACCACCGTGGAAGAACGCGATCCGGAATACGACGACAAGGTCGGCCAGCGCCTGGACGGGCGCAGCCTGGTGACCGAGTGGCAGCAGGCCCACCCGCAGGGTGCGTATGTCTGGAACGCCACGCAGCTGCAGGCCGCCGCGAACGCACCGGCGATCCTCGGCCTGTTCGAGCCGGACCACATGCGTTACGAGGCCGAGCGCAAGGAGGATCCGGCCGGTGAGCCGAGCCTGGCCGAGCTGACCAAGGCGGCGATCGCCAACCTGTCGCGCCACCAGGAAGGCTATGTACTGATGGTGGAAGGCGCGCGCATCGACCACGCCAACCACAGCGGCAATGCCTACCGCGCCCTGACCGACACGGTGGCGCTGTCCGATGCGGTGCGTGCCGCGGTCGAGGCGACCTCGGACCAGGACACCCTGATCATCGTCACCGCCGACCACTCGCACACGCTGAACTTCGTCGGCTACCCGGCGCGTGGCAATCCGATCCTCGGCAAGGTGAAGGACAAGGGCGGCGAAGACGGCGCCGGCAAGCTGGAGCTGGCCCGCGATGGCCTGGGCCTGCCCTACACGACGCTGACCTACGCCAACGGCCCGGGTTACACCGGTGCCACCAACCAGCAGCCGGTCGGGCCGAAGCGATATCCGCACAACCCGAGCAGCTTCGATCCGACCACCGGCCGGCCTGACCTGACCGCAGTGGATACCGAGCATCCCGATTACATGCAGGAAGCGCTGGTGCCGGCCAAGAGCGAATCCCATGGCGGCGAAGACGTCGGCATCTGGGCACGTGGCCCGGGCAGCAAGGCGGTGCGCGGCACGATGGAGCAGAACGCGATCTACCACATGATCGTGCAGGCCACCCCGCGCCTGCGCCTGCGCCTGTGCGAGGCCGGCACCTGCGACGCCAAGGGCGTGCCGGTCGAGCTGCCCAAGCCGACCGCCTTCGAGCGCCAGGCAGGCGATACGAAGTAATGCGTCTGCCTCTCCGCAATGCAACGCACAGGGGCCGCCATGTGCGGCCCCTGCTGCTGGTGGCAGGGTTGCTTGCCTCGACCGTGGCCTGGGGCGCGGGCACGGACTGCGCCGCCCTGACCGAGGAGGACGGCCTGCAGCCGTTGGCCGGGTGCCAGTGGGCCGACGGGCGTCTTGCGCTCGCGCCCAAGGCGTTGGCCGCGCTGTCCTACGATCAGGACGGGTTGGCGGCGGTCCATGCCGGTGGTGGATTCCATTATGTCCGCGCCGATGGCCGGCAGCTGCCGGTGATCACCTTCGACAACGGCCCGGACTATGTGGTGGAAGGGTTGGTGCGCGGCCGCGTCGGCGCGCGCATCGGCTACTTCGATACCGAGCTGCGTCAGGCCTTCCCGGCCACGTTCGATTTCGGCTGGGCCTTCGAAGACGGCGTGGCCCGCGTCTGCGAGGGCTGCCGGAAGGGGGCGCCGGACGACCACGGCCATACCGCCATGGTCGGCGGCACCTGGTATCGCATCGACCGCCAGGGCCGCTCGGCAATGGACGCAGAGACGCCATGAAGGCTCCGCGTGGCATCGCCACCACGCAGCGCCGATACTGCCGGTCTGCCTGAGGCTGCTTTCCCCATGACTTCCCTGCTTCCGTCACCGCCCTCTGTCGTCCATCCGGTCCTGGTAGGCTTCAGCGGTGGGCTGGATTCCACCGTCCTGCTGCATTGGCTGGCCACCTCGCCGGCGCAACGCACGGCTGGCCTGCGCGCCGTACATATCCATCACGGCCTGCAGGCGCAGGCCGATGCCTGGACCGTGCACTGCACGCAGGTCTGCGCCCGCTGGAACATCCCGCTGCGGGTGATCCGCGTGCAGGTACCGCGCAACCGGGGACAGGGGCTGGAAGCGGCCGCGCGGCATGCGCGGCGCGAGGCCTTCGCGTCGCAGCTGCTGCCCGGCGAACACCTGGCGCTGGCCCATCATCGCGATGACCAGGCCGAGACCTTCCTGCTGCGGGCGCTGCGCGGCTCCGGCGTGGATGGATTGGCCTCCATGCAGGTGACCAGCGCGTTCGGCGCCGGCACCGTGTGGCGGCCCTTGCTGGAGGTTCCGCGCAGCAGCCTGCGCGCGCATGCGCAGGCCGAAGGGCTGGACTGGATCGAAGACCCCAGCAATGCCAGCGATGACGCCGACCGCAATTTCCTGCGCCTGCACGTGCTGCCCCAACTGCGCCAGCGCTGGCCGCAGGCGGACGCGGCCTTCGCGCGCAGCGCAGCGTTGTGCGCGCAATCCCAGCATCTGCTCGACAGCGCCGACCGCGACGCGCTGGAACGCTGCAGCGTGGGTCCCGGCGTGATCGACTGCACGCGCCTGATGCGGCAGCCGGTCGAACGGCGCGCGCGCCTGCTGCGGCACTGGGTGCGTGGCAGTGGCCTGCCGCCGCTGCCGGCCGCGGGCGTCGAGGCGGTCGAACGCGAGCTGCTGCCGGCCGCGTACCATGCCGATGCGCAGTTCGCCTGGCAGGGGGCACGCATCCGTCGCTGGCGCGGGCAACTGCACCTGCTCTCGGCCAGCCTGGCGCTGCCGGCCGACTGGAGCGTGCACTGGGATGGGCGCGCGCCGCTGGCCCTGCCCGATGGCGGTGAGCTGCGCCTGATCGGTGCAGTCGATGGCTTCGATACGCCGGTGCAGATCCGTGCGCGGCGCGGCGGCGAGCGCATCCAGCTGCCCGGGCGCGCGCATTCGCACGCCCTCAAGGACCTCCTGCAGCAGCAGGGCCTGCCGCCGTGGCAACGCCGCCAGCTGCCGTTGCTGTTCGATGAGGAAACCCTGCTGGCGGCCGGCGACCGCGTGATCGGTGCCGCCCTGCAGCCGTGGCTGCAGGCCCATCATGCGCAGTTGCAGTGGACGCCGGGGGCGGCCTGAATTGACCCCGCCGGGCCGGCGGCCCACACTTGGCGCATGGCAAAGAAGTCCCCCAATGAAACCTCCCCGGTCGCCCACTTCGAGCAGTCGCTGGAAGAGCTGGAGCAGCTGGTGGAGAAGATGGAAACCGGCGAAATGAGCCTGGAACAATCGCTCAGCGCCTACGAACGTGGTGTCGGTCTGTACCGCCAGTGCCAGCAGGCGCTGGAGCAGGCCGAACTGCGCGTGCGCCTGCTCAGCGATCCGGCCCAGCCCGACACCGCCGTCCCGTTCGACCCGCCCGGCCATGACGGTTGAGGCCACGTTCGCGCGTTGGCGCGACCGGATCGAACATCATCTAGACGCCAGCCTGCCCTCCCCGACCGATGCCCCGCGTGGCCTGCACCAGGCGATGCGCTATGCGGTGCTCGGTGGCGGCAAGCGCATGCGGCCGCTGCTGGTGTATGCCAGCGGCCGGATCTTCGGTGCGGATGAAAGCACGCTGGATGCCCCCGCGATGGCGGTGGAACTGATCCACGCCTATTCGCTGGTCCACGACGATCTGCCGGCGATGGACGACGACGCATTGCGTCGCGGCCGACCGACCACGCACATCGCTTTCGATGAAGCCACCGCGATCCTCGCCGGTGATGCATTGCAGACCCGTGCGTTCGGCCTGATCGCCGATGCGGCCCAGCCGGCCGCGCTGCGCGTGGCCTGCCTGCAGACCCTGGCGCACGCCTCCGGCGCGGCCGGCATGTGCGGCGGCCAGGCGCTGGATATCGATGCCACCGGCCATCAGCAGCCGTTGCAGGATCTGGAACGCATGCATGCGCTCAAGACCGGCGCGCTGATCCGCGCGGCGGTTCGCATGGGCGCGCTGTGTGGCGAGGCAGCTGACGCCGATCTGGCGACGCTGGATACCGTTGCCGCGTCGCTGGGCCTGGCCTTCCAGGTGCGTGACGACATCCTCGATGTCGAGGCCAGTTCCGAACAGCTGGGCAAGACCGCCGGCAAGGACGAGGCGCAGGCCAAGTCGACCTTCCCGGCGCTGCTGGGCATGGACGGTGCCAAGGCGCATCTGCGCACGCTGAGCGAGCAGATGTTCGATGGTCTGGCCGGGTATGGTGAGGCGGCCGATGCACTGCGTGCGCTGGCGAAACTGGCGGTCGAGCGGGATCATTGATCGATCGTGAGGGCAGCCACGCGTGGCGTGGCTCTACACGCCAGGACACACAAAAACGCCCGGGAATCCCGGGCGTTTTTCGTTCCAGCGCTGCGGATCGATTACTTGATCAGGCGCAGGGTGAACGGATAGCGGTAGTACTCACCGTTGTTGGCCTTCACTGCGGCGATGATGCAGAACACGAGGTTCAGCAGGCCGACCAGCGGGGCCAGCAGGCCGCCGATGATGACGATCATCAGCACGATGCAGATCAGCATCGCGATGGTGATGGTGATCTGGAAGTTGAGCGCTTCCTTGGCCTGGTCGATGACGAAGCCCTTGCTGCTGTCGTCCTTGTTGATCATCCAGATGATCAGCGGGCCGATGAACCAGGTGAAGATGCCCAGCAGGTGCGCCACCAGGGCCATGGTGCGCTGGTCGGCCGGGGCCGGGGCACCGACAGGCGGCGGGGTGGTGACGTTATCGAAATCGCTCACGTAAAACTCCTTGTTCGAGGTAATGGGTAGTGCACGCGGCAGGCTCCCCGCCTGCCAGGGCAGCCTCCATAGAATACGTCAATCGTTACCGGCAACGGTCATTCGTCCTACAAGGATGGAGCCGGTATGCACGTGCGAGCGCGTGTCGATGTCCGTGCCCACCGCCTCGATGCTGGCGAACATGTCCTTGAGGTTGCCGGCGATGGTGATGCCGTCCACCGGGTAGGTGATCTCGCCGTTTTCCACGCGGAAGCCGCCGGCCCCTCGCGAGTAGTCACCGGTCACGCTGTTGACGCCCTGCCCCATCAGCTCGGTGACCAGCAGGCCGTTGCCCATCTGGCGGGCGATCGAGACCAGGTCGCCCGCATTGGCGCGGACCTTGAGGTTGTGCACGCCGCCGGCGTTGGCCGTGGTCGGCAGGCCGAGCTTGCGTGCCGAATAGCTGCCCAGGATGTAGCGCTCCAGCACGCCATCGCGGATCAGGGCCGAGTTGCGCGTGGCCACGCCATCACCATCGAAGGCGGCCGAGCGCAGCCCACGGCGCAGCAGCGGCAGCTCCTCGATGCCGAACCAGTCCGGGAACAGGCGGGTGCCGACACTGTCGAGCAGGAAGCTGGCGCGGCGGTACAGCGCACCACCGGAGACCGCACCGAGCAGGTGGCCGATCAACGAACGCGCCACCTCCGGCGAATACAGCACCGGCATCTGCGCGGTGGTCATCGAGCGCGGGTCCAGCCGGGCGACCGTGCGCTCGGCGGCGCGGCGGCCGATCGAAGCCGCATCGTCCAGATCCTCGCGGGCCAGCGCGCTGCTGTACCAGCCATCGCGCTGCATGCCATCGCCCTGCCCGGCGATCAGCGCGCAGCCGATCGAGTGGTGGCTGCTGCGCTCGCGGCCGATGAAGCCATGCGAGTTCGCATACACCGAGAGGCTCTGCGCGGTCGCGGCCGAGGCGCCGTCGGAGTTGCTGATCCGGGCGTCGGCCTCACGGCCCGCGGCTTCGCAGGCCAGCGCCAGGTCCAGCGCCGCATCGGCGCTGAGCTCCCACGGGTGCCAGCCGTCCAGGTCCGGAAACTCGCGGGCCATCAGCGCGGCCTCGGCCAGGCCGGCCGCCTCGTCGTCCTCGGTGTGGCGGGCAATGGCGCAGGCTTGGGCCACGGTCGACTCCAGGCTGCTCTCGCGCAGGTCGGCGGTGCTGGCACTGCCCTTGCGCTGGCCGAAGTAGACGGTCACCGCGATGCCGCGGTCGCGGGTGGATTCGACCGTTTCGACCTCGCCCAGGCGCACGTTCACATCCAGCCCGCGCTCATCGCTGCAGCTGACCTCGGCCTGGGTGGCGCCCAGGGCCTTGGCCCGCTCCAGCAGGCGCTGGGAGATGTCGGCCAGCTGCTCCAGGCGCTGCAGGCTGTCGTCGGCCGGGGAGACTTCAGGGGAGATCACGTTCAATGCTTTATCCTGTACAGGTGAGTGCCCGGCGCGACGCCGGCACAGTTTACGGATGTGGAAATAAGACGATGCGCGGACGCGACGAAGAAACCGGTGAATTCCTTGATATCAGCCGCAGCCAGAACCGCCGGGCTGCGCTGGACGTGCTGGCCCTGGGCGAGAAGCTGGTCTCGCTGACCCCGGCCCAGCTGGCGCGCCTGCCGGTGCCCGAAGATCTGCTGCCGCACATCGCCGAGGCCAAGCGCATCACCGCGCATATCGCCCACAAGCGCCAGTTGGCGTTCCTGGCCAAGCACATGCGCCGCGAAGACGACGCCGTGCTGGATGCGATCCGCGACGCGCTGGATGCCAACAGCGAGACCTCGCGCCGTGAAGTGGCGACCATGCACCGCGTCGAAGACTGGCGCGAGCGCCTGCTCAAGGACGGCGACAAGGCGCTGAGCGCCCTGCTGGACGAGTACCCGCATGCGGACCGCCAGGAGCTGCGCACGCTGGTGCGCAACGCCCAGGCCGAAAAGGCCAAGAACAAACCGCCGCGCGCGTACCGCGAGATCTTCCAGGTGCTGCGTACGCTGCTGCTGCCCGCCGCGCTCGGCCTGGAAGGCGTGAACGCCGCGTCCGAGGACGATCTGGACGACGTGGCCGACACGGACAGCGACAGCGACGAGAACGCCGAGGACTGAGTCCCGGCGCTCACGCGGCAGCGCCAGCACCCTGCTGGCGGCCGCGTGATCGGGCAGCACGGGCGTACGCATCCGGCTCAGGCCTGGGTGCCGCCCACGGTGATGCCATCGATCAGCAGCGACGGCTGGCCCACGCCGACCGGTACGCTCTGGCCATCCTTGCCGCAGATGCCCACGCCCTCGTCCAGGGCCAGGTCGTTGCCGATCATGCGCACCTTCTGCATGGTCTCCGGGCCGTTGCCGATCAGGGTGGCGCCCTTCACCGGCGCGGTGATTCTGCCATCCTCGATCAGGTAGGCCTCGGTGGCCGAGAACACGTACTTGCCGCTGGTGATGTCGACCTGGCCGCCCCCGAAGTTGACCGCGTACAGGCCGCGCTTGACCGAGCGGATCATTTCTTCGGGATCGTGCTGGCCGGCGCGCATGTAGGTGTTGGTCATGCGCGGCATGGTCATGTGCGCGAACGACTCGCGACGGCCGTTGCCGGTCGGCGCCACGCCCATCAGGCGCGCATTGAGCGAATCCTGCATGTAGCCGACCAGGATGCCGTCCTCGATCAGGGTGGTGCACTGGGTCGGGTGGCCCTCGTCATCGATGTTCAACGAGCCGCGACGACCGTCCAGGGTGCCGTCGTCGACGATGGTCACGCCCGGTGCGGCCACGCGCTCGCCGATGCGGCCGGCGTAGACGCTGGTGCCCTTGCGGTTGAAGTCGCCTTCCAGGCCGTGGCCGACCGCTTCGTGCAGCAGCACGCCGGGCCAGCCCGGGCCGAGCACCACGGTCATCACCCCGGCCGGAGCCGGGATCGCCTCCAGGTTCACCAGCGCCTGGCGCAGCGCCTCGCGCGCGAAGCCTTCCGGACGCCCGTCGGCGAACAGTTCTTCATAGCTGTAACGACCGCCGCCACCGGAGTAGCCCGACTCGCGACGGCCGTGCTGCTCGACGATCACCTGCACGTTCAACCGCACCAGCGGGCGGACATCGGCCGCGAGCACGCCATCGCTGCGCGCGATCAGCACCGTGTCCACGCCACCGGAGAGGCTGACCATCACCTGCTGGACGCGCGGGTCGGCGGCGCGCAGGTAGCGGTCCAGGCGCTTGAGCATCTCGACCTTGGCCTCGTTGCCCATGCCGTCGATGGGGTCCAGCGCCGGGTACAGCGCGCGGCCACTGCCACGCACCAGCGAGCGGGCCGACTGCGCCCCACCCTCGCGGGAGATGGCGCGGGCGGAGTTCGCCGCAGCCAGCAGCGCATCGCTGTGGATGTCGTCGGAGTAGGCGAAGCCGGTCTTCTCACCGGCGATGGCGCGTACGCCCACGCCCTGCTCGATCGAATGCGCACCGTCCTTGACGATGCCGTCCTCCACGCTCCAGCTCTCGCGGCGTGCGTGCTGGAAATAGAGATCCCCGAAGTCGATGCCCGGCCCCAGCAGGGTGCCGAACGTGCGTTCCAGACCGTTCGCATCCAGCCCGGCGGGCAGCAGCAGACGGTCGGTGGCCAGCGAAAGTGCGTTGTTGTTCATGCTCTTTGATCTGTGGGCGCCGGGCGCGATCGCAACCCGGGCGCGGGAAAGGGGTCAGCGCGCCGGCGGTGCGGCCGGGGCCGGCTTGGGCGCTGCGTCGCGGTCGATCACGTCGACCTTGGGTTCGGCCCAGGGGCCGGTCACGCGGTAGGTTTTGGCGCCGATCTCGCCCAGCGGCTTGGACAGCACCGCATTGGCCGCCGCGCCCACCGCCGCACCGACCGGGCCGCCGGCGACCGCACCGACCACGGTGAGCAGGTTGCCCGCGCGCGGGTTGACGTCGATGGTCTGGTCGAAGCGTTGCTGGCGCAGGTCGGTCTGGCCACGGATGGTGATGTTCGCCGCCGGGCCTTCGATCAGCACCTTGTCGGTGGTGGCCATGCCGTCGCTGAACGCCACGCGGCCCTCGACCTGGTTGAAGGCGAAGCCCTTGGAGAAGAAATCGCGGAAATCGAACATGAGCCGGCGCGGCAGCTGGGTCACGCTGAGCAGGCCGAGCACGCGCCCGGCACCGGGCTCCAGTTCCAGCAGCTGGCCGTTGCGGGCCTGCACGTCGAGCTGGCCCTGCAGCGCGCCGAGCTGGAAGTCCGACGGGCCGCCCTGCCAGCCCGCCGTCATGGTCAGCTGGCCCTGGCCGCCACGCAGCTGGCCGCCGTAATCCAGATTCTGCATCAGCCCGCCCAGGTCCTCGCTGTTGACCTGCACGTTGAACTGGCTGCGCGCGGTCTCGCCCATGCCCATCCAGCGGCCGCTGACGTCGATCTCCTGCTTGGGCGCGCGGAACTGCAGCTGGTCCACGCTCAGGCCGTTGGCCATCGGCCGGGTGCGCAGCACCGCCTGGCCCAGCCTGGCCTTGCCGAACTGCAGGTCGTCGATATCCAGCGACAGCGGCGGCACCTTGGCCGGGTTGGTGTCGTTGGCACTGGCCTGGACCCGCGCCGGCAGGGTCACGTCCGGCGGCAGCAGGATCGGCGCGCCGTCGCCCGGCGCCTTCACCGGCGTGGGCAGCGACTGCCAGTGCACGCGGCTGAGCTTGCCGACGATGGTGCCGCCCTCGGCATTGGGGACGCTCAGGGTGCCGGCCAGCGACGGGCCATCCATGCGCACGTCCACGCTGTTGCCGGTCGGGCGCAGCTGCAGCCGGGTCTGCGGGAAGACACCGCCGGCGAGCAGCAACTGGCCCACCTGCACATCCACATGCCGCAGCGGCATCGGGTCCTTGTCATCGCCGCCCTCGGGCGAGCGCGCCAGGCCGATCCACTCCAGCGCATCCAGTGAGCCGCTGCGACCATTCACCACCAACCCGCTGGCCGGCGGATCGCGATCCACGTGGTCGCTGCCCAGGGTGACCTGCACGCCGGTCTGGTTGTCACGTGTGCGCGCAGCCAGGGCCAGCCGCTGCCCGAACGCGACATCGACCCGGCCGCTGCCCATCGGCAGCTGCGCGGTGACGTCCGTCGCCAGCGGCGTAGCAGCGGGTTTGTCCAGCGGTGCGGGCAGTTCCAGCGTGGTGCCGACCAGATCCGAATGCAGCTTGAGCACGGTCGGCGGCTCGACCTTGCTGCCGGCCGCGACCTTGGGCAGGGTCACCCCGATGGTCCAGCGCGAGGTGCCCTGGATGTAAGGCTTGAGCCAGTTCAGTTCCGGGGCGCGGTCGAGCAGCGCACCAGCCTCCAGCGAAGCGGTCAGTTCGGATTCGAAGGCCTGCTGCGGATCGCGCACGAATCCGCCGGCGCGCAGGCTGAGCAGCCCGTCCTGGCCCTGGTGGCGCACGGCCAGGTTCTCCGCATCGAAGCCACCATGGCCATACCGGGCGGTGCCGCGCATGTTCTCGAAGACCAGGTCGAAGCGCTTCTCGGTGAGGGTCGCGCCGGCCAGATCGACCGTGCCCTGCAGGTGACCGCTGCCTTCAACATGGTGCAGCGGCTGCAGCAGATCGAACGTGACCGCTGCCGGCCCTTTCGCGGTGAGGTTGCCCAGCGTCTCGCCGTAGGTGGCCTGCAGCGGGCTCTGCTTGAGCATGGCCAGCAGTGCACCCGCATCGCTGCGGCTGGTCGCCTTGACGTACAGCGCGGTCACGCCGAAATCCGGAATGCCGGCATCGAAGTGGTCCACTGCCACGCCGGCGAGATCGCCTTTGCCATGCAGCTCGAAGCCCGGACCGATGAAGGCGATGTCCGCGTCCACCTTGTCCATCGTCGGCCAGTCGTGCTGGAAACGGATGCTGCCGGCGTCGATGTGCCCGGTCGCTTCGAAGCGGCCATTGTTTTTGTCGAACGGCCAGTCTTCCAGATCGCCGGTGACCAGGCCCACGCCGCCGCGGACCTGCCCGGAGACCAGTGCGGCATCCAGCCAATCGGTGGCGGCCTTGCTCATCTTCGAATGGATCCAGAAACGCTTGGCGGCGGTCATCGGCACATCGTCGATCTTGGCCGCCAGTTCCAGCCACGGGCGGGTGCCGTTGTTCTGGAACCAGATGCCGCCGCGCACGTCGGCGGCGTAGTCGGTGCCCTGCACGCGCAGCGCCGCCGTGCCGATCCGCCAGCCGCCGGCCTCGTCACGCCAGCCGACCAGCTGCCCGCCCAGGCGCACATCGTGGCGCTCGCCAAACCCGCTCGGCCAATCGAAATGCATCACCCGCTGCGGCTGCAGATCCAGGGTGAAGCCGTCGGCATCGCCGTTGAAGCGTCCGCCCACGCCGCTGAGTCCGGGCGAATGGCCGACCGCGGCGAAGCGGATGTCCTCCAGGTCGCCCTCGATCGACAGCGCGCCGCCCTGCTCGCCCGCGATCCGCACGCGGGTCATGCGCACCTGCGGTGCGGCCTCATGCAGCCACTCGCGCAGGCCCGGGTCGATCCGGTCGGTCAGTGCCAGCCCGCGCAGCAGCGCGGTGGCATCGATGTTGTCGCCGGACAGCGCGAAGTGCTGGCCGCCGGCCAGCAGCAGGCCATCCAGCTGCTGGGTGCTACCCTCCAGGCCGATCCGCAGGCGCGGTGCATCGGCGCGCCAGCCGCCCTGAACCCAACGCCAGCGCGCGCGCAGCTCCAGCGTCTGCAGCGCGAGCTGCGGGTGCGTCCCGTCCGCCAGCTTCACGCCGCGGACCTGTACGTTCTGCAGGTCCGCGTCGGTGGTGACCATCACCACCCGATGATCGCGCAGGTCCACCCACGCATTGAACTCGCCGGTGCCCTGTTGCAGTCCGATGCCACCGAACTGCAGCAGTGAGGACCACGCACGGAAATCGGCCGGGTCGGCCGAGAGCCACGCCTGCCCGTCACCGCGCTTGCGTTCGAAGTCCAGCACCGCGGTCAGCGGCTGCGCGGCCGGGTCGGCCCAGGCACGTGCGCCGACGCGCAGGCGCTGGCCGTTGACGCGCAGGCGCAGGTCGATCCGCGGCAGCGTCGCGTTGACGCCCAGCGAGGGCGCATCCACCCTCAGCCGGCCCCCGATCACCTGCAGTTCGCCCAGCCGGCGCAGGGTTTCCAGCGGGTCGCCCGCGGTGGACTGCGGGAGGCCCTGCACCGACCAGCGGCCGTCGTCGGCACGCTGCAGTACCAGTGCGAGGCCGCGCAGGCGCAGCTCGGTCAGCGAGTGCCCCGGCAGCAGGCCGGCATACATGGAGATCAGTACCTCCGCCTCGCCGATGCGCAGGCCCTGGCCTTCACCGATGCGCAGCCCCTTGAGCTGCAGCAGCGGACCGCGCCGGGTCCAGGCGGTATCCAGCGCGTCGAAACGCACCGGCTGCCCGGCGCGCGCACTCAACCACGCCGCCACCTTGTCCGGGTGACGCTCGGCCAGGGGCAGCAGCTGGCTGGCGGTGCCGACCAGCAGGGCCACGCCCACGAGCAGGATCGCCACCGCATACACGGCATGGCGGCGGATCCGGCGCAGGCGCAGGCGGAGCGGTGTGCTCATCGGAACGTGGGAATGCCGGACCGGCCGCAGTCAGAGCAGCACGACATCGAACTGCTCCTGCAGGTACTGCTCGTCCGCCTGGAAGCGGATGCTCTTGCCCAGGAACTCCTCCAGTTCGGCCACCGCCGAGGATTCCTCGTCGGTGATGCGCGCCACGACCTTGGAGGAGGCGATCACCAGCAGGCGCGCCGCATCGAACTGGCGCACCGCCCGGGTGATCTCGCGGAAGATTTCGTAAGTCACCGTTTCGGCGGTCTTGATCGAGCCACGCCCGCTGCACTCCGGGCACGGCTCGGACAACTGACGCTCCAGGCTTTCCACGGTGCGCTTGCGGGTCATCTCGACCAGGCCGAGCGGCGAGAAGTCGTACACCGTGGTCTTGGCATGGTCGCGGGCCAGCGCCTTCTCCAGCGTGCGCAGCACCTGGCGGCGATGCTCGGCATCGTCCATGTCGATGAAGTCGATGATGATGATGCCGCCCAGGTTGCGCAGCCGCAGCTGGCGCGCGACCGCCTGCGCGGCCTCCAGATTGGTGCGGAACACCGTCTCTTCGAGGTTGCGCTGGCCCAGGAAGGAACCGGTGTTCACATCGATCGTGGTCATCGCTTCGGTCTGGTCGATGACCAGGTAGCCACCGGACTTCAGCGGCACCTGCTTGTCCAGCGCACGGCCGATCTCGTCCTCGACCCCGAACATGTCGAAGATCGGGCGATCGCCGCTGTACAGCTCGATCTTCTCGGCCAGCACCGGCATGTACTTGGCCACGAACGCCTGCAGCTGGTTGAAGGTCTCCTTGGAATCGACCTTGACCTTGTCCACGTCCTTGCGGATCAGGTCGCGCACCGAGCGCAGCGGCAGGCTGAGGTCTTCATAGATCACGCTGAGCGGGGCGGCATCGCGGCCACGGCGCTCCACCACGTTCCAGACGCGCGACAGATAGGCCACGTCCTCGGCGATCGCCTCGGCCGGCTGGCCTTCGGCATTGGTGCGCACGATGTAGCCATAGCCGCCGTGCTGGGCCGACAGCTCGGTCACCAGGGTCTTCAGGCGCGCGCGCTCGGTCTCGTCCTCGATCCGGGCCGACACGCCCACCACCTTGGACTGCGGCAGCAGCACCATGTAGCGCGAGGGAATGCTGATCTGGGTGGTCAGGCGGGCGCCCTTGGTCCCGATCGGGTCCTTGACCACCTGCACCACAATGTCCTGGCCGTCGCGCAGCAGTTCCACGATCGGCACCGAGGACGGCGGCGGCAGGGTCGTGCCTTCGGTATCGGGGCTGGCCACCGGGGCCGGCCGGATCACATCGTTGGCGTGCAGGAACGCCGCGCGCTCCAGCCCGACTTCGACGAAGGCGGCCTGCATGCCCGGCATCACCCGCTGCACCTTGCCCTTGTAGATGTTGCCGACCACGCCACGGCGCCAGCCGCGTTCGATATGCAGTTCCTGCAGCATGCCGTTCTCGATGACGGCGACGCGGGTTTCCCGCGGGGTGACATTGACCAGAATTTCTTCAGACATGGGCGACTCCCTTCAGTTCAAACGTCTGCAGCAACTGCTCGGTCTGTTGCAGGGGCAAACCCATCACACCCGAATAGCTTCCCGCCAGATGGCGGATGTATCGTTCGGCGCCGCCCTGGATCGCATAGGCGCCGGCCTTGTCCATCGGCTCGCCGCTGGCCACGTAGGCCGCGATCCGCTCCTCATCGATTGCCGCGAACGTCACCTCCGACACCACCAGCACACCCTGCTCCCGGCCCGCGGCGACCAGCGCCACCGCGGTCATCACCTGGTGGGTGCGCCCGGCCAGGGTGCGCAGCATCGCGCAGGCGTCGGCGGCATCGGCCGGCTTGCCGAACACGCGCCCGTCCAGCACGACCTCGGTGTCCGAGCCCAGCACCACCGCGTCCGGATCGTGCGTGACCAGCGCCAGCCCGGCGCGCGCCTTGTCGGCGGCCACGCGCTGCACGTAGTCCGCGGCCGACTCGTCGGCTGCACGGACTTCGGGCACATGAAGGTCGAGCGCCTGGAACGGTCGGTCCAGGCGCGCAAGCAGTTCGTTTCGTCGGGGGGAGCGAGAGGCGAGATAAAGCATCGAGGAAGCATAACCTGAGCCTACTGTCTGAATCGCGAGCAACACGCTTGAATCGTGATCGACCCCATCAAACCTCACGACGCGTTCATCGCCCCGACACCAACCTCAACGTCTTCACAAGGAGATGTACATGCGCCGCCCGTCCCTGTCCCCGTTGCTGCTCGCCCTGTCCCTTGCCCTGGGAGCTTCGATGACCGCCCACGCCCAGTCCCAGCCCACCATCGCCGTGCCGGCCGACGGCACCCTGCTCAACATCTCGGCCAATGCCGAGGCCAGGCGCGTGCCGGACGTGGCCACGCTCTCGGCCGGTGTGGTCACCCAGGCCGTGGACGGCAACACCGCCATGCGCCAGAACGCCGAGCAGATGACCAAGGTACTGGCCGCGATCAAGGCGGCCGGCATCGCCGAGCGTGATGTGCAGACCAGCGGCGTCAACCTGAGCCCGCAGTACCGTTACGCCGACAACGAAGCGCCGAAGATCACCGGCTACCAGGCCAGCAACACGGTCAGCCTGAAGGTGCGCGACATCGCCAAGCTGGGCAAAGTGCTCGACGCGCTGGCCGCCCAGGGCGCCAACCAGATCAACGGCCCGCAGTTCGAGATCGACCAGCCCGAACCGGTCTATGACGAGGCCCGCCTCGCAGCGCTGAAGAAGGCCCAGGCCCGCGCCGAGACCTACGCCAAATCGCTGGGCCTGCGCGTGCGCCGGATCGTGAGCATCTCCGAGAGCGGTGGCGGCAACTTCCGTCCGGTGATGATGCGTGCCCAGGCGGCGCCG
Organism: Stenotrophomonas sp. TWI700; assembly: GCF_039673645.1. Lineage (NCBI taxonomy): Bacteria > Pseudomonadati > Pseudomonadota > Gammaproteobacteria > Lysobacterales > Lysobacteraceae > Stenotrophomonas > Stenotrophomonas sp. TWI700. The sequence goes on along the minus strand of NZ_JBDJMB010000025.1, from coordinate 7,830 downwards.
ATGGCGGCCGATGTGTCGACGCCGGTTTCGCCGGGCGAATCCACCGTGTCGGTCAACCTGGACGTGGTGTTCGATCTGGGCCGCTGATCCACGCTCCGGTCGATGGCCCTGTGACGGCGCCGAAAGGCGCCGTCATGCTGTGCGCGGTCCGATTCTGACTGCCAGCCAACTCCCCACCCTGCCCCTGACTTCCGGCCCGTGCCGGGCTCGGGTATTGCTGTCATTGCGCGGCCCCGCCTGACCCCATCCGCCGCGCAGGCACGTTGGTGTTTCCGCACATCTGGCAAGGAGAGTGGAGCATGGTCCGTACCCCGTCCCCGGTTGTCCCGCTGCACATCGAAGCGTCCCGCGTGCTCGGGTGGAGCACTGCCATCGCGGTCCATGCGCTGGCCCTGATGCTGTTGTTGATTCCTGCCGCACAGCCGCTGATCACGGCCCCGCGCGAGCGCATGCGGGTGAGCTGGGTGCTGCCGCCGCCTCCGCAGCCGCCGATACCGATCCATGCCGATCCGGCACCGCCGAAGGTTCCGACGGCACCGGTGAACACGCAGCGACCGCCGCCCCCCCTGCCGACGCCCACTGCCGCCCTCGATGACGCGCTGGCGGTGTCCCCGCTACCGGCCACCGAGGCGTCACCGCCGTTGCTTGCGCCGGCGCCTGCCGCAGCCGCACCGGCGCAGGGGGCCCAGCTCCAGTACCGCAGCGCCCCGCCGCCGCCGTATCCGATCACCGCGATCCGCCTCGGCCAACAGGGCACGGTCGTGCTGCGCATCCGGGTCGGTACCGATGGCAGTCCGCTGGCGGTCGACATCGAGAAGAGCAGCGGCTCGCGCGTACTCGACCAGGCCGCGCGCCAGCAGGTCTTGCGCCGCTGGCGCTTCGTGCCCGCCACCGTCAATGGCCAGGTCGTCGAGGCCGATGGCCTGGTCCCGGTGGAATTCACGTTGCCGCGTTAGATGTGCCGGGGAGAGCCTGCAACGGGCTCTCCCCATTCACACAGCGCCATCACACAACCTTTCGCGAATTAAGCAATTTTTCACACTTGCGTCACCTGCCGGAAACCTAGATTGGCGCCGTTGCCACCGTTCTGGTGTCGACTTATTGACATCTAGGTTTTCCCAGTCAGGAGAGAAGCTGTGAAACACCCGATCCAACGCCGCGACGACAGCCGCCGCAACAGCCTGGCCACTTCCATTTCCACGATCCTTACCGGCGGCGCGCTGCTGCTGGTGGGCGCCATGGCGTCGTCCTCCGCGTTCGCGCAGGAGCAGGCGACCAACCTTGACCGGATCACCGTCACCGGGTCGAACATCCCCCGCACCAATACCGAAACCCCCTCCCCCGTCCAGGTGGTCACCCGCCAGGAAATCGACCGGACCGGCAAGACCACGGTCGCCGAATACCTGCAGACCCTGACCGCGGACGGCTCGGGCTCCATTCCCAAGACCTTCGGCAACGGCTTTGCCGGCGGCGGCGCGGGCATCTCGCTGCGCGGCCTGGGCGCCGGCTCCACGCTGGTCCTGTTGAACGGCCGCCGCATGGCGACCTACGGCCTGGCCGATGACGGCCAGAAGGTCTTCACCGACCTGAGCACCATTCCGCTGGATGCGGTCGAGCGCATTGAAGTCCTCAAGGACGGCGCTTCTGCGATCTACGGTTCGGACGCCATCGCCGGCGTGGTCAACATCATCCTGCGCAGCGACTTCAATGGCGCCATCCTGCGCGCCTCCTACGGCCTGTCCGGCGACAGCGACGGCGATGCGAAGAAGGCCACCCTGACCGCCGGTACCGGCGATCTGGCCACCGACGGCTGGAATGCGTTCTTCAGCCTGGACGTGGGCAAGACCGACGCGATCAAGATCAGCGACCGCAAGGACCGCAAGTGGATCGGCACCGGTGACATCCGTCGCTACGGCTACGGCAACAATGCGCAGTTCCTGGGCGGTGCCGCACTGTCCGGCGGTACCCGTGGCGGCGTCGGTCCGACCGGTTCGGTCTTCGACGATCGCGCGGTCACGCCGGATGATCCGGCGTTCCTCGTCGCACTGCCTGGCTGCGCCGGCCTGACCACCATCCCGGGCCAGAATGACGTCACCGCACAGCAGCAGGGCTGCCTGTGGGATCCGAACCAGCTGTACCGCGACCTGACCCCGGAAGAGAAGTACGTCAACGTGTTCGGCCGCGCCAGCTTCGCCTTTGGCGAGGGCGGTGAGATCTACACCGAGATCGGCTACTCGAAGAAGGAAACCACCTTCAGCAACACGCCCTCCGGCGTGTCCGGTGGCTGGGGCTATCCCGGCGGCCCGGTCAACGCCAACAGCGGCGATGGTGCCACCGTGCTCGGCCCGACCCATCCGGACAACCCGATCCCGGGCCAGGCCTCGCGCCTGCGCTATTCGGCCTGGGACGTGGGCCCGCGCGTGACCAACAACACCAACGAGTTCAACCGCTTCCTGGTCGGGGTCAAGGGCAACTGGGGCGAGTGGAGCTACGACACCGCCTACCTGCATTCGGGCACCGACCTGGTCAACAAGCGCACCGGCTTCCTGCGCTACAGCGCCGTACAGTGCGCACTCGGCCACCCGGCCTGCCCGGGTGGCGTGTGGCGCATCGGTGACGACGCCGGCCTCAATTCGCAGGCGCTGTATGACTACATCTCGCCGGACATCAGCGCACGCGCCAAGTCCAGCCTGGACATGTTCGACTTCACCGTGTCGCGCAGCCTGGCCGACCTCAAGGGCGGCCCGCTGGGCCTGGCGCTGGGTACCGAATGGCGCAAGACCAGCAACAGCCTGACCCCGCAGACCTACACCGACCAGGGTGACATCATCGGCCTGGGCTACTCGGCCTATGACGGCACCCAGAACGTGTATGCCGGCTACGTCGAACTGTCCGCGCCGGTGCTGGAGCAGTTGGAACTGTCCGGTGCGGTCCGCTACGACAAATATGAAAGTGGCGAGGGCAAGGCAACGCCGAAGGTCGGCATCAAGTGGACCCCGTCCGACTGGATCGCGGTCCGCGGCAGCTATGCCGAAGGCTTCCGTGCACCGAATCCGGCCGAGAACGGCGACGGTGGCCTGGCGGCGTTCTCCAACGCGGCTGACCCCGTGCGCTGCCCCGGCGGCAACCCGGCCCCGGGCGCGACCGATGACGATTGCGGCGCACTGCCGGTCGCCATCATCACCCGCCCGAATCCGGACCTGAAGCCGGAGGAATCCAAGAGCTACTCCGTCGGTCTGGTGCTGCAGCCGACCTCCAGCACCTCGATGACGATCGACGCCTGGCAGATCAAGCGCACCAACGAAATCGCGCAGGGTGACACCGGCACGGCGATCGCGGCCGGCAACGTGCTGCGCGACAACAACCTGCTCAATGGCGTTCCCGGCACCGGCAGCATCCTGGCGGTCAATACGCAGTACATCAATGCCGCGTCGACCCGCGTACGCGGTATCGATACCGACATCCGCCAGACCTTCGACATCGGTCCGGGCCAGCTGGAGATGGATCTGCAGTGGAGCCACGTGCTCAAGTTCGAGCGTACGGATGCCGACGTGACCCGGGATTACGCCGGTACCCATGGCAACTGCGACGTCACCAACTGCATCGGCACACCGAAGGACCGCATCAACTTCGGCACCACCTGGAAGCAGGGCCCGTGGAGCGTCAGCGGCGTAGCCAACTACATCTCCAAGATGGAGAACACCGACTTCCGCGGTCCGGACGGCTCGTACCAGTTCGCCTACGCCGACGGTACCGACGTCGAGAAGATCTCCTCGTTCACCACCTTCGACCTCTCCGGTCGCTGGAACATCACCGAGGCCTTCGAGTTGAACGCGTCGGTGCAGAACCTGTTCGACCGCATCGCCCCGCTGGATCCGACCACCTATGGTGGCGTGAACTACAACCCGCTGCACTTCAGCGGCGCGATCGGTCGTTACTTCACCGTGGGGGCCAAGTACACCTTCGAATGAGATAGCCGCATTTGGGGAACAACGAGCCCGGGCAATGCCCGGGCTTTTTGTTTGGCCGGTCATGCGAGCTGCGCGGATCGCGGACAAAAAAAGCCCCGCATCGCTGCGAGGCTTTTTCTTAAATCTTGGCGCCCGAAGTTGGACTCGAACCAACGACCCCCTGATTAACAGTCAAGTGCTCTAACCGGCTGAGCTATTCGGGCGGGGTGCGCATTGTAGCCCGTTTTTCGCGAGATGTAACCCGTCTGGCGACAACTATTTCACGCGCGGTGATACGGATGGTTGGCCAGCATCGCCGCGGCGCGGTACAGCTGCTCGGCCACCACCAGGCGCACCAGCATGTGCGGCAGGGTCAGCGGCCCGATCGACCATTTCTCGTCGGCCATCGCCGACACCTCGGCGGAATGGCCTTCCGGGCCGCCGATCAGGAAGGCCAGGTCCCTGCCCTGCCCGCGCCAGTGCTCCAGGCGCTGGGCCAGCTGTTCGGAACTGAGCGGGCGTCCCGGCACATCGAGCGCGACCACGTAGGCATTCTTCGGCAGCGCCGCAATCACGCGCTTGCCTTCGTCATCGGTGGCGCGGCGCGCGTCGCGCCCTTTGCCACGCAGGCCGGGCTCGATCTCGACCAGCTCGAACGGCAACCAGTGCGAGAGCCGCTTCTGGTACTCGGCAAAGCCCTGCGCGACCCAGGACGGGGCACGTTCGCCGGTGGCGATCAACTTGGCTTTCATCTCTGTCCTCGGCAGGCACCGCACGCGGCGCCGCAAAAGACAACGGCGCCATCGGCGCCGTCGTCGTGACCCTGCACGCTGCGATCAGCGCGCGTCGTAGTCGTCGTCCGCATCGTCGAGCAGTTCGATCGGCGGCTGGTCGCCCACGGTCCACAGGCGCTCGAGCGCGTAGAACTCGCGCACGCGCGGCAGCATCACGTGGACGATCACGTCGCCCAGGTCGACCAGCACCCACTCGGCTTCGCGCTCGCCTTCCACGCCAAGCGGCATCACACCCAGCTTCTTGGCGAACCTCACCACTTCGTCGGCGATCGACTTGACGTGACGGCTGGAGGTACCCGACGCGATCACCATGTAATCGGCGACGCTGGAGCGGCCGATGACGTCGATCTCAACGAGATCCTTCGCCTTCAGTTCTTCGGTGGCCCCGCGCACGCACTCGAGCAGCTGCAGAACGGAGGGCGCCGGATTGGGCAGTTGGACCTTGATGGTCTGGGGCTGGGCTTGGTTGCTCAAAGCGGGTCAACTCGATAAATGTGGGGTCGATTATACGGGGCGGCGCGCCCGCGCGTATTCACGACGGTGTTGCGCCGTACAGGCGGTGGTCGAGGATATAGCCGGCCACCGGCTCTGGCAGCAGCTGCTGCCAGGGGCCACCGGCCTGGATCCGGGTCCGCACGGCGGTGGCCGATTCCTCGCGCAGCGGGGCCTGCAGGCGCAGCAGGCGGCCGGCCGGCGCGTTGAACAGCTCGCGCTCATGACTGGCCCAGCGCCCGTCCAGGGCCTGTGCCAGGACCGGGTCGGGCGTGTCGGCCAAGGGGCTGCCCGGGCGGTCGGCGACGATGAAATGCGCCAGATCGAACAGCGCGGTCCACGCGTGCCAGCTGGGCAGGGCCAGCAGGCTGTCGGCGCCGACCAGCCAGGCGATCGGTTGGCGCGGGCCCAGCTCGGCGCGCAGCTCGCGCAGCGTATCGACGGTATAGGACGGCACGCCGGGGCTGCGCGCGGCCCGGTCCAGCTCGCGCCGGTCGAGCAGCAGGCCGGGCTCGTCGCCGATGGCCAGGCCCAGCATCGCCAGACGCTGCGCGGCGTCGGCGCCGGGGGTGGCGCGGTGCGGCGGATCGGCGGCCGGCAGCAGGCGCACGGCAACCTGCAGCTGGTCGCGTGCGGCACGGGCAATGGCCAGGTGGCCCAGATGGACGGGATCGAAGGTCCCGCCGTAATAGATGCGCAGCCCCATGGGCTCAGGCCCGGGCGAGCAGGCGCACGGCACGGGCTTCGGAGACCGCGATCAGCAACCGCTCCAGCGCCAGCCAGGCATCGCCGTCGGCGCGCCCCTTGGCGATGCGGTCGACCAGCCCGGCCTCGGCCACGAAGCGCTCCCAGCGCTTGACCTCGGGGTGACGCTGCAGCGCGCGCTTGAAGGGCGCCTGCCGCGATTCCCATATACCACGGCTCTTCATCTCCGCGGCCAGGTTGCCACCGCGCGCCTGCACCCGCGCCAGGCCGGCGGTGGAGAGCAGTTCGCGGATCACGATCGGGGTCAGCGCGGCCACGGCTTCGCCTTCGGCACGCAGGCCGGCGATCATGCGCAGCACCGCGGCGGGCTGGCCGGAGAAGGTCGCTTCGACCAGACGGAACACGTCGTAACGGGCGGCATCGGCCACCAGCGACTCCATGGTCTCCACGTCCAGGGTCTGGCCATCGGCCAGCAGGGCCAGCTTGTCGATTTCCTGGGCGGCGGCCAGCAGATTGCCCTCCACCCGCTCGGCCAGGCGCTGCACGGCCTGTGGATCGGCGCGCAGGCCCTTGCCGCGCAGGCGGCGCTCGATCCACTCGGTCAGTTCATGCGGCTTGATCGCCCAGGCCACCGAGATCACCCCGGCGCGGCCGACGGCATCGGCCCACTTGGTCTGGTGCGCCTTGCTCCATTCGTTGCAGGTGATCAGCAGGATCACATCCGGGGCCGGATTGGCGCAGAACTGGCTGATCACCTCCGCGCCTTCCTTGCCCGGCTTGCCGCTGGGCAGGCGCAGTTCCATCAGGCGACGCGCACTGAACAGGCTGGGCGCGTTGAAGCTGGCGTCGAGCTGGTTCCAGTCGAAGTCACGGCCATCGGCATCGAACACTTCGCGCTCGTTGACGCCATCGGCGCGGGCACGTGCCCGCACGGCATCGGCCGCTTCAAGCACGCGCAGCGTCTCGGGCCCCGCGATCAGGTAGACCGGTGCCAACGGCTGGCTGGCCGGTTGGCTGGCGAGCTGTTCGGGGCGCAGTTCCATGCGGGCAGGCCGATCCGCAGGCGGACCGGACTCAGTGCCCCTGCGGAACGTCGGCGGGTACCGCCGGCGTCGGGGTCGTCGACGTCGGGGTGGCCGCCGGCGGCTCGACCGGCGTGTCCACCGGCGCGGTACCCGGCTTGGCCGGGGCACGGCCGTGCTCCAGCTCGGCGCGGACCACGCTGTCGATGCGGCGCATGATCGAGGCGGACATCTCGCGACGCAGTTCGTCGGAGAGGATTTCGCGCTCGGTGGTGGTACCGGTGGCGTCGGTCGGCGGCGACACGTAGTCGCGCGAGAGTTCGATCACCTGCTGCGGCACCAGCTCACTGCCATCTTCGCGGCGGAAGATGAAGATCACCGCGTAGCGCAGGCTGTATTCCTGGGCACGACCCTGGGCATCGATCGCGATCGGCAGATCACCCCAACGCTCGGACAGCACCTGCAGCTGGGCGGCCGGCTCGGTGCTGTCGCTGTCGGCGATCTGCGCCCCGGAGGCCTGCAGGCCACGGCGCAGCAACTTGACCAGTTCGCTGTAAGGCGCGGTGGAGACCACCTGCACCGCCGCGGTATCGGCCGGCAGCATCAACTTGTTGCGCAGATGGAAGCCGCACCCGGCGAGGGTTGCGGTCAGGACAAGGGCAAGCAGGAATCGGGTCATGGACACAGTCTGTAGGAGCCGGGCGGTCGCGGCAACAAGCAGTGATCGTGCCGGATGCCGCGTGAACAGGACTTGATACCGGACCGCCCGCGCGGCGCCGCCCGTATCGGTCCCTGGAGATCCGTGGGCACAGGCGGGCCCGACACCGGGGGGACGCCACCCAGCAACCAGCGGGGGCGCCCCCCGAA
>NZ_JBDJMB010000024.1:0-62154 GCF_039673645.1 Stenotrophomonas sp. TWI700 | reverse complement strand
GCCGACCGTTGGTCGGCACGCTTCCAATCAATGCGAGCGCTGCACCGCGTAACGGGCCAGCCCGCGCAGGGCGGCGACCGCATCGTTGTCGGCCAGGCCGTCGAGCGCACGCTCGGCGGCGTCGGCGTATTCCTCGGCACGGGCGCGGCTGTAGTCCAGCCCGCCGGTGGCGTGGATGGCGGCCAGCACTTCCGGCATCGCCGTCGCATCGCCGTTCTGCACGATCTCGCGCAGGCGCTCGCGGGTGGTCGCATCCGAGTGCGCCATCGCGTGGATCAGCGGCAGGGTGGCCTTGCCCTCGGCGAGGTCGTCGCCCAGGTTCTTGCCCAGCTCATCGGCATTGGCCGAGTAGTCCAGCACGTCGTCGGCGATCTGGAAGGCGTAGCCCAGGTGCATGCCGTAGTCGTACAGCGCCTGCTGGGTGGCCTCATCGACGCCACTGGCCAGGGCGCCCAGACGGGTGCCCGCGGCGAACAGCACCGCGGTCTTGCGCTCGATCACGCGCAGGTAGGCGGCCTCGTCGGTATCCGGGTTGTGGACGTGCAGCAGCTGAAGCACCTCACCCTCGGCGATCCGGTTGGTGGTGTCGGCCAGGATGCGCATGACCGGCATGCGGTCCAGCTCGACCATCAGCTGGAAGCTGCGCGAGTAAAGGAAATCGCCGACCAGCACGCTCGGGGCGTTGCCCCACAGCGCATTGGCGGTGCTGCGGCCGCGCCGCAGGCTGGATTCGTCCACCACGTCGTCGTGCAGCAGGGTCGAGGTGTGGATGAACTCGATGATCGCCGCCAGCTGGTGGTGTTCGGGTCCGGCCTGGCCGACCGCGTGGCCAGCCAGCATCACCAGCATCGGCCGCAGGCGCTTGCCGCCTGCCGAGATGATGTGGTCGGCGATCTGGTTGATCAGCACGACATCCGAGGACAGTCGGCGACGAATCAGCGCATCGACGGCGTCCATGTCGGGCGCGGCGAGCGTCTGGATCTGGGGCAGGCCCAGCGCGGGGCGGGTGTCTTCGGTGATGGTCATGCGGTCTGACTTTCAGGCTTGGGTGGAATTATAGGCGGTGCCGTCGTATTCCGCCCGCGAAGACGTGGCGGGGCGCTGGTTCGACGGGGACGGCCGTGGGCAGACGGGACGGAACGGTGCCGATCCGGGACGCTGCCACGTCGTCCCGCGCGGGACGGGCGGCCGCATCACGGGGGGGGAGATGCGTCCGGAGGTGCCCCGCCCGGCGTGAATACGTATGCATGCGACCCCACCGCTGGAGGCGCGCCGCTAAGCTTGTCGGGTTCGTTTCTGGCCCCCCTCGCGGGTGCCGTGGAAGCCCGAAGGGGGGCCCCAATGTCGCAGTCTCCATGGTGGCGCGGTGCCGTCATCTATCAGATCTACCCGCGCAGTTTCCTGGATGCCGACGGCGATGGCGTGGGCGACCTGCCCGGCATCATCGAGCGCCTGGACTATGTCGCCGCCCTGGGCGTCGACGCGATCTGGGTCTCGCCGTTCTTCAAATCGCCGATGGCGGACTTCGGCTACGACATCGCCGACCACCGCGACGTCGACCCGATGTTCGGCACGCTGGCCGATTTCGACCGGCTGCTGGCCGAGGCGCATGCGCGGGGCCTGAAGGTGATGATCGACCAGGTGTTCAGCCATACCTCGATCGACCACGCCTGGTTCCAGGAGAGCCGGCAGGACCGCACCAATCCCAAGGCGGACTGGTACGTTTGGGCCGATCCGCGCGAGGACGGCACCCCGCCCAACAACTGGATGTCGATCTTCGGTGGCGTGGCCTGGCAGTGGGAGCCGCGCCGCGAGCAGTATTTCCTGCACAACTTCCTGGCCGACCAGCCCGACCTGAACTTCCACAACCCGGCGGTGCAGCAGGCCACGCTGGAGTACGTGCGGTTCTGGCTGGACCGTGGGGTGGACGGCTTCCGGCTGGATTCCATCAATTTCTGCTTCCACAACGCCCAGTTGCGCGACAACCCGGCCAAGCCGCTGGAGAAGCGCTTGGGCCGTGGCTTCAGCGCGGACAACCCGTACGCTTACCAGTACCACTACTACAACAACACGCAGCCGGAGAACATCGGCTTCATCGAGCGGCTGCGCGTGCTGCTGGATGAGTACCCGGGATCGGTCAGCCTGGGCGAGATTTCCGCGGAAGACTCGCTGGCGACCACGGCCGAGTACACCGCGCCGGGCCGCCTGCACATGGGCTACAGCTTCGAGCTGCTGGTGAAGGACTTCAGCGCCGGTTACATCCGCGACACCGTGTCGCGGCTGGAAGCGACGATGACCGAAGGCTGGCCGTGCTGGGCGATCTCCAACCACGACGTGGAGCGCGCGGTGACGCGCTGGGGCGGTCATCCGGCCCAACCGCGGCTGGCGCGGATGCTGGTGGCGATGCTCTGCTCCCTGCGCGGTTCGATCTGCCTGTACCAGGGCGAGGAGCTGGGGCTGGGCGAGGCGGATGTGCCGTTCGAGGCGCTGCAGGATCCGTATGGCATCACCTTCTGGCCGAACTTCAAGGGCCGCGATGGCTGCCGCACGCCGATGCCGTGGCTCGATGCGCCGAAGGCGGGGTTCACGACCGGTGAGCCGTGGTTGCCGATTCCGGCGGAGCATCAGGCTGCGTCGGTGGCGACGCAGGAACATGATCCGCAGTCGGTGTTGAGTGCGTTCCGTCAGTTCCTGGCGTGGCGGCGGACGATGCCGACCTTGTTGTTGGGGGACATCCGTTTCCTGGATTCGGCCGAGCCGGTGTTGATGTTCGAGCGGGTGCACGGCGAGGAGACGTTGCTGTTGGCGTTCAATCTGTCGGCTGAGCGCGTTCGGGTGTCGCTGCCGGTGGGGGCGTGGCAGGCGATGCATGTGCCGGGGCCGGATGTGGGCGAGGCGGTGGATGGCGAGCTGGTGTTGCCGGCGCAGTCGATGTATTGCGCGCGACGCGGCTGATTTGATTTCCGGTGGTATTGAGAGGGCGGGGCCGAGTGCCTCGCCCTTTTTTTTGTTTTGCGCTTGTGCGTTGGAGTACGTCAATATCCATGGCGCTCATGGTCCCGCCAACCCACCCGTGCCCGCCCTTTGACAATGTGCTGGTGCGCAAGGGAAAAGCGGGGCTCGCTCGCGCATTGGCCGATACGTTTCTGCCTTGCAATGGCCACCGGCCAACTGTCGAAGGGCGGGGGTGTGGGGGTTGGCGGGACCGTTGTGCCGCATGGATGCGGCTCACGAGCCCCCATGGATGGGTTTACGGCGCGTCCCGCGAACCCCCACACCCGCGACCAGCCCACGGAAGGCCAGCGCTGCTGCTTCTGCACCCGCACTACGGCTTCTACACCGAGAGAACAGCCAACAAAAAACCCGCTGCACACGCAGCGGGTTCCTTGGGTTCTCGATATTGCACCAAGCCGCTGATGCAGGCCCAATCAGAACTTGTAGTTCACGCCCAGCATGTAGGTACGGCCCCATTCCGCGTATTCCAGCGGGCGGTCCTTCGTCCCGGCGTACGTGCGGTACGGCTCGTTGGTCAGGTTGCTTCCCTGCAGCAACAGCGTCAGCCCATGCAGGCTGCTGCTGTCGGCGAAGGTGTAGCTGACCTGCGCGTCGGTCACGTTCTCACCGACCACATAACGCAGCGTCCGGTTGCCGTTGAAATTGCCGATCTCACCGATGAAGTCCGAACGACGACGCTGGCTCACGCGTGCCTCGAACCCACTGCGCTCGTAGTAGGCCGTGAAGTTGTACACGCGCTCGGACAGGCCCGGCAGGCTGATCGGCTCGCTGCCCACGCTGGACGCGCTTTCCGGGTCCAGGATCTTGATGTCACTGTCGTTGAAGGTCGCGCTGGCCTGCACGCCGAAACCACGCAGGCTGTCGGTCAGCATCTCCAGCGGGAACGAGGCGGTCAGCTCCAGGCCCTTCAGCTTGCCACCCTGGCCGTTCTGCGGGGCCGAGAAGGTGCCGGTCGGCAGCAGCGGCACGATCATGCCCGGCGGCGACACGTAGCTGGCCAGCAGGTCGCTGAAATCGTAGTCATCGCGCGACTGCGTGTAGACGTAGGACTTCAGGTCCTTGAAGAACACCGCGGCGGCCACGTAGGCCTTCTCGCCGAAGTACTTCTCGTACGACAGGTCGATCGCGTTGGCGCGCCACGGATCCAGCAGCGGGTTGCCGCCGCTGCCGCCCGGCTTGCCGGTGGCGGTGTCCACGCCGAACTCCAGGCCGGCGCGCATCTGGTCCACGCGCGGGCGTGCGACCTGCTTGGCCACGGCGAAGCGCAGCGTCTGCTGGTGCGGGAACATGAAGGCCAGGTTCAAGCTGGGCAGCCAATCGGTGTAGGTCTTGCCGTCATCGATCGGCAGGATGTTCTGGCCATCGGGGCGCGAACGATCGAAGTAGTTGGACTGCGAACTCTGGTCGGTGCGCACCATCTGCACGCCGATGTTGCCGCGCAGGCCGACCTCGCCCAGATCGGTGTTGATGTTGGCGCGGATCCAGGCGGTGCTGGTCTTTTCCTGCACCGTCCACGCCTTGGGAATCAGGTAGTCCAGGTTGGTGACCGGATTGAAGACCATGTAGCGGTCCACGGCGGCCGGGACGTTCCAGGCGGGGATGTAGCCGATGCCGGCGAAGCCCAGGTTGACCGGTGCGTACTGCAGGTCACCGGCGATGTTGGCATCGCCCTGGTCGCCGAGCAGGATGTTGCCCTCGGCCTGGGTCTTGTCCTTGCGGCGGTCGGCATAGTTCACGCCCACGTCCACGTCGGAGAACCAGGGCAGCGAATCCGGCATCGCGAAGGTGGCCTGCAGGCGGGCACCCTTCAGGCGGTCTTCGACCATCGGCACCTTGCCGTAGCCGGAGCCGTAGATGGTGTTGGTCAGGAACAGCGCGTCCGGGTTGGCGTAGTCCAGGCCCGGGCTGATCTGCGAGAACCCGTCCGGCTTGACCACCACGCCGACCGAATCCAGCTGCGGCATCGGGGTGAGCTGCAGGTTGTTCTCCAGATTCAGTTCGTTGCGCGTGGCCTTGGAGTAGTTCACGTCGGCGACGACCTTGACCCGCTCGAAGTTGAACTCGTTGTTCCAGCCGAACGCGTCGATCTTGTCCTTGCGCTTGTTGTACATGCCGCGCACCAGCGGATACACGCCGGTCGCCACGCCGCCGGCGAAGGTGCCATCGGCATTGATCTGCGGGTTGGTGATCAGCAGGCCGGGGGTATAGCCGCCGTTGTAGTTGCTGAGGTTGACCTCGAACTGGTTGGCGGTATCGATCTGCTCGGCTTCGGTATGGAACGCATCCAGCGTGCTGGTCCATACATTCGACGGGCGGAACTGCACGGTCGCCATCACGCCGTCGCGCTCGTTGTTGCCGGTGCGGCGCAGGGCCTTGATGCCGTCGGAGAACACGGTGCCCGGGGCCAGGCCGGGGCGGTTGCCCTGGTCGGTCTGCTCGGTGGTCCAGGGTTCGTACAGGCCGACCTGGTTTTCCTGGATGGGCATGTCGCTGTGCGCGTAGCCGATCGAGATGCCCAGCGTGTTGTCGAGGAACTGGTCGATGTAGCTGGCGCTGAAGCGGTTGCCGTACGGGTCGACATTGGCGGCCTTGCCCAGCGAACTCTTCTGGTAGCGGCCGCTGATCGCGATCACGCGCTCGGCAAAGCTCAGCGGACGCACGGTCTGCATGTCGATGGTGCCGGACAGGCCCTGGCCGACCAGGGCCGCGTCCGGGGTCTTGTACACGGTCACGCCGTTGACCAGTTCCGACGGGTACTGATCGAACTCGACGCTGCGGTTGTCACCGGTGCTGACCACTTCGCGCCCGTTGAGCAGGGTGGTGGCGAAGTCCGGGGACAGGCCGCGCACGCTGATCACCTGGGCACGGCCGGCGACACGCTGGGCCGCCAGGCCGGGCAGGCGGCCCAGCGATTCGGCGATGCTCACGTCGGGCAGTTTGCCGATGTCTTCGGCCGAGATCGCTTCGACCACCGAGGTGGCGTCCTGCTTGATCGCGATCGCGTTCTCGATGCCACGGCGGATGCCGGTGACCTGGACGGTGTCCAGATTGGTCGCCGTGGCGCCGGTCGGTGCGGTGGTGGTACTGGATTCGGCGGTCTGCGCCGACGCCATCAACGGCGTCAGGGCGACGGCCAGCGCGAGACTCAGCGCGCTGCGCTTGCGGTTCAACATTTTCCCCTCCCAGGCAATGTTGCCAATCGATTTTTTGGTTGCCCGGAGGACCCGGGAGCGTCATGGCGCGGTGGCCGTTGACTGCGTGGCTATGGTAGGCAGCGCGCTCGCTGCGGGGATCACCCTGCATACGTATTCAATGACGTTGGCTGCATTGGAATCGATTACAGGTGGCTATCGCAGCCGCACCGACGCACGCGCGCCCGGCGCTGACTGAGCGACTTACAACGGGGTGAAGCGGATCGCCTGCCCGCCACCCGGCGCCAGGGTGATCACCAGCGCATCGGCGCTGGTGACCTCGCGCGTCTCGCGCACGAAGGCGAACGGGTTGCTGCGGAAATCGGCGCCGTCTCCATCGCGGTAGATCTCCGCGCGGTAACGCACGCCCGGTTCCAGGAAGCCCAGTGACACCGGCAACACACGGCCGTGTTCGTCGGTGATGCTGCCCAGGAACCAGTCGCGGCTGTGGCGTTCCCTGCGCACGATGGTCACGTAGTCGCCCACCTCGCCGTTGAGCACGCGGGTGTCGTCCCAGTCCACTGCCACGTCTTCGATGAAGCGGAAGGCCTCACGGTGTTGTTCGTAATGCTCGGGCAGGTCGGCCGCCATCTGGATCGGGCTGTAGATCGTCACGTACAGGGCGAGCTGGCGGGCCAGCGTGCTGGGAATCGCCTGGCCGCCTCGGCCCTTCAGGCTCAGGATGCCGGGGGTGTAGTCCATCGGCCCGGACAGCATCCGGGTGAAGACGAGATTGACCTCGTGCTCGGGCGGGTTCGGTGGCTGGCCCCAGGCGTTGTATTCCATGCCACGCGCGCCTTCGCGGCTGATCCAGTTCGGGTAGGTGCGGCGCAGGCCGGTGTCCTTGATCGGCTCGTGCGGGTTCACCGCGATGTGCCGTCTGGCCGCCTCCTGCACGACCTTGAGATGGTGGCGGGCCATGAACTGGCCGTCATGCCACTCGCGCCACAACGGCCCACCGGCGGGGTTGCGGCGGTCAACCTGGCCGTCATCGCAGACGTAGCCGCTCTTGAACGAATCGACGCCCAGCCGCGCATACAGGTCCAGCGCCGCGCCAAGCTGATCTTCGTAGTGCTCGATCGCACACCCCGTTTCGTGGTGGCCGATCAGGTGCACGCCCTTCTTCGCGCCGTAGGCGGACAGCGCTTCGATGTCGAAATCGGGCGTGGGCCGGGTGAAGTCGAACGCATAGCCATTGCCCACCCAGTCGCCGTCCCAGCCCGGATTCCAGCCTTCCACCAGCACGCCGCGGAAGCCATGCCTGGCGGCGTAATCGATCACGCGCCTGGTTTTCGCCGTGGTCGCGGCATGTCGCGGGCCGGTCGCCCAGCTTTCCTCGTCCAGGTGCATCGACCACCACACGCCCAGATACTTGGAGGGCTTCACCCAGCTGACGTCGCCCAGCACGTTGGGCTCGTTGAGGTTGAGGATCAGGCTGGACTCGACCAGTCCGCCGGCGGTGTCGCTGATCTGCAGCGTGCGCCAC
This sequence comes from Stenotrophomonas sp. TWI700, assembly GCF_039673645.1. Lineage (NCBI taxonomy): Bacteria > Pseudomonadati > Pseudomonadota > Gammaproteobacteria > Lysobacterales > Lysobacteraceae > Stenotrophomonas > Stenotrophomonas sp. TWI700. Next base: position 54,462 of record NZ_JBDJMB010000024.1, on the reverse strand, counting down.
GGGGTATCGAACGGCAGGCTCCGTCGCACTTTCCAGCCCTCGGCCGAGGGCGACAGCTGCGCGCGCAGGCGCTGGCCCTCGGTGCGGCGCAGCCACATGCCGGCGTAGTCCACCAGCGCGGCTTCATGGATGGAAACATGCAGGCCATCATGGCTGCGCAGCGTCATCGGCGTGTGTGCGAGCGGCACCTGGTCCAGCGGCGTGCGCTGGTAGAGATACTCGTAGTGAATCGGTTCACCGGCCGGAATCCACCAGGCGGTGGAGGCCGGGGCGATCGCGAACTCGGTCAGCTCATCGTCGATGATCGCCTCGCGCATGCCCGGCTGTTGCGGGAAGTGATAGCGGAAGCCCAGGCCGTCGTCATAGACCCGGAACACCACATCGATGCGACGCTTGGCGCCGTTGCGCTCGGCCAGCTGCACCACCACTTCGTTGAAATGATTGCGGGTCAGCCGGCGCTCGCCCCACGGCTGCTCCCAGGTCTCATCGACGCTGCGCGACTGCTGGCTGACGATGGCAAGATCACGGTCCAGTCGGCCATCACGCAGCTGGAAGCCGAGCCTGGAGGTGTCCACCACGGCCTCGCCGAAGCGTTCGACCCGGTAGCTGGGGGTGCCGCCGTCCAGTTGCAGCGATACGCGCAGCACCTTGCCGGGTGACTCGACGCTGGCCACGGTGACCGGCTCGGCAACCGCGGTGGCGCTGAACGCGCAGAGGATCCAGCCCAGCAGGGACAGGCGACGACGTGCGCAATGCCCGTCCGTTGGATACGACAGTGACGGCATTTCCCCTCCCAAGGCGGCCGAAAACACACCGGGACTATAGCGACGCCCTCACGCCTGCCGACCGCCGTGCCGATGAATACGTATGCAGGTCGATGCAGCCTGCGGTGCGCCGTCTACCATGGGGCCAAGGCACCCTGGGAGGGGGCCGCGAGCGCATTGCCGCGAGGCGGTGTGGACCTACAACGCGAGCAAAGGGGAGGGAGGCAACGGGCGCGAGCCGGTTCGCCACTTCGATGCTGAAGATGATCTGCCTGACCGCTGCCCTCGGGGCAGCGATGGGGTCCACCGCGGGCGCGGCGGACCTGGAGTTTGATGGCCGCCATGCGCGCGCCGAAACCGCCGCTGCGGGTGGCTATCGTCTGCATGCGCCGCAGGGCGAGGTGCGCGTCAGTGCGCAGCCGATGCGCAGCGAGACCGCCAGCGTACTGTTCGATGCGCTGTTCGGGCTGGCCCAGCAGGAGATGGCCGACGACCGCGTGGATGCGATCCGCGACCCGGCCTTCAATCACGGCAAGCCGGTTCCCTGCGCGTGTTTCCAGACCGGCGAGCGCTGGCCCTATGTGTGGACGCGCGATGTCAGCTTCGCCGCGGATCTGGCGCTGTCGCGGCTGGATCCCGTGCGTACGCGGCAGTCGCTGCAGTTCAAGCTGTCCACGGCGCGCGATGGACATACCCCGGGCCTGTTCGTGGCGCAGGACACCGGCTCCGGTGGCAGCTGGCCGATCAGCAGCGACCGCGTGGTCTGGTTCCTGGCCGCACGTGGGCTGCTGGATGACGCCGCATTCGCCGACCAGGTCTGGCAGGCGCTGCAGGCGACCCTGGCGCAGGATCGCGAGGCGGTGTTCGATGCACGGATCGGCCTGTATCGCGGCGAAACCTCGTTCCTGGATTGGCGCGAGCAGACCTATCCTGACTGGACCCGCGAGGACGTGCGCTTCATCGGCGAATCCTTCGCGCTGTCCACCAACGTGCTGCATTACGAAGCGCTGCGCCTGGCCGAACGGCTGGCCCGCCAGCACGGCGATGCACGCGCTGCCACGTACGGCCAATGGGCGGATGCGCTGGCCCGCCAGATCGACGCGCGTTTCTGGCGCGAGGATGCCGGGCAGTACATGAGCTACATCGGCGAGGCGGCGCACCCGGTGCCGTACGCCAAGTACGACCTGCTCGCGCTGTCGCTGGGCGTGCTGGCCGAGGTGTTCCCGGCCGATCGCGCACGGCGCGCGCTGGCGAACTACCCGGCCGTGGCCGGTGGCAGCCCGGTCGTCTGGCCGCAGGAAGCGCAGCAGCCCATCTACCACAACCGCGGCATCTGGCCCTTCGTCAGTGCGTACTCGCTGCGGGCAGCGCGGCGGTTGGATGATGCCCCGCGCATCGCCATGGAGATCGAGTCGCTGATGCGCGGCACCGCGCTGGCCGGCTCCAACATGGAGAATTACGAGATGCGCACGCTGGCCGTGCATGTCGATGAAGGCGTGCTCAGCGGTCCAGTGGTCAATTCGCCGCGCCAGTTGTGGTCGGTGGCCGGTTACCTCTCGATGGTGCTGGAAGGTGTGTTCGGCGTGGAAGACGATGGTCGCATCGCGCCGAAGCTGCCGGTGTCACTGGTGCCGACGTTGTTCGGCGACCGTGACCGCATCCGCCTGGACGACGGCAAACAGCGTTACGTTCTGGTGCGGCCGAAGCAGCTCGCCGGCGAACTGCTGGTGGCGGGCGCCATCCAGCGTGACGGCAGCACCACCACCGTGCAGTTGGTCCCGTTGGCGGGTCGTGCGGCGATGCCGTCGCCGGCGATTCTCCGCCCGGCGGCGGTCTTCGCCCCGGCCACCCCCGCCGCCCCGGTGCCGCGCGAAACGACGGCGGGCTGGCAGATCCCGGTGCCCGCCGATCATGTGCTGTGGCGCGACGGCCAGACGCTGTCGCCCACAGGGGGTATCGCCATGATTGCCCGGGACGCGGCCAGCCATTGCCTGAGCCTGACCCGCCGTGAGGGAACGCTGGAATCGCTGCACAGCCCGATGACCTGCGTCGGTCCGCAGCAGGTGCTGGCCGGTGCCACGCACTGGGAGTGGACCGCACCGAGCGCCGGACGTTGGCGTGCGCGCCTGCGCTATGACAATCCGAACGGCCCGATCAACACTGGCGTCACTGCGGCGGTAAAGACCTTGGTGCTGCAGTGCGAGGGACACCCCGACCAGCGCCGTCCGGTGGTGATGCCGCACAGCGTGGGCGAGCAGGATTCCACCGCGGTCGAGTTCGAGGCACCGGCGGGTAGCTGCCGCATCGCCTTGGAGGAGGGCTTCAACATGAGCGCGCTGACCCACTTCGCGCAGTACAACGGTGGCAAGGGGGGCAAGGACGGTGTGCTCAACCAGGCGCGCGTGTCCGCGCTGACCCTGATGCCGGTGGCCGTGTCGCTGGAGCCGCGCCGATGAGCCGTACACCCAAACCGACCCTGTCGTTCTGGCAGATCTGGAACATGTGCTTCGGCTTCCTCGGCATCCAGTTCGGCTTCGCGCTGCAGAACGCCAATGCCAGCCGCATCTTCGAGACGCTGGGCGCGCCGATGGACGCGGTGCCCGGGCTGTGGATCGCCGCCCCGCTGACCGGCCTGCTGGTGCAGCCGGTGATCGGCTACCTGTCCGACCGCACCTGGACGCGCTGGGGCCGCCGCCGTCCGTTCTTCATGATCGGTGCGGTGCTGACCACGCTCGCCCTGCTGGTGATGCCGAATTCGCCCACGCTGTGGATCGCGGCCGGTACGCTGTGGGTGCTGGATGCGTCGATCAATGTATCGATGGAGCCGTTCCGCGCGTTTGTCGGCGATCAGCTTGCTCCGCGCCAGCGGCCGACCGGCTTTGCCATGCAGAGCTTCTTCATCGGCATCGGTGCGATCGTCGCCAGCTTCCTGCCGTTCATCCTGGCCCACTTCGGCGTCGCCAACACGGCGGCCGCGGGGCAGGTGCCCGATACCGTGCGCTACGCGTTCTACTTCGGCGCGGCGGTGCTGCTCGCGGCGATCACCTGGACGGTGGTCAGCACCCGGGAATACTCGCCGGACGAGCTGGCCCGCTTCGATGACGCCGAGCCGTCCGCGGTGCACCAGAGTGCGCGCGTGGCCGGACCGCCCCCGTGGGCGCAGATCGGCGGCTGGGTGGCGGTGGGTATTGTGCTGGCCGCAGCCATCGCGGCGCGGCAGGGCGACCGCATGCTGTACGTGCTGGCCGGCCTGTGCATCGCCTATGGCGTGCTGCTGGGCATCGCGCGCTGTGTGCCGGGGCCGCACATGCTGACGACCATCGTCGACGACCTGCGTGCGATGCCACGCACCATGCGCCGCCTGGCCTGGGTGCAGTTCTTCTCCTGGTTCGCGCTGTTCGCGATGTGGATCTACACCACGGCCGCCGTCGCCGGCACCCATTTCGGCTCGACCGATACCGCCTCGGCCGCCTACAACGAAGGCGCCAACTGGGTGGGCGTGCTGTTCGGTGCCTACAACGGGTTCGCTGCGCTGGCGGCGTTGCTGATCCCGCTGATGGTGCGCGCACTGGGCCTGCGCTGGAGCCACCTGGTCAACCTGTGGCTGGGTGGACTGGGCCTGATCTCGATGCTGTTCATCCGCGACCCGCATTGGCTGCTGCTGTCGATGGTCGGCGTCGGCTTCGCCTGGGCCTCCATCCTGTCGCTACCGTATGCGCTGCTGTCCGACAGCGTGCCGGCGGCGAAGATGGGCATCTACATGGGCCTGTTCAATTTCTTCATCGTGATCCCGCAGCTGGTCGCGGCCAGTGCGCTCGGCTTCCTGCTGCGCGCGTGGCTGGGTGGCGATCCGATGCACGTGCTCGCACTCGGGGGCGGCAGCCTGCTGCTGGCCGGCCTGTGCGTGCTGCTCGTGCCATCCCAACAGGAGAGTGTCTGATGTCCCGGTATTCGTCGTTGTCGCTGGCCCTGTCGTTCGCGCTGTCGGCCAGCCCCGCCCTGGCCGTCGAGCGCCCGGACTATGTCGGCACGCGCGAGCCCTTCGCCAGCCAGGCGGTCTACTTCGTGGTGACCGACCGCTTCGTCAACGGCGATCCGTCCAACGACCACCGCGACCAGGGCGGCGCGCATCCCACGTTCGATATCCCGGTGCCGTGCCCGGACAAGGTGGACGGCAACATCGGCTACCTGGGCGGTGACTTCAAGGGCGTGCTCGACAACGCCGCGTACATCCGCAACCTCGGCTTCGGTGCGGTGTGGATCACCCCGATCATCGACAACCCGGACCAGGCCTTCACCGGCAGCAAGCCGATCAGCTGCACCAGCACGCTGACCGACCGCGGCAAGACCGGCTACCACGGCTACTGGGGCGTCAACTTCTACACGCTCGACGAGCATCTGCCGAGCAAGGGCCTGGACTTCGCCGCCTTCACCCGTGGCCTGCACGCCGCCGACCTGAAGGTGGTGCTGGATATCGTCGGCAACCATGGTTCGCCCGCGTGGACGATGCCGGTGGCGCAGCCGCAGTTCGGCCAGATCTTCGACAAGGACGGCCGGTTGATCGCCGATCACCAGAACCTGCCGCCGCAGCAGCTGGATCCGGCGCATAACCCGCTGCATGCCTTCTACAACAGCATCGGCCCGGTCGACGGCAAGCACGGCTCGATCTTCGACGGCAACCTCGCCCAGCTGTCCGACTTCAACGAGCACAATCCGGCGGTGATGGACTACCTGGTGGGCGCGTACCTGCAGTGGACCGCGCAGGGCGTGGATGCGTTGCGCATCGACACCATCGGCTGGCTGCCGCACCCGTGGTGGCATGCCTTCGTCAATCGCATCCGCGCCGAGCATCCCGGCATGTTCATGTTCGGCGAGGCATTCGACTACGACGCGGGCAAGATCGCCGAGCACACCTGGCCGGCCAACGCGAACGTCAGCGTGCTGGATTTCCCGCTGCGCGGCGCATTGTCGTCGGTGTTCGGCAAAGAGCAGAAGGGCTTTGAAACCCTGGCCGAGCCGCTGCACCTGCTCGACGGTCCGTATGCCAATCCGTACGAGCTGATGAGTTTCTACGACAACCACGACATGGCGCGGCTGGATGCCAGCGATGCCGGGTTCATCGATGCGCACAACTGGTTGTTCACGGCGCGCGGCATCCCGGTGATCTACTACGGCTCGGAAACCGGCTTCATGCGCAGCCGCGCCGAGCACGCCGGCAACCGCGCCTACTTCGGGCAGGAGCGCGTCAACGACGCGCCGAAGAGCCCGATCTTCGCGCCGCTGCAGCGCATCGCCAGACTGCGTGAGGCCACGCCGGCCCTGCAGCGCGGCCTGCAGGTCAACGAGCGCCTGCAGGGCGATGAAGCGGTGTTCTTCCGCGTGCTGCAGCAGGGCGATACCGCGCAGACCGCGCTGGTGCTGCTCAACAAGGGTGATACGGCGCGCTCCATCGAGGTCCGCCGCTACCTGCAGGCCGGTACCTGGCGCGACGCGCTGGGCGGCGCCAGCCAGACGGTGAAGGGATCGCTGACCGCCGAGGTGCCCGCACACGGCGTGCGTGTGTTCTTGCTGGACGCGCAGGTCGAGCAGACGGCGCTGCAGCAGCAGTTGAAGGCGGCGGTCGACGACCAGCGTGCGCGCACCAGGCGCCTGGCGAAGTAGCCGGAGTGTGCCCGGCCCGCCGCACTGCGGTGGCCCGGGCACTACAATCGGGTCCGCGACCGCGCAGTGCGGTCCTTCCGGGTCCGCTGTCCATGTCACGCCTGTTCCTGCACCACGCAACGCCCGACGATGCCGAGCGCCTGTTCCACCTGATGCAGTTCTACTACTTCGAGGCCTCGGCCTGGAGCGGAGAAGCGGTGCGTCCGGACGGCCTGTTCGATTGTGACCGGACCGATGTCGAGTCGTCGCTGCGCGATGACCCGCAGTGGGCACGGTTGCTGTTCGTCGACGACGCGCTGGCCGGGTTCGTGCTGGTGGATCAGGTGGAGCGGGAAGGGCGCCACTATCCCGAGCTGGCCGACCTCTTCGTGCTGCCCACGTACCGGCGGCAAGGCCTGGCCGCGCATGTGGTCAAGGAACTGGTCCGCCCCGGCGACGGGCAATGGCTGCTCGCGGTGTTCCGCGGCGACGTGACCGCGCATGCCTACTGGCTGCGGACGCTGCCACGGCTCGCGGTGCCGTTCGTCGCCCTCGACGACGAGGACGCCACCTTCCACCTGTTCCTGATCGGCGCCCCCGCGCGAGGGTAGTGCCGGCCGCTGGCCGGCTCCCAGTCACCCCGCGGGTACAATGAGGGATCCCCCGTATCCCTGCATTCCATGAACGACGCCGCCCCCCAGACCCCGATCGAAACCCTGCTCAAGACCGCGATGGACGGTCAGTTGCCGATCGGCCTGTTCATGAAGGCCTTCGTGGCCTCCGAGGTGGTGCTGCTCACCGGCAGCCTGGTGACCCCGGACGGCAGCGGTTTCGATCCGTTGCTGTTCGACAAGCAGGGTGTCCTGCACGTGTCGGTGTTCACCGATATGAGCCGCGTCGGTTTCCACAGCCAGCAGGCCCCGCACACGATCCGCATGCTGATGCTGGAGGTGCTCAAGCGCGTTCCCGGCGGCTACGGCGTGGTGATCAATCCGGGTACCTCGCTGGGCTTTGAGATCTCGCCGTCGGGCGTCGGCGAAATCCTCAAGGACTTCGCCGACGGCCCGCGCTGACGCTGCGTCCTACTGCAGCGTCACCTTGCGCCGGTTGTCCGAGGAGACCCGGTCGATCAGCTTGTTGTACGGATCGAAGCCCGCCTCGTCCGGCTTTCCCTCCACCGTGACGGTGATCGACGGGTTGGCCGCGGTGACGTGGTGGCGCTGCAGGTACAGCACCTTCTGATCGCGCTCCTTGCCCGAGGAGCCGTTGGCGAACACGCCGATCTCGATCCAGTCGTCCATCCTGCCCGCGGTCTCCTTGCCATCGCCGTCGGCGTAGCGCTTCTCGGCGTGCAGCGTCAGGGTGACGTCGTACTTGCCATCGGCCCGCTTGTGCGCGGTCGCGGCCAGCACCCGGTTGTCGTAGAAGCTGATCGTCTCGAACAGGTCGGTCACCAGCTGCTGGCGGTCGGCCGGCGTCTCGGCGCGGATGTACTCCAGCAGTTCGGTGGAGGTGGTGTAGGGCGGCTGCTGGAAACCCTTGTCCTGCAGGAAGCGCTTGAGCGCGCGGTTGAGCGCGGCCTCGCCGATCTCCTCGCGCAGGCGGTAGAACGCCAGTGCGCCCTTCTCGTAGTGGATGTACTGCTGGTTCTCCACGCGCGCCAGCGGCAGCTCCTCGATGCCCTCGCTGCCGCGTCCGGACAGGTAGCCATCCAGTTCGGTCTTGAGGAACTGGCGCATCTGCTGCCGCCCGTATTCCTTCTCCATCACCATCAGTGCCGAGTACTGCGACAACGATTCGGAGAGCATCGTCGCGCCCTGCACGTTGGCGCCGATCACCTGGTGTGCCCACCACTGGTGCGCCACTTCGTGGGCGGTCACGTAGAACACGTAGTCCACCTTGTCGCGGTCGCGCAGGTCGGCGATGAAGCCGATTCCTTCGGAGTAGGGAATGGTGTTGGCGAAGGACTGGGCGAACCGCGCGTAGCCCGGGAACTCGATGATGCGCACCTGGCGGTGCTGGTAGGGCGTGAAGTTGGCTTCGTAGTAGGCCAGTGACTTCTGCACCGCTTCGATCATGCGGTCTACGTTGTAGCCATGGCGCGCATCGTAGTACACCTCGATCGGGATGCCCTTGTATGCCGCGCGCTTCACGTCCCAGCGGGCCGAGAGGTATGCATAGAAGTTGAGCATCGGCCGGTCCATGGCATAGCTGAAGCAGCGCCGGCCGTTGACGGTGGCTTCGTGCTGCAGGTAGCCGGGCGCCAGCGCGATCTGGTCCGGTGCGGTGCAGATCGTGCTGCGGAATGCCAGCCAGTCGGCATCGTCGGTCACGTAGTTGTTCGCGCGGGCGGCCTGGTCTTCCAGCTTGGGCATGCGGCTCGGCTCGCCCAGGCCACGCTTGCGGCGTTCGTTGCGGTCGGTGATCTGCACGCCCTGGTCGTAGCCGAAGGAGGGCAGCAGGCTGCTGTTGAAGAAGCTGCCGTTCTCCACCAGGTTGGTCGGTGCCTGATCGGCGGTGATGCCGGTCGGGTGCTGGTTCACGCGGAAGTGGATGCGGCGCTCCTCGCCCGGCTGCAGCGGGCTGGCCAGCTGGTAAATGCGGTAGCCCAGGTCGGCGTCATGCATCGCCAAGGTCTGGCCGCCGAGGTCGACCGCGGTCAGTTGCCGGTCGTCGTTCATCGCCACGTGGAGCTGGGCGATGGGCGCGGTGTGGGTGTTGCGCACGGTCCAGTACGCATCGATCACCACCGACTGCGTTTCCGGATGCAGATCGATCCGGTTGTCCACGGCGACGATGCGCGGCTGCGGCAGGTCGCGGTAGCGCGACAGTTCGCGCTCGTAACGGGCCTGCAGGTCCAGCTGCTGGTCCGGCGAGAGGAACGCATTGCGGATGTTGGTGCTCCAGTACAGCCAGCCACCCAATGCGATGAAGCCCAGCATCGCCACGGCGGCGCCAAGCCCGGCCGGCCCCCGCAGGCGACGGCCGGCCAGCACCAGGCGCTGGCGCAGACTCGTGCCGACGCCACGCACCCAGAATGCCGAGGCAACACACAGCAGCGCCAGCAGGAACAGCGCCCAGTAGCCCTGGAAGGCCAGCTGCCCCGGTAGGAAGTGGCCGTAGCCGTTCATGTCCGAGTACGGGGCGATCGGCCAGCTGCCGAAGTTGTAGAGGTTCTGGGTGTAATCGAGCATGCCCAGCACGGCCTGGCCGATCATCACCAAGATCAGCAGCGCGTAGCCGACGAATTTGTTGTTGGTCAGTACCTGCAGGACCAGCGCCAATCCGCCCATCAACAGGTAGACCACCGAGTCCAGCGCCAGCGTCTTGAGGTACACCAGCGGCTCGATCTGCGTATAGCCCTTGGCCAGCTGCACCCCGATCGCGGCGAGTGCGCCGATCGCCTGGAAGCAGGCGATCACCGCCACCAGCGTGGCGAACTTGGCCAGCAGCGGCACCCAGTTGGGGACGGGCATCGCATCGGTGACTTCATTGATCCGCGCCGCGCGCTCTTTCCAGACCAGCTCGCCGGCGAAGAACAGCACGATGATGATCAGCAGCCAGCTGAAGGCGCCCTGCAGGGCGGTCAGCATCTCCGAGGTGACCGGCCAGATCGGCGTGCCATACAGGGTCTGGCGGAACAGCGCACCGGGCAGGAAGTTGCACAGCCCCAGCACCAGCAGCACCAGGAAGGGCACGCTGCGCAGCACACCGCGGGTGTCGAAGCGGACCTGGTGCAGGAACTGCGCCCAGGCGGTAGCGGCGCCACGGCCGGGCACCACGCGAGGCACAACGACCTGGGCCGGACGCAGTGATGGCGCGGCCGCCGCAGGGGTGGCTTTGCGGCCCCAGCGACGACCGCCGCTGCCGCTGCGCTCGGTGCGGAACAGGGCAAACGTCGCGGCATACAGGAGCGCGGCTACGCCCAGCCACAGCGCACGGTTGGCCAGCAGCTGCCCGGCCAGCGCAGGCAACCCGCTGTTGCGCTCGGCCACTGACCAGTAGCGGATGGTCCGTGACAGCGCGCGCAGGCCGAGCGGCTCGCTGAGTACGGCGATCCAGGTGTTGTCGATGTCGCTGAGCAGGGCCGCGCTGACCCCGTACAGCACGAAGTAGCCGATCACGCCGATGTAGACCCACAGGATCGAGCGCGTGGTGGCCGCCAGCAAGGCCAGCAGGGCCGTGGTGAAGATCAGGTTCGGGATCACGATCACCCCGAATGCCCAGACGTAGCTGTACAGCGACACCGGCCCCATGCGGGCTGGATCGACCCAGGGCATGAACGGCCCGAGCGCGAGGCCGAGCGCGATGATCACGTACACCAGCAGTCCGCTGACCAGGGCGGCGCCGATGCGGCCGGCCAGATAGTCGCGGCGCTTGATCGGGCTGGCGAAGATCAGCTCGGCCGTGCCGAGATCGAAATCGCGCAGCAGCGCATTGCTGACGAACAGCGTGGACACCAGCATGCCGAGCAGGGTGAACACGCCCAGCATCGAGGCGATCACGGTCGGCGCATTGCTGTGCACGTTGCCGGCACCGCCGCCGATCTGTATCGCGTCGGACGACGCGGCACCGAAGGCCATCAGCGCGAACAGGCCCGCCAGCAGCCACAGCAGGGGGGAACGGAGCTGCTCGCGCAGCTCGAAGCGGAAAAAGGCAGCGATCATGGGCGGGCTCCGGTCAGGCGGCCCGCGACTGCAGGCGCAGTCGCGGGAAATCGACGTCTTCCAGATCGGGAGCAACGACGGCGAAGCCGTCGCCGGGGTCGGTCGCGCTGTGCACGTGGATCACCGGCCGGCCACCGACCAGGCGCGTGGACAGCACCACATGGTTGGCTTCGTAGTCGGGCAGTTCGGCAACGTCCACCTGCTTGCGCCAGACCTGGTGCTGCAGCGCGTCGATCGCATCGCTGGGCTTGCCGGTCAGCAGCACCTGTCCCTTGTTCATGATAGCCATGCTGGGGCACAGGTCGGTGACATCCTCGACGATGTGCGTGGACAGGATCACCGCTACGTTCTCGCCGATCGCCGCGAGCAGGTTGAGGAAGCGGTTGCGCTCTTCCGGGTCGAGCCCGGCGGTGGGCTCATCGACGATCACCAGGCGCGGATCGCCGAGCAGGGCCTGCGCGATGCCGAAGCGCTGGCGCATGCCGCCGGAGTAGGTGCCGAGTTTGCGTTTGCGCGCATCCCACAGATTGACCTGCTGCAGCAGGGCCTCCACCACTTCGCGGCGCTGGGCCTTGTTCGTGAGTCCCTTGAGCACCGCGAAATGGTCGAGCAGGTCCAGGGCGCTGACCTTGGGATATACCCCGAAGTCCTGCGGCAGATAGCCCAACCGCCGACGCACCGCATCCTTGTCACGCAGCACGTCGATGCTGGCCTCCCCGGGAATGGACAGGGTGGCCGTGCCGCTGTCCGCTTCCTGCAGCGTGGCCAGCGTCCGCATCAGCGAGGACTTGCCGGCGCCGTTGGGACCGAGCAGGCCGAACATGCCGCGGGGAATATCGAGCGTCACACCCGCAAGGGCATGCACACCATTGGCGTAGGTCTTGGACAGCGCGCGGATCTCAAGCATGCGGACAGCTTCCCCTGGGCGATACCTCGGTTATCCGCCCTATTCAGATAGGCTGCATCCGCCGTAAGTCATGGGTGCCCGCGGCCGGTCGTCCGCCAACGGGCCGCCAGCCACGATACCGCCACGCATCCGGCGCCAGCGAGCACCCACCCGGTCGCCGCGCGGCCCGCGGCCTGCTCGATCGCGCTCCACCATGCCGGGCCGAACAGGGTGCCCACTGCCAGGGCAGCGATGGCCAGCACGACCAGCAGCACCCGCGACACCCAGCGCTCGATGCCGGCGTCATGGCGGGCGATGCGCAGGGCGACCTCGCGGGCGAAGCGCATCGGCGGCCCGCGCTGTGGTGCGGAGGCGATCGCCTCGGCGATGCGCAGGTAGTCGACGTCGTCCGGGCCGGCGCGCTGGCCGCTTAGGGCGGCGCGCAGGCCACGTTCCTGGGCCTGCCACTCCTCGGGGTCGATCCGGGGCTCGTCTGCGGTGCTCATGCGGGCACTCCAATACGGGATTCCAGCAGCTCGCGTAGTCGCTTGCGGCTGCGGAACAGGTGGCTCTTGATGGTGCCTTCGGCCAGGTCGGTCAGGGTGGCGATCTCGGCGATGGAGATCTCTTCCAGATGATAGAGCGTGAGCAGGGTGCGCTGCAGCGGCGGCAACGCGTCGATCGCGGCGTGCAGATGGGCGTTGATGTCCTGCTCGCTGGTGTGCGCCTCCAGATCGTGGCCGTCGCCGATCTGGTCGATCAACGCGGCACCGTCTTCGGTCACGCTGTTGTCCACCAGCGGAATGCGGCGCCGCTCCAGGTGGCGCCTGGCGATCGAATAGGCGACCTGCGCCACCCACGATTTCAGTGCGCTCTCGCCGCGGTACTGATGCAGCGTCTGATGGATGCGAAGGAACGCTTCCTGGCACAGCTCTCGGGTGTCGTCCGGATGGCGGACCATGCGGTCGACCACGCGCCAGCACAGTCCTTGATACTCGCGCACCAGCTGCTCGAACGCCCCGGGCTGCCGCGACAGGATGGCGGCGACCAGGGCACGGTCGGCGTCGAGGCAGTCGGCAGGGGTGGGCGGCGCGCGCATGTCCCATAGGGATACGTCGAGTGCGCCATCGGTTGCAACCGGGGCCCGTGCAACCGATCCCGCCCCGGCCGTATCTCAGTGGACAAGCCCCTCCTCAACGGAACGTACGCACCATGGATTACAACCTGATTCTGCCCGTCGTCCTGATCCTCGGCATCGTGTATGCCATCAAGAGCGTGGTCGACGGCCACACCCGGCGGCGGATCGTCGAAGCCCGCGGCTCGGAAGAGCTGGTGCGCTCACTGCTGGCCGGCGACACCACCAAGCGGCGGCTGGCCGCGCTGCACTGGGGCTGCGTGATGCTGGCCCTGGCGCTCGGTTTCGGGCTGGTGGATGTCCTCGGCATCGACCGGGTCACGCCCGGGGCGATCGCGCTGCTGCTCGGTGCGACCGGGCTGGGCAATGTCGTGTACTTCGTGCTGGATCGTCGTTTGAAATAAGCCGACAGCGGTGAATGCTCAGCCGCGCAGCGAGGATTCCCGCAGCACCTGCTTCACCGCGATGCTCTGGCCTTCCACCGGCTGGCCTTCGATCAGTGCCAGCAGCTTTTCCACCAGCAGGTGCCCGGCCTGCTTGGTGTCCTGCTGCACGGTGGACAGCGGCGGGGACACCGAGGCGGCCAGCGGGATGTCATCGAAACCGGTGACGGCCACATCCTCCGGGACACGCAGCCCATGTTCGCGCAGGGCACGCATCGCGCCGATCGCGATCAGGTCGCTGGCCGCGCACAGCCCATCGATACGCTCGCCGCCTGCCAACAGCGCCTGGCAGGCATCGAAGCCGGACTGCTCGGTGGTGATCGCATCGTGCTGCAATGAAGGCTCGGCGGTCAGGCCGCGCACCCGCATCGCCTCGACGTGGCCGCGATAGCGCTGCTCGAATTCGGGATAGTGGCTGGAGGCGTGGCCGACGAAGGCGATCCGGCGGCAGCCCTGGTCGAGCAGGTGGGCGGTGATGTCAAACCCGCCCTGGAAATTGTCGCTGCCGATCGAGACACCCGGCTGGTCGGGCAGGGACGCCCCCCAGCGCACGAAATGGGTGCCTTGCTCGACCAGCCGCTGCAGGCGCTCGCGCGACTCATGGTAGTCGCCGTAGCCGAGCAGGATGATGCCGTCGGCCTTGTTGCTGTCCTCGTAATCGGCCTGCCAGTCGGTGGACAGCTGCTGGAAGGAGACCAGCAGGTCGTAGCCGCGCAGCGCGCAGGCGCGCGTGATCGAGCCGAGCATGGCGTGGAAGAACGGGTTGATCAGCGAGTCGTCGTTGGTCGGGTCCTCGAAGAACAGCAGGGCCAGCGTGCCGGCATTGCGCAGGCGCAGGCTGGAGGCGTTCTTGTCGACCTTGTAGTTCAGCTCCCGGGCGATGGCCAGGATCCGCTGCCGGGTCTCGGCATTGACCATCGGGCTGCCGCGCAGTGCCCGCGACACCGTCGGCTGGGAGACGCCGGCCAGGTGGGCGATATCGAGGGAGGTGGCTTTACCGCGGATGGTCATTGCTGCAGGCGTGGGAACAGTGAACGGACATCATGCCATGCGCCGCCAGGGCCGGGCCGGGCGGAGGGAGGGCCCCCGCGCCAGCGGCCGGCGGGCTGCGGGCGCAACCGCCGTCACCCTTGCGGCATATGGCTCGAGCAGGTTTCCGGTCGCTTCCGGCCGGAATTCCGACAGGGCCGGGGACGATGGCAATGATAAGATGGGTCGTTCTGGATTCCCCCAATTTCACCTGGGGCGGCCCCGCGTATCTGCAGCCTGTCCGGGGCTGTGATATGACTGCGGCCTGCCCTCGGACAACGGAAGAGCAACCCTATGGCGCGTGGCATCAATAAAGTCATCCTGGTCGGCAACCTCGGCAACGACCCGGACGTGAAGTACACCCAGGGCGGTATGGCGATCACCCGCATCAGCCTGGCCACCACCAGCGTCCGCAAGGACAAGGATGGCAACCAGCAGGAGCGCACCGAATGGCACCGCGTGGTGTTCTTCGGCAAGCTCGGCGAAATCGCCGGTGAATACCTGCGCAAGGGCAGCTCGGTCTATGTCGAAGGCAGCCTGCGTTACGACAAGTACACCGGCCAGGACGGCGTGGAGAAGTACTCCACCGACATCATCGCCGATGAGATGCAGATGCTCGGCGGCCGTGAAGGCGGCGGTGGCGGCGGTGGTGCTGGCGGCGAACGTCCGCAGCGCCAGCAGGCGCCGCGCCAGGAGTACGGCGGTGGTGGTGGCGGCGGTGGTGGTGGTCAGCGCGGCGGCGGTGGTGGTGGCTACGGCCAGCAGCGCCCGCAGCAGCAGGCCCCGCAGCAGTCGGCGCCGCCGATGGACGACTTCGCTGATGACGACATTCCGTTCTGATTTCTGATTTTTACGGATGCAGATGAAACCCCGGTAAGCCCCCGTGCTTGCTGGGGTTTTTCTTTTCTGCACGGGACGTTCGGGTTCCTGCTTGTCTGACGCCGGTCTTCTATCTCTGGTCGTGGCACGATGGGTCATTGCTCAAGGAAGGAGTGACGGCATGCGACTGACCGACCAGGAACTCAAGCACGTGCTCAATGTCGACTGGGGGATGCGATTCTGGCGCTGGTTCCGCTGGGTGCTGCTGGTCATCCTGGCAGTGGCCGCGACCGGTGGTCATACCGGCCTGATGAAGCAGGCACCGAATGCGTGGCTGATCGCCGGCGCGGTCTATCTGCTGGTCGCCTGGCCGGGCCTCTGTCGCGCGTATGTCTATCGCTCGCTGCGGCGCATGATCGAGGCCGACCCGGAGGCGCGCGAGCAGCTGCGCCAGGCGATGCATCGCCGGCGATGAGTGGATGCCTGCCGCGAGGCGGTGCTGATCTCCCGCAGCCGGGTGAACGCGATTGCGCGGCACGCGGCCCTCCCATCGCACGCACGCGGCGACAGGCAGTACGCGCGTTGTGCCCCGCAACATGCGTTTTCGTGCACCGCGTCTTGCAAAAAAACGATGTCCTCCTCTATGGTGCAATCGATTGCATTGCAGCGGATCGTCAACGTTTGATACCGGTTGGGAGGCCGGAAGACGGATGTCCATCCATTCGATCAGACCGGCGCCGTCATCGGGGCCGGGGCTCACGCGGCGTGATGCACTGCGCCTGGCGGCCGCCGCGAGCCTTGGGCTGGGTGCTGCGGGCGTGCTGCCGGCGTTTGCCGCCGCCGCGCCGCTCAAGGGCAACCTGAAGCACGCCGTCGCCCGTTGGACCTTTCCGCAGCAGTCGGTTGCCCAGCTGTGCAGGACGGTGCAGGAGATCGGATTCGCCGCCATTGATCTGGTCGGCCCGGAGGACTGGCCCACGCTGAAGGCCCATGGCGTGGACAGCTCGATGTGCAACGGCGCGGAGCTGGGCCTGACCAAGGGCTTTGCCGGCCGCGAGTTCCACGACCAACTGGTGGAGCGCTACACGCGGCACATCGATCTGGTCGCCGATGCCGGCTACCGCAACCTCATCTGCTTCTCCGGCAATCGCAATGGCATGGACCCCGAGCAAGGCATGGCCCATGCCGAAGCGGGGCTCAAGCGCATCCTCCGGCACGCCGAGAAACGCAACGTCGTACTGGTGATGGAGTTGCTGAACTCCAGGGTCGATCATCCCGACTACCTCTGCGACACCTCCGCCTGGGGCGTCGAGCTGTGCCAACGGATCGGCTCGGATCATTTCGGCCTGCTCTACGACATCTACCACATGCAGATCATGGAGGGCGACATCATCGCCACCATCGGCAGGCATCACGCGTACTTCAAGCACTACCACACCGCGGGCGTGCCTGGCCGGCACGAGATCGGGGATCAGCAGGAACTGAACTATCCGGCCATCTGTCGCGCGATCCGCGACACCGGTTTCGATGGGTATCTGGCGCAGGAATTCATGCCTGCGGCGCCAGATCCCGTCGGCTCGCTGCGCGAGGCGATCCGCCTCTGCGACGTCTGAAACGATATC
Source organism: Stenotrophomonas sp. TWI700 (assembly GCF_039673645.1). Lineage (NCBI taxonomy): Bacteria > Pseudomonadati > Pseudomonadota > Gammaproteobacteria > Lysobacterales > Lysobacteraceae > Stenotrophomonas > Stenotrophomonas sp. TWI700. Next base: position 37,457 of record NZ_JBDJMB010000024.1, on the reverse strand, counting down.
CACCAGGTGAGAGATCCATGGCAGACAATCATTACGACGCCATCGTTGTTGGCTCGGGAATCAGTGGCGGTTGGGCGGCAAAGGAGCTGACCGAGAAGGGCCTCAAAGTCCTGATGCTGGAACGGGGACGCAACATCGAGCACGTGAAGGACTACGTCAACGCGATGAAGGAGCCGTGGGACTTCCCGCATCGTAACCGGCCAACCCAGGCGATGAAGGCCGCGTTCCCGGTACTGATGCGCGACTACGCGCTGGCCGAGAACCTGCAGGGGATGTGGGCCGACGAACAGGAATCGCCCTACATCGAGACCAAACGGTTCGACTGGTTCCGCGGCTACCACGTCGGGGGGCGCTCGCTGATGTGGGGCCGGCAGAGCTATCGCTTCTCCGATCTGGATTTCGAAGCGAATCTCAAGGAGGGCATCGCTACCGACTGGCCTATCCGCTACGCCGACATCGCGCCGTGGTACGACTACGTGGAGAAGTTCGCCGGCATCGCTGGCACGCGCGAAGGGTTGGATGTGTTGCCGGACGGCGAGTTCCTGCCGCCGATCCCGTTGAACATCGTCGAAAAGGACGTGGCCGCGCGGATCAAAAAGGCCTTCGGCGGCACCCGGCACATGATCCACTCGCGCACCGCCAACATCACCCAGCCCATGCCCGAGCAGGGGCGTGTCAACTGCCAGTACCGCAACAAGTGCATCCTGGGCTGCCCCTTCGGCGCCTACTTCTCGACCCAGTCGGCGACGCTGCCGGCCGCCATGAAGACCGGCAACCTGACCCTGCGCCCCTTCTCGATCGTCAAGGAAGTGCTCTACGACAAGGACCGCAAGCGTGCGCGCGGCGTGGAAGTCATCGATGCCGAGACCGGGCAGACCTACCAGTACACGGCCAAGGTGATCTTCCTCAACGCATCCTCCTTCAACTCGACCTGGCTGTTGATGAACTCGGCCACCGATGTCTGGGAAGGCGGGCTGGGCTCTGCGTCGGGCGAGCTGGGGCACAACGTGATGGACCACCATTTCGGTGCGGGTGCCTCCGGCCGGGTCGAGGGCTTTGAGGACAAGTACTACTTCGGCCGGCGTCCCTGCGGCTTCTACATTCCCCGTTTCCGCAACGTCGCCGAGGAAAAGCGCGGCTACATGCGTGGCTTCGGTTATCAGGGCGGCGCGAGCCGCAACGGGTGGTCGCGCGAGATCGCCGAGCTGAACATCGGTGCCGACCTGAAGGAGGCGCTGACCGTACCCGGCGACTGGCGCATCGGCATGACCGGGTTCGGCGAGATGCTGCCGCACCACGACAACACGATCCGCCTCGACCGGGACCGCGAGGACAAGTGGGGACTGCCGGTGCTGGCGATGGATGTATCCATGCGCGCCAACGAGCTGGCCATGCGCAAGGACATGGCCGCCGATGCCGCCGAGATGCTGGAAGCCGCCGGCGTCAAGGACGTGGAGATGCACGACAACGACTATGCCCCGGGCAAGGGCATCCATGAAATGGGCACCGCGCGCATGGGGCGTGACCGCAGGAACTCCGTGCTGAACCAGCACAACCAGGTATGGGATGCGCCCAACGTCTATGTCACCGACGGCGCCTGCATGACCTCCAGCGCGTGCGTGAATCCGTCGCTGACCTATATGGCGCTGACCGCGCGGGCAGCCGACCACGCTGTGCGCGAACTGAAAGCGGGGAATCTCTGATGGACCGCCGCGAACTGCTGAAGATGATCGTCGCCGCCACCGGTGCGGCGATGATCGGCCTGCCCGCGCTCGGTCAGGCACAGGCTCCTCCCGCAGGGCCGAAGACGCCGTTCTCCGACGCGGATGTCGGCACGCTGGACGAGATCGCCGAGACCATCCTGCCGCGGACGAAAACGCCGGGGGCGAAAGACGCAGGCGCCGGTGCGTTCATGGCGACGTTCGTCAGCGACTGCTACACCGCTCGGCAGCAGGCGACGTTCCGCGCCGGCCTGGCCGATATCGACAAACGCGCGGGCGGTCGCTTCGTTTCACTTGCGCCGCAGGCCCGCACCGAACTGCTGCGCGCGCTGGATGCTGAGGCCAGGAAACACGCAGTCGAGGTCACCGAGACCGGCACCGCCGAAGAAGGCGAAGCAATGCCGCATTACTTCACGATGTTCAAGCAGCTGACCATCTTCGGTTTCTTCACCTCCAAGGTCGGCGCAACCGAGGTCCTGCGCTACGTCGCCGTGCCGGGTCGCTACGACGGCGACCTCGCCTATGTTCCCGGTACGCCTGCCTGGGGGACCAGCTGATGGATCACGCCATGAAGATCACGCCTCTATTGATCGCCGCCGGTGTGCTGGCCGCTGCACCGGCGTTCGCGCAGGCCGGTGCCGATCCCGCGCGCGATCCAACGAAGACCGAGGTGTGGACCCCCGTGCCCGCGAGCGTGGCCACGCCGCCGGGCCGCGCGCCCTCCGACGCGATCGTGCTGTTCGATGGCAGGGATGTTTCTGCCTGGGAGGCGGAGCAGGGTGGGCGCGTGCCCTGGAGCGTCGCCGACGGTGCGCTGACCGTGGTGCCGGGCAGCAAGGGCATCCGCACGAAACAGCGCTTCTGCGACATCCAGCTGCACGTCGAATGGCGCTCGCCCATCGCGACCAAGGGCTTCGACGGCCAGGATCGGGGCAACAGTGGCATCTTCCTGCAGGAGTTGTATGAGCTGCAGGTGCTCGACAGTTACAACAATCCGACCTATGCCAATGGCCAGGCCGCCTCGCTCTACAAACAGGCCATGCCGCTGGTGAACGCCTCGCGTGCGCCGGGCGAGTGGCAGGCCTACGACATCCTCTGGAAGGCACCGCGCTTCTCGCCGGGCGGCGGGCTCACCTCGCCCGCCCGCATCACCGTGCTGCACAACGGCGTGCTGGTGCAGGACGACACCGTGCTGGCAGGCAAGACCGAATACATCGGTGCGCCGTCGTACGCGCCGCATGCGTGCGCGCCGATCTACCTGCAGGAGCACGATTCCAGGGTCAGCTACCGCAACATCTGGGTGCGCGAGCTGTAGCGCCGACACGAAACGGCTGCCGGCGCCGGTAGCCTAGTGCGCCAGGTAACTGGCGATATCGTCGATCTCCTGGGGCGACAGCTGTGGAAACGGCGGCATCAACCCGCCGCCCTTGCTGATCTTCTCCTTGATCTGCGCCGGCTGCAGCCGCTTGGCGACGTCGGTGAGCGCGGGGAACGTCGGCGGTACACCGGCGCGCTCGGCGCCGTGGCAGGCCGTGCAGTGGGTTGCGTAGAGGGTCGCGCCGGCCGCGGGGTCGTCCTTGGACCACGCCTCAGGGGCAAGCAGCGCACTCGATGCCAGTACGGCGAGGATCGGGATCAGTCTGAAACGCGTATTCAAGCATTACTCCTTTGCTGGCTGGCGCGGTGCGCTGGCGGGCAGGCGGGCAGTCAGGTGTCTGCGCAGGTAGTCCGCCCCGGCCTGGATGACCTTGGCCGGATCACGCGGCTGGTCGTGTTCGATGATGTACCACCGCACCCCGGCATCCGCCGCGGCCGGCAGGATCGCGTTCCAGTCCAGCACGCCCTGGCCGACGGCGGCGAAACCGCCCTCGTCTTCGGCCTGGCCCTTGGGTGCATTGTCCTTGGCGTGCACCGCGAACAGGCGGCCGCGGAATGTCGCCAGCATGGCCGCCGGGTCATGGCCCGCACGCGCGACCCAGGCCAGGTCCAGCTCGGTCAGCAGATCGGGTCCGGCGGCCGCGAACAGCAGTTCCAACCCTGTCCTGCCGTTGAAGTCGACCAGCTCGAAGTCGTGGTTGTGGTAGGCCAGCTGCATGCCCTTGGCCCGTGCCTGCCTCGCGATTCCGCCGAGTTCCCGGCCCAGTGCGGTCCAGCCTGCGGCATCGGTGGGTCGATCCTTTTCGTCCAGGTAGGGCACCACCAGCGTCGTGTTGCCGATCGACCGGTTGAACGCCACCACGCCGTCCAGGTCCCTGCGCAGCTCGGCCAGTTGCACGTGGGACGAAATCGCCCTGATCGAATACCTGTCCAGCAGCTGCTTGAGTTCGGCGGCGCTGACGCCCTGCGTGCCCACCGTTTCCACCGCACCCACGCCCGCGTCATGGACGATCTTCAACTGCTGGTCGAGCGAGCCGGCGTTGCGCAGTGTGTACATCTGCACGGCGATGGGCTTCTGCGGGGTGACGATGTCGTGCGCGAAGGCGGGCAGGGCAGCGAGCAGCAGAGCGAGGATTACAGTTCCGCGAACAGAGGTGTTCATCAAGAGAGTCTCCCGGGATTCAGCCGATGGTGGTCCAGGCACGTGTCCTGGCCGATGCGATGACGCGGTCTACGATCCGCGCCGAGCGCAGTCCGTCTTCGAAGGTGGGCAGGCCCTGCGGCCGCTCGCCTTCGATGGCGCGATAGGTGTCGGCGACGAACGCCTCGAAGCAATGGCCGTAGCCCTGCGCGTGCCCGGCCGGCAATACGGACAGCCGGCGCTGTTCGGCACTGCCGGCCCCCGGCCCACGCACGAAGGTCTCCTCGCGCTGGTCGGGCAGGCCGATCCACAGCCGCTCGGCGCCCTCCTGGTTGAATGCCACGCTGGACCTGGCGCCATCGATCTCGAACCAGAGGCGATTGTGGCGTCCGGCAGAGACCTGGCTGACCGTCAATGACGCCAGCGTACCCGCACCGGTCCTGAACATCGCTGCCGCCACGTCCTCGCTGGTTACCGCCTGCATCGCGCCGCCCCCCGCTGGCGTGGTGAAGCTCTGCCCGCCCACGGCACCGCGCTCGGCGATCACCGTGGCGAAGGCCGCGCTGACGTCGACGAAACGCTCGCCGCTGACCCATTCCACCAGGTCGCACCAGTGCGAGCCGATGTCGGCGAACACGCGCGAGGCGCCGCCCAGCGCCGGGTCCACGCGCCAGTTGTTGCTGGCGGGGTCCAGCAGCCAGTCCTGCAGGTAGCTGCCGTGGATCAGGTGCAGCGGCCCCAGCTCGCCCTGCGCGATGCGTGCGCGTGCCTCGCGGACCACCGGGTGGTAGCGGTAAACGAAAGGCACCGTGGCGACCAGCCCGGTCGAGGCGGCCAATGCCGCCAGGGCCTCGGCGTCTTCCAGCGTTGTCGCCAGCGGCTTCTCGCAGATCACGTGTTTGCCGGCTTCCAGTGCGGCCTGCGCCATCGGGCGGTGCAGGTGATTGGGCGTACAGATGTGCACGACCTGCACCTGGGGATCGGCGACCACGTCCTCGATATCCCGATAGGCGTGCGGGACATTCCACGACTGCGCCACCTCTTGTGCGCGTTGCGGCGAAGAGGCGACCACGCCGCGGACATCCGCGCCGGCCAGCAGCGCCGCGCGACGATGCACGGCGCCGATCATGCCCGCGCCCACAATGGCGATTCCAAGCTTGCGCATCGGGTGGGCTCCTCAGTGCGTGGTGGGCGCGGCGGCAAGCACCGGCCGGTCGCGGAACAGCAGCAGGAAGGCGATCAGCACGACCAGCGCGACGCCGGCCGGGAACAGCCAGATCCGTTGCCAGTCCGGGCCTGCGGCCGTGGTGTAGTGCTCGACCACAGCGCCGGACAGGAACGTGCCGATCAACATGCCCACGCCGTAAGTGGCCAGGGTGATGAACCCCTGCGCGCTGCTGCGCGCGGCGGGGCCGGCATGCGCATCGGTGTAGATCTGGCCGGTGACGAAGAAGAAGTCGTAGCAGATGCCGTGCAGCACGATGCCGATCACCAGCAGGGAGAAGCCGCCGCCCGCATCGCCAAAGGCGAACATGGCGTAGCGCACCACCCATGCGGCCATGCCGACCGCCAGCATCGTCTTGACCCCCAGCCGCACGAACAGGAACGGCATCGCCAGCATCAGCAGGACTTCGGAGACCTGTCCAAGCGATTGCAGGCCGGCCGCGCCGCGCACGCCCAGGTCGTTGAGGTACGGGTTGGTGAAGTTGTAATAGAACGACAGCGGGATGCAGATGGCGATGGATGCCAGGAAGAACACCAGATACGAGCGCGACTTCAGCAGCCGCAGCGAATCCAGGCCCAGGATCTGCCCCAGCCCGGCGTCGCGCTGTTGCGCCAGCGGCGGCGTGTGCGGCAGCGTGAACGCATACAGGCCCAGCGCCAGCGATGCCATCGCAGCCATCTGGAACGTCAGCTCCAGCCGATGCGCCTGTTCCCAGCCCAGCCAGCCGATCAGCACGCCCGCCACGATCCAGCCGACGCTGCCGGCCACCCGCACCAGCGGGAAGTGTTTCTCAGGCGAGTGCATGTGCCGCATCGCAACGCTGTTGGCCAGCGCCAGCGTCGGCATGAACAGCAGCATGTACCCCATGACATAGGCGGAGAAGGTGCTGAAGTCCGTCGCCGTGGACGCCAGCCACATCAGCGCTGCACCGGCGAGGTGCAGCACCGCGAGGATGCGCTGCGCCGCGAAGTAGCGATCCGCGATCAGGCCGACCAGGAAAGGCGCGACGATGGCACCGATCGATTGGCTGAGGAACGCCGTCGCTACCTGGCTCGCGCTGGCCTGCAACGGCCCCTGCACCAGGTACGTCCCCAGGGTGACGAACCATGCCCCCCAGATGAAGAACTGCAGAAACATCATCGCGCCCAAGCGCGACATGGTGTGCGTCATGGCTTGCCCTCCCAGGCAGTGATGGCTCAGATCCCCAGCATGCGGCGCAGGGATCCAGGATCGGTGCCGCTGTCGGCAAAGTCGTCGAAGGCGCGCTCGGTCACGTGGATGATGTGGTCGCGGATGAAGGCGGCGCCCTCCCGTGCGCCGTCTTCCGGGTGCTTCAGGCAGCACTCCCACTCCAGCACCGCCCAGCCCGGGAAGTCGTACTGCGCGAACTTCGAGAAGATCGCCTTGAAGTCGATCTGCCCATCACCGAGCGAGCGGAACCGCCCCGGACGATCGATCCAGTCCTGGTAGCCGCCATAGACGCCACTGCGCGCACTGGTGCGGTACTCCGCGTCCTTGACGTGGAAGATGCCGATACGGTCGTGATAGCGGTCGATGAAGCCCAGATAGTCCATCTGCTGCAGCAGCAGGTGGCTGGGGTCGTACAGGATCTTTGCGCGGGGGTGGTGGTCCACCACGTCGAGGAAGCGCTCGAAGGTCGCGCCGTCATGCAGGTCCTCGCCCGGGTGGATCTCAAAGCACAGGTCCACGCCGCAGGCGTCGAAGGCATCCAGGATGGGGCGCCAGCGACGGCCGAGTTCGGCGAAGGCTTCTTCCACCAGCCCGGGCGGGCGTTGCGGCCACGGATAGAAATAAGGCCAGGCCAGCGCGCCGGAGAACGTGGCATGCGCTGTCAGTCCCAGGCGCTGGCTGGCCTTGGCGGCCAGCAGCAGCTGCTCCACCGCCCAGGCCTGGCGGGCGGCCGGATCGCCGCGCTTGTCGGGCGGCGCGAATCCGTCGAACAGGCTGTCGTAGGCGGGATGGACGGCGACCAGCTGCCCTTGCAGGTGGGTGGACAGCTCGGTGATCTGCACACCATGGCCGGTCAGCATGCCGGCGACGTCGTCGCAGTAGGCCTGGCTGCGGGCCGCCTCGGCCAGATCGAACAGGTGGGGCGCGCTGGTGGGCACTTGTACGCCAGAATAGCCCAGCCCCGCGGCCCACTCGGCCAGCGTGTCCAGCCGATCGAATGGAGGTGTGTCGCCGATGAACTGCGCCAGGAACAGCGCTGGACCCTTGAGCGTCTTCAACGTGATTCATCCTCGATGCAATCGATTGCATTATCCTAGCAGGGGCTTTCGCAGGACGCGTTGTGCAGTGCACAGCGGACAGAAACACTAACGCCATGGCAACCATCTACGACATCGCAAAACACGTTGGCGTCTCCGCCGGCACGGTGTCGCGGGCGCTGTCCCGGCCGGAGAAGGTCCTGCCGGCCACGCGTACCCGCATCGAGCAGGCGGCCGCCGCACTCGGCTATGTGCCCAACACGGTTGCCCGCACGCTCAAGACCCAGCGCAGCGGCAAGATCCTGGTCACCGTCCCGGACATCGCCAATCCGTTCTTCGCCCAGATCCTGCAGGGTGCGGAGGACGCCGCGCAGGCCGTTGGCTACGCCGTCCTGCTCGGTGATACCCAGCATCAACCCGACCGCGAGGAGCGCTACGCGCAGATGCTCCGGCGCAACGAGGCCGACGGTCTGATCGTACTGGGGCATCGCCTTCCGCCGACGGCGCGTGCGATCGTCCAGCAGCTGGGCGCCGCTGCGCCGGTGGTCAATGGATGCGAGTTCGATCCTGCGCTCGGCATTCCCAGTGTCCACATCGACAACGCCGCCGCCGCGCGCGCCGTGATGGACCACCTGTATGGACTGGGGCACGAACGGATCGCCGTGGTGGGCGGGCCGCCCGACAATCCCCTCCACCAGCAACGGCTCGAAGGGGTCCGGGCCGCCGGCAGGGCGCGCGGCCGCCTGCGCCAGCTGGGCGTGGTGCCGGGCGACTTTTCCGTGGAATCCGGCCATGCGGCGGGCATGGCGCTGCTGGCCCGCGCGCCGATGCCGACCGCGGTGTTTTGCTTCAGCGACCAGATGGCGCTGGGCGTCCTGGCGGCCTGCCGGGATCTGGGCATCCGGGTGCCGGGTGATCTGTCCGTCGTCGGCTTCGACGACTTGGCATCGTCGCGGTATCTCACGCCGCCGTTGACGACCATCCGGCAACCGATGCGGGAGATCGGTTCCCGCGCGGTCAACCTGCTGCTCGCCATCATCGAACGTGTCGATGTGCCGCTTCAGCAGACGCTGGATTTCAGCTTGATGCTGCGGGGCTCGACGGCTGCGCCCGCACCACATCCACTACCATGGGCCACCCGTCAGGATGCGCCCGCATGTCCCTAGTGATCCCCGCGTTGCCCACGCCGCCCACCGCCCGCATCGCGGCCTGGGTGCTGATCCTGCTCGGCATGTGGCTGACCCTGAAGCTGGGCCTGGTGGTGACCTTGCTGTCGGGCCTGCTGGTGTTTCACCTGACCCACCTGCTGGCCTCCACCGTCGAAGGCAAGCTGCCGCCGGGGCGCGCACGGGCCTATTCGGTGATCGTGCTGTCGGCGCTGATCATCGGTGCACTGACGCTGGCGGCGATCGGCATCGCCTCGTTTTTCCGCAATGAAACCGGTGGGCCGGATGCGCTGCTGATGCGGCTGATGGACATCCTCAATACCTCCCGCCACCAGGTGCCGGACCTGCTGCAGCCGTACATCCCCGAAGACCTGCAGGCGCTGCGCACGGCCATGAACGACTGGGCCGCCACCCACCGCCAGCAGCTGGGCATCGCCGGCACCTCGGCGGTGCAGATCAGCGTGCGGATCCTGATCGGCATGGTGCTGGGCGCGATGATCGCGCTCTACGACGAGCTGCCGCTGCCGAAAATGGGGCCGCTGGCGCGCGAGCTGATCGGCCGCACCAGCCGCCTGGCCACGGCCTTCCGCCAGGTGGTGTTCGCGCAGGTGAAGATCTCCCTGCTCAATACGCTGTTCACCGCCATCTTCCTGCTCGGGGTGCTGCCGCTGTTCGGCGTACACCTGCCGCTGTCCAAGACACTGGTGCTGATCACCTTCCTGGCCGGCCTGCTGCCGGTGGTGGGCAACATCATCTCCAACACCGTCATCACCATCGTGGCGCTGTCGGTGTCCTTCTATGTCGCCGTGGTCGCACTGCTGTACCTGGTGGTCATCCACAAGCTGGAGTATTTCCTCAACGCGCGCATCGTCGGAGGGGAGATCCAGGCGCGGGCGTGGGAGCTGCTGCTGGCGATGCTGGTGATGGAAGCCGCCTTCGGGCTGCCGGGCCTGGTCGCAGCGCCGGTGTTCTACGCCTACATCAAGCGCGAACTGCTGGACCAGCGCTGGATCTGAGCCGGGGCGGCCGCGTGTGGCGCGTTGCCGCCAGGCCCGGCGCGGTCTATAACGCCTGTGGGTCTCCAGAGGAACGGCACCATGGCGTCGAACGGTCCACGAGCGTCAGCTGACAAGGGAAAGCCCTCGATCGCTGACGGCGAACCGCGGTTGCTGTCAGGCGGCAACCCGCAGATTCCCAAAGGCGAGGGCGATGGCCCGGTGCAGGCCTATATCGCGGCCATGCCCGGCTGGAAGCGTGCAGTGGGTGAACGGCTGGATGCGCTGATCGTGGCCACCGTCCCGGGGGTGCACAAGGCGGTCAAATGGAACTCGCCGCTGTACGGGATCGAAGGCGATGGCTGGTTCCTGAGCCTGCATTGCTTCACCCACTACATCAAGGTCGCGTTCTTCCGGGGGAAGGCACTGCAGCCGGTCCCGCCGGTCGCCTCCAAAAGCCAGGACACGCGCTACCTGCATATCGAGGAAGGCGTGCCGCTGGACGAAGCGCAGTTCCGTGCCTGGGTACAGCAGGCCAGCCGGCTGCCCGGCGAACGGATGTGAGGGCAGGGCTGCCCTAGAGTTTCAGGTTCAATGACACGTACGCCGAGCGCCCCGGTGCCGGCGAGAACATCGGCTGGTCATCGCCGCCCCAGAAGAAGGTGTCGTACCACGCATAGGCGTAGTCGCGGCCGGTCAGGTTCTTGACCTGCACATCGACACTCAGCCGCTCGGAAAGCTGGTACGACGCGCTGGCATCGAGCACCGCGAAGGCGCCGAATTTTCCCTGCGTGTTGCGCTCTTCAATGTAGTAATCGCCCTGCATCCGGCCCTGCAGCCCGAAGCTCCAGCGTTCGTTGCTGCGGTAGTCGAGCCCGAGGTTGCTGATGTAGCGCGGCGTGGCGATGACCTCGTTGCCGGCGAGGGCGGTGCCGTCGGTGGTGAACGCGCGGACCACCTTGGCCTGCTGGATCGCGTGCGAGGCCCACAGCGTCCAGTGGTCGCCCAGCCGCGAGCTGAACTGCAGATCGACGCCTTCGCGACGGGTCTGGCCGAGGCCGACCGAGGTGCCGGTGGCCGGCATGTTGGCGACTTCGTCGGTCGCGTCCTGGCGCCACACCGCGATGCGCGCGTCGGTGCCGACGGCCGGGGTGAACTTGATGCCCACTTCCTTGCCGGTATTGATCGAGGGCCGGAACGTGTCCTGGCCGGCGGTGAGGTAGGCCGGTGCGGTGGAACCGGTCAGTACCTGGAACGTCCTGCCCCAGTTGGCATAGACGTTGAGCGCGGGGGTGATCGCATAGACCACGCTCAGCTTGGGCTGTTCGATGGTGCCGTAGCGCTGCAGCGGGGCGGTGATGCCACCCGGCAGGCGGGTGCTGCCGGAGAAGCGGTCGACGCGGTAGGCCGGCACGATTTTCAACGCAGGCGTGGGCTGGTACACGGCCTGTACGTACGCACCGAGGTTGTCCAGCGTGTAGCGGTCATCGTTCTGGATCCGCGCCGGGGTCGAGAAATCGGTGGGAACGGACTGGGCATAGCGCAGGCGACGGTAGGAGTTGCCCTGGTGCTCGGCATTGAGACCGCTCTCGACCGTCAGCGCAGGCGTGGCTGCCCACGTCAGCGTGCTGAGCAGGCCCGTCTGTTTCTCATCCCACTGGCGGCGCTGGCGCGGTGCGTTGCCGGGCACGTAACCGGTGAACGTCACCTGCCGGTCGTCCTCGTAGCGGTTGTAGTACAGCTTGTTGCTGACGTGCACCGTATCGCTGAGCTGCAGATCCAGATGGGTGCTGAGATGGCGCATGTCGCGGTCGTCGACGTCGTTGGCATTCTTGAGTGCGGATCCTCGGCGGTCCGTGGCCAACTCATCGGCGGTCATGAAACCGGGCTCGTCCGCCTCGTGGTGGTACACGCGCGCGATCAGACCGAGGTTGAACAGGTCACCGTCACCGCTGTAGAACCACTTGCCGCCCAGCGAGTACTTCTTCGAACGGTCGTGGTCGCGGTAGCCGTCGGAGGCCTGCGAGGCCAGGAAGTAGTTCTGCGCGACACCGTTGGCTTCGCGTCCGATCGCGACCTGCGCTTCGCGGGTGTTGTAGCTGCCATACGTGAGCCGCGCATCGGTGTAGGTACCGCCCTGGCGGGTGCCGAGATTGATGTTGCCGCCGATGTTGTGCAGGCCGTAGCGCGGGTCGTTGGTGCCGCGCACGACCTCGATGTAGTCGATGTCCAGCGGAAACACCATGTCGATGAAGCGCTGGTTGCCGCTGTTGACGTTGCTGGGAATCCCGTCGATCAGGATCTTGATGCCGTTGAGGTAGCCCTCGCCATTGAACGCGCGGAAGGTGGCCTTGCCGGACTCCGCGCCCTGGCGGGTTTCGGTCAATTGCATGCCCGGCATCTGGCCGAGCAGTTCCCAGCTGTTGGAGACGTTCTTCTCATGCACCTGGTCGCCGCCCATCACATCCACCGAGGTCAGCACGCGGTTCGCGGCGAGGGGACGGCGGGAGCCTTCCCGCACGTGCACGCTGCCCAGGGTGATTGCCGCATCGCTGGATTGCGCGCGCGCTTCGCCGGCGCACAGGGTCGCCAGCACGGCGGACACCATTGCCTTGGTTCTCATCTAGTTGTGCCTTTCAGTAGCCGTGAGGACAGGGGTAGGGCAAGCGGACAGAGGTCGCTCGCCGAGGGGATGGGTGCCAACAAAAGAAATAATATAACATTGCATTAATGTTCGCTTCCCTTTGATCTCCGGCAGGCGCCGCATGCTTGATGGGCCCTTCGATCAGGTCTATAAGGCGCACGAAGGGCGCGCTGCCGCAGCCAGCGAGCCGTCCGCATCGCAGCAGATCGATGCGCGCATCCAGTCGCTGGATGATTGGCGGGGCGAGACCCTGGCGCGCATCCGCAGCCTGATCCACCAGGTCGATCCGGCGGTGGTGGAAACCTGGAAGTGGCGAGGCGTGCCCGTGTGGGAGCATGACGGCATCCTGTGCACCGGCGAGACCTACAAGGCGGCCGTGAAGCTGACCTTCGCCAAGGGCGCGGCGTTGCCCGATCCGAAGGGGCTGTTCAATGCGAGCCTGGAGGGCAACACGCGCCGCGCCATCGATCTGCACGAGGGCGAAACGATCAGCGCCACCGCGTTCAAGGCATTGATCCGCGCCGCGATCGCGCGCAACCGGGCAGCGAAGCTCCCCGCCGCTGCAGCGCGTGCGAAGGCGAGCCAGCGCTCTGCCTGAATCATCACGACCTCCTGCACTGGAACACGCCGCGCGATTCGGCAACGATGAAGGGCTGGGCGAGGCGGCAGCGATGCGGCCGGCCCATTCCCCCCCCAACGTTTCCAGGATGTGCCTATGCTGAGTGTGATCGGCTGTTTGCTTGCGTTGTATCTGGTATGGCGGCTGATCTGGCCGTTGCGGTTGCCGCGTCCGGTCCGGCTCGTGCTGGGGCTGCTGGTGGTGGCACTGGCGCTGCACCACCGGATCGTGGCGCAGTTCGCCGGGACCATGGCCTCGCCCGAGATTCCCAAAGCGTTGATCGCGGTGCTCGCGACCGGGTTCACCACGCTGCTGATCAGTGCGGTGTTCGTGCTTGTGCTGGATGCGCTGCTGCTGATCGCGCGACTGGTGCGGGCGCGGCGCGTGCTGCCGATGCTGCGTGCGCCGTGGCTGCGCCCTGCGGCGGGCACACTGGCGTTGCTGCTCTCCGCCTACGGTATCTGGCAGGGCATGGCGGTCCCCAAGCCGCGCCAGATCGAGGTGGCCATCGACGGGTTGCCGGCCGCGTTCGACGGCTATCGCGTGCTTCAGCTCACCGACATCCACGCCAGCCGCCTGCTCACCGGTGCCTGGGTGGAGAAGGTGGTGGCCGAGAGCAACGCCCTGCATCCTGACCTGGTGGTGATCACCGGTGATCTGATCGACGGCACTGTCAGCGCCCGCGCCAACGACTTCGCGCCTCTGGCCAGACTGCAGGCACCCGATGGTGTCATCGCCATCACCGGCAACCACGAGTACTACGCGCAGTACGCCGAGTGGATGCAGGCGTTCCGTGGGCAGGGGATGCAGGTGCTGGAGAACAGCCACACCCGGGTGCAGCGCCAGGGCGCCACGCTGACCATCGCCGGCGTCACCGATCCGGTGGCCGCGCGTTACGGCCTGCCCATGCCGGACCTCGCCACCGCGCTCGCCGGGGCAGACCCGCAGGCGCCGGTGATCCTGCTCGACCATCGCCCGGTGGAGGCACGCGCCAATGCCGCGAAGGGTGTGGCGTTGCAGCTTTCCGGCCACACCCATGGCGGTCACATCGTCGGCATGGACCAGCTGGTCAAGCGCGCCAACGGCGGCTATGTGTCCGGCCGCTACGAGGTGGATGGCATGACGTTGTATGTCAGCAACGGTGCCGGACTGTGGCCGGGCTTCGCGGCACGTATCGGCGTGCCGTCGGAGATCACCCTGATCACGCTGCGGAGGGGATGAGCCGATGCCTTGGAGTGAACGCCAGGAATGCGCAGGTGGCCTGGAGGTGGCGGCACCGACTGCCGTGACCGGGGTCGTGCTACCGGATACCGAAGCCTGGTGGGTCCGCGACCCGACGGGCCGGAACTACCCGGTCTGGGTGGCCCTGCCGGCCGGGTATGAGCGCGATACCCACCTGCGCTACCCGGTGCTGTATGTCACGGATGCGCTGTACAGCTTTCCGCTCGTGCGCAGCGTGCGCAACATGGTCGGGCAGGGCGGCGCGCACCTGACGCCGTTCATCCTGGTCGGGCTGCCGCCGCAGCAGGGGCTGAGCTCGCAGCAGAGCCGCTCACGCGACTACACGCCGACCCCGCCGGTGCGCTGTGCAGGCGACGACTACACCGATGGGATCATCTACGGCGGCGCTGCGCACTACCGCGATTTCCTGGAGGCGCATGTGCTGCCCCGGGTCGAGGCGCGCTATCGCACCGATCCGGCGCAGCGCGCCTTCGCCGGCCATTCGTACGGCGGGCTGTTCGGCATGTACGGCTGCTGACCCGCCCCGCGATGTTCCAGCGTTACCTGCTGTCCAGCCCATCGCTCTGGTTCGACCAGCATGTGATCGACCGGATCGAGGCGGACTACGCGGGCACGCACACGGACCTGGAGGCGCAGGTCGTGCTGTCGATTGGTGCGCATGAAACGCCCGCCTCCGATGCGCCGTTCGCCGCGCGCAACGACATGGTCGCGCATACCCGGCGCTTTGCCGATCGCCTGCACGGGCGCGGCTATCCCGGCCTGCAGCTGGAAACGCGCGTGGTCCCGGACGAGGATCACCTGACCGTCTACCCGGCCGTGCTGACCCGTGCGCTGCTGGCGATGTTCCCCAGCGCAACCCCGGCCGCAACCATGTGAATGTCCCGCCAGTGGCCGTGCACGCCTCGGTCACTGCGCTGCGCGGAGGCTGGGCGTACGAGCCCTGACCCCGGAGATTCCATGACCACGCTGACCCTGCCCGAACTGGCCAAGAAGATGGCCAACATCGACTTCACCATGCTGCAGACCCATGCCGACAGCGGCGAGATCGCGGCGCGGCCTATGAGCAACAACGGTGATGTGGACTACGACGGCGACAGCTGGTTCTTCACCACCGAAGACACCGACATGGTCCGCGAGATCACGCACGACCCGAAGGTGGCGCTGAGCTTCACCGGCAGCAAGTCGCTGCTGGGCAAGCCGCCGCTGTTCGTGGCGGTGCAGGGCAGGGCGACCCTGATCCGCGACAAGGCGGTGATGCAGCAGCATTGGGTGAAAGATCTGGAGCGCTGGTTCGCGCAGGGGGTGGATAGCCCTGGGCTGGTTCTGATCCAGGTGGCTGCGGCGCGCATCCATTACTGGGATGGGGAAGACCAGGGCGAAATCCTGCGCTGAAGGAGGCACGCATGGCCGCGTCGCGTATGCCGAAGATCGGGTGTGCCGGCTGGTCGATCCCCAGCCGCTACGCCACGCACTTCGGGCCCGGCGACAGCCTGTTGGCGCGCTATGCCACGCGCTTTGACGTGGTGGAGATCAACTCCTCGTTCTACCGGCCGCACCAACGCGCGACCTACGCGCGCTGGGCGGCCACCGTACCGGCCAACTTTCGCTTCTCGGTAAAGCTGCCGCGGACCATCTCGCACGATTCCGGACTGGTCGGCGTGGGCCCACTGTTGGACCGCTTCCTGGACGAGGTGGGTGGACTGGGGCGTACGTTGGGCGCCCTGCTGCTGCAGTTGCCACCATCGCTGGCACTGGATACGCGCCGCGCCGGGAGCTTTTTCCGCGCGCTGCGTCGACGCACCCCGGTGCCTGTGGTCTGCGAGCCCCGCCATGCCAGTTGGTTCAGCACGCAGTCCGATGCGCTGCTGCAGCGCCACGCGATTTCCCGGGCCGCGGTGGATCCGGCGCGCGTTGCCGCCGCCGCGCTACCGGGCGGCGCGCAGGGCTGGCACTACTGGCGCTGGCACGGTTCGCCGCGCATGTACTACAGCGACTATCCCGAGGCCGCATTGGCCTCTCTGGCGACACAGGTCATACAGCAGCCCGGGCAGGCGCAGGCACCGTGGGTGATCTTCGACAACACCGCCCATGGCTTTGCGATCGCCAATGCCCTGCGCCTGAAGGAGATCACCACGCATGCCTGAAGGTCCTTCCATCGTCATCCTGCGGGAAGCGGCCGCCAAGTTCCGCGGCAAGACCGTGCGGCTGGCCACCGGCAACAGCTCGCTCGACCTCACCCGCATGGAAGGCCGCCGCGTGGTCGCGCTGCGCAGCTGGGGCAAGCACTTTCTGATCGAATTCCGCGGCTTCAGCCTGCGCGTGCACATGCTGATGTTCGGCAGCTACCGCATCGATGAGCGCAAGCCCTCGCCACCGCGGGTGTCGCTTCAGTTCGACAATGGCGAGCTCAACATCTATGCCTCGTCGGTGAAGTACATCGAAGGCGCGCTGGCGGATACCTACGATTGGCGCGGCGATGTGATGGATCCGGCGTGGGATCCGACACTGGCGCGACGTAAACTCAAGCAGCAGCCGGAGACGTTGATCTGCGACGCGCTGCTGGACCAGGACATCTTTGCCGGCGTGGGCAACATCATCAAGAACGAGGTGCTGTTCCGTACGCGTGTGCATCCCGAATCCACGGTCGGCGCGCTGCCACCGCGCAAGCTGGGCGAGGTCATCAAACAGGCGCGGCAGTACAGTGTCGACTTCTTGGACTGGAAACGGCAGTTCGTGCTGCGCCAGCACTGGCTGGTCCACACCAAGCGCAGCTGTCCCCACTGCGGTGGCCCGCTCAGCAAGACTTACCCGGGCACGACCCGGCGGCGGACGTTCTTCTGCCCGGTCTGCCAGGTGCGCTACGGCGCCGTGGCCGCCGTGCGCAAGGCCACTTCGACGCCACGCAAGGCGGCGCCGAGGCGTTCAGCCAGGTCTGTGCGCATGGCGTAGGATGGGGTCACACGTGCTTGCGCGCGTCCTGCGCGATCGACACCTGATCGCCCCGCTCCTTTCTCCGAGCCCTTCATGCCGCTCCCGGAATGAAGGCTCCCGTGTCCCACGGAGCGCACATGCCGGGCTATACCACCCGCATCCTCACCATCCCGGTCGGCGGCCACGACTTCCGCATCCGCGCGCTCAGCGACCTGCAGCAGTTCTCCGATCCCACCGGGCGTGCCGAGCGCGTCGGCATCCATTCTTCGCTGTGGAGCCTGTTCGGCCAGATCTGGCCGGCCGGCCGCGCACTGGCCGAGACCATGAGCCACTTCGACGTGGCCGGTAAACGAATCCTGGAACTGGGCTGCGGGCTGGGCCTGTCCAGCCTGGTGCTCGCGCATCGGGGTGCCGACGTCGTTGCGACCGATCACCATCCCCTGGCCGAATCGTTCCTCGCCTACAACGCGGGGCTCAACGACCTGCCGGCCGTCAGTTATCGCGACCTTCCCTGGGAAGTCCCCGATGGCTCACTTGGCCGCTTCGACCTGATCATCGGCAGTGACATCCTCTACGAGCGGGGGCATGCCCATCAGGTCGCGGCAATGATGCTGCGGCATGCCAAGCCTGATGCCGAGCTGCTGATCACCGACCCCGGCCGCGGCAACGTCGGGTCGTTCTCGCGTGGCATGGCCCTGCAGGGCTTTGACGTGACCGAAGAACTGGGGCTGTTCGAGGACGAGGGCAATGCGCCGGGCAATGGCCGGTTGCTGAGCTATCGGCGGGGTGCGGTCCGACCCGTGGCCGCGGCCTGAGCGCGGGCGGGGCCGCGTTGCGACAACGCCGCGCTCCCGTGACGCGGCGTGCAGATCGGCTGTCGTAGGCTGTCGCCGTCCAGATGCGGCCGAGGCGGCCGGGAGTAGCCCGATGCGATTTCTTCCGCTGTCGCTCCGCGACGACCTGCGCGTCCACAGGAAGCTCGCTTGAGCCCGGCGCCCACCGCGCCCGGGACGCGCCCACGTACGCGCTCGATGATCATCGCCGGCCTGTCGACGGTGGTGGAGTGGTACGACTTCACGCTCTACCTGTACCTGGCCACGGTGCTGTCCCGCGTATTTTTCGGCGGTGGCGAGAATGCACTGCTGGCCACGCTCGCCGGCTTCGCGGTGTCCTACCTGATGCGTCCGTTGGGGGCCCTGGTGTTCGGCCATCTCGGCGACCGCTTCGGTCGACGCTACATGCTGCTGGCCTCGATGCTACTGATGACCGTGGCGATGCTCGCCACCGCCCTGCTGCCCACCTTCGAGAGCATCGGTGCCGCTGCCGGTGTGCTGTTGCTGCTGCTGCGCTGTCTGATGGCGTTCTCGGTGGGCGGCGAGTACACGGGCGTGGTCGCATATCTGCTGGAAACCGCGCCGGTGCGCCGTCGCGGGCTGGTGACCTCGCTGGCCTCGGCCGCGAGCGAAGTAGGGGCATTGCTCGCGGTCGCGCTGTCGGCGCTGACCGTCGCGCTGCTCAGCACGGCGCAGCTGGATGGCTGGGGCTGGCGCATTCCGTTCTTCGTCGGGGCAGCACTGGCCGGTGCGATCCTGCTGGCACGCTCGACCATGCATGAGTCGCCCGAGTTCGAGCGCCAGCAGGCCGAAGGCACCGTGCCGGTGTCGCCGATCCGCGACACCTGGCGCCACCACAAGGCCGCCATTGCACGCACGTTCGCGATCTCCGCGTTGGGCTCGATCACCTACTACGTCGGCATCACCTATGTGCCCGCGTTCCTGGGCTCGGCCGGCCAGGTCGGTGAATCGGAAGCGTTGTGGCTGTCCACCGTCGCGGCGGTGGCGGTGATCATCGTGACCCCGCTGGCGGGCGCGTTGTCGGACCGGGTCGGGCGCCGTCCGGTGTTGATTGTGTTGGCCGCGCTGTCGGCCCTGCTGCCGCTGACGATGTTCTCGGTGATGGCCGGCGGCAGTACCGTGGCGATCGGGCTGGCGGCGGTGGTGCTGGCCTGCCTCGCGGGCGGCGTGAGCGCGGTGGCGGCTCCCGCCACGGCCGAGCAGTTCCCCGGCGAAGGGCGGCTCAGTGGCCTGGCGCTGGGCGTCACCATGGCGACCGCGTTCTTCGGTGGGGCAACGCCGTTGCTGGCCGAGCTGCTGGTGCGGCATACCGGCTGGTCGTCCGCGCCCGGCGCGATGATCGCGGTGGTCGCGGTGCTGGTGCTGCCGGTGATGTGGACGCTGCGCGAGACACGGCCCGGTAGTGCCGGCCGCTGGCCGGGGCAAAAAAACGGGCCGCCCGAAGGCGACCCGTTCGTTCAACACAGCGATGTCGCCAGGCCTCAGTACTTCCAGCGTAGGCTCAACGCGACGAAGCGCGGTTCGCCGTAGTTGTTGTAATCCAGGTTGGCCCAGTAGGTCTTGTCCAGCGCGTTGCGCACGCTGAGGGTGGCCGTCCAACTGTCGCTGATGCGGTAGTTGGCATTGAACTGCACCAGCGCGTAGGCCGGCTGGTTCACAGTGACCGTGCCGCCGAGCGGATAGGGGATGTTGTAGCCCTGCACCTTGCTCTGCCACTGCACGCCCGCGCCCACGCTCAGGCGCTCCAGCGCGCCGCGCAGCCGCACCTGGGTGTTGAGCTGCAGCAGATCTTCAGCCGGGTTGGCGTACAGCAGATCGGTGGCCGCGCGGGTCACCTTGACGTGGGTGAAGCCGGCATTGACCGTCCAGCCCGGCAGGATCTCGCCGTTGACGTCCACTTCCCAGCCGCGTGCCTTGGTGCCGTTGATGCCGATGTAGGCCGAGCTGCCATCGCTGAGCGAGCGCTCCGGCACGCTCGTATCGAGTACCGCGTAGTTGTCCTGCTTGGCCTCGAACACCGCCGCGTTGGCGGTCAGGCGACCGTCGAACCACTGCGACTTGATGCCTGCTTCCAGATTGGAACCTTCCACCGGCGCCAGCAGGTTTTCGTTGCGGTCCTTGTAGTTCTGCGGGTTGAAGATTTCGGTGTAGCTGGCATAGGCGGCCACCTGCGGGGTGATGTCGTACACCAGGCCCACATAGGGCGTGACTTCATCGGTCACTTTGTAGGCGCCGCTCGTGCCGGTGTACGCCCCGGCCGCGCTGTAGGCACGGGTCAGCGTTTCCCAGCGGCTCAGGCGCGCACCGGCGATCAGCGCCAGCGGATCGGCCAGGCGCAGGCGGGTAGCCACGTAGACGCCGCTCTGCGTGGTCTTGGCGACGCGGCGTGCGCCGGTACGCGAGTAGGTCACTTCGGAGATGTCACCATCCCACGCGCGGATGTCCGGGATGTAGTAGCAGCGCTCGGTGATGTTGCCTTGACGGCAAGTGGCCCAGTCGGTGGGGTAGCGCAGCGCGATGGTGTTCGTGGTGCCCTCGATATCCGCCCACTGGCCGCCCACGGTCAGGTCGTGTTCGCGGCCGAACAGGGTGAAGGTGCCACTCAGATAAGCATCGACGTTGCGGCGGGTGTCTTCCGAATCGCCGGCGGCGGTGCGCAGGAAAATGCCCGTGCCGGTGGCCGGATCGGGGTAGCCGCTGCCGTACACGCGCACGTTCTGCACGTTGCCCTGGGTGTAGGCGGTGTTGATCTTCAGCAGCCAGTTCTCGCCGAAGCGCTGTTCCAGGTTCGCGAACGCGGTGCTGGTCTCGCGCTGCCAGTAGCTCCACTTCGGGGCGACGTTGGTCGAGCGCGGCAGGTGCGCGAAGTTGCCCTGGCTGTCGAAGAAGGGCACGGTGCCCCAGGTCGAACCGACCGGATTGTTGTCCTGGGTCTGGTAGCCCACGGTCAGCGTGGTGCTGTCGGTCAGGTCACCTTCCAGCACGGCCATGCCGGCCATCTTGTTCTCGTGGTAACGGTCGTAATACAGATCACGGTCGGTGTAGGCGGCGACCACGCGGCTGCGGAACCGGCCATCGGCGGTCAGCGGCGCGGTGACATCGGCTTCCATGCGCTGGTAGTCCCAGCTGCCGGCGCTCACTGCGAAGGAGGCATCGAATTCCTTGCCCGGTCGCTTGCGCAGCAGGTTGACCGTGGCCGACGGCACGCCGGCCCCGCTCAGCAGGCCGTTGGCGCCGCGGATCACTTCGACGCGATCGTAGAAAGCGGTGTCGTATTCCTGGTTGGTCGAGCCGCTGTAGGTGGGGATGCCGTCCACCTGGAAGTCGGTGATGGCAAATCCGCGCGCGTAGTACAGCGGGCGCTGGGTGTCATAGAAGGAGACGCTGACGCCGGTGACGTTGCGCATCACGTCGTTGATGCTGAACAACGATTCGTCCTGCAGCCGCTGCAGGCCGATCGAGGTCGCCGACTGCGGGGTTTCCTGCAGGCTGATCGGCAGGCGCGTGGTGCTCGACGGCATCGCCCGGGCACCAACCACGCTGACCTTGTCCAAGGTCTTGGCATCGGCGGCGCTGCTGGCGTCTGCCAGCGCATCGGCGAACGCCTGCGGCGCGGTCAGCACCAGCACGGAAAGCAGGGCCAGGCCCAGCGGGGCACGGCGGGGGAGGCGAAGCGAAGCAGCGCAGGCGTACATGCGGGGTCTCGTGATGATCTGGGGGACGTGGCCGGGCCCCAAGCCCGGCGGGGTGCAAATGTAAAGCGTTCTCATTCGCTTTACAAATTGTGAACATTCAGCGTCACCCAACCCCTAAACGCAACCGGCCACCGCGAGGGTGGCCGGAGGGAAACCGTGGCGAGGGCCCGCAGGCCCCGCCGGGGCAGGCTTACAGCGCCTGCAGTTCTTCGTTGGCGTTGCGCTTGGCCTCGGCCGGCTTGGCGGCCGGCGGCGGGGTCAGCATCACCGCCGGGCTGGTCGCGCCTTCCAGCGGCACGTCCAGGTAG
This sequence comes from Stenotrophomonas sp. TWI700, assembly GCF_039673645.1. Taxonomy (NCBI): domain Bacteria; kingdom Pseudomonadati; phylum Pseudomonadota; class Gammaproteobacteria; order Lysobacterales; family Lysobacteraceae; genus Stenotrophomonas; species Stenotrophomonas sp. TWI700. The sequence continues at coordinate 15,311 of NZ_JBDJMB010000024.1, read as the reverse complement.
GGCAGCTTCAGCGTCTCGCTGGTCAGGCGGCGGATCTCGTTGGTCAGCGCGGGACTGTCGTTGAGCTTGCGGCCATACGACGGCACGATTTCCTTCAGGCGTGCTTCCCAGCCCGCGGCCATCTGCTCGGGGAAGGCCTTCTTGAGCAGGTCGAGCATGATCGGCGGCGAGGTCGAGGCACCCGGCGAGGCGCCGAGCAGGGCGGCCAGGGTGTGGTCCTGATCGGTCACGATCTCGGTACCGAACTGCAGGATCGGGCCCTTCTCCGGGTCGTTCTTGATGATCTGCACGCGCTGGCCGGCGGTGACCAGCTTCCAGTCCTCACGCTTGGCGTTCGGGTAGTACTTGACCAGCTCGGCCTGGCGGTCGTCATCGTTCAGGCGCGCCTGGCCCATCAGGTACTTCACCAGGTCCAGGTTCTCCAGGCCCACGTCCATCATGCCGGCCACGTTGTTGTGGTTGACCGAGGAATACAGGTCGAACCACGAGCCATGCTTGAGGAACTTGGTGCTGTACAGCGCGAACGGCCCGAACAGCACCACCGGCTTGCCATCCAGCTTGCGCGCATCCAGATGCGGCACCGACATCGGCGGCGAGCCGGTTTCGGCCATGCCATAGGCCTTCACCGAATGACGCCCGGCGATCGCCGGCGACTGGAAGGCCAGGAACTGGCCCCCCACCGGGAAACCAGCGTAGTTCTTCGATTCCGGAATGCCCGACAGCTGCAGCAGCTTGAGGGCGGCGCCACCGGCACCGATGAAAACGAAGCGCGACTTGACGGTGGATTCGGTGTCCGAGGCCAGGTCCTTGACCGTGACGTTCCAGCTCTTGTCGTCGTTCTGGCGCAGGGCGCGCACTTCATGGTTGAGGTGCAGCGTGAAGTTCGGGCTGCGCTGCAGCCCGGCGGTGAGCTGGCGGGTGATCACCCCGAAGTTCACGTCGGTGCCGAGCGGCATCCAGGTCGCGGCGACCTTCTGCTTCGGGTCGCGGCCTTCCATCAGCAGCGGTGCCCACTGCTTGATCTGCGCGGCGTCCTCGGAGTACTGCATGCCGTAGAACAGCGGGTTCTTGACCAGCGCCTGCTGGCGCTTGTGCAGGTAGGCGATGTTCTCATCGCCCCAGACGAAGCTCATGTGCGGGGTCGGATTGATGAAGTCGCTGGGCTGGCTCAGGCGGCCTTCGCGGACCTGGTGCGACCAGAACTGGCGCGAGATCTCGAACTGCTCGGCGATGCCGACCGCACGTTTGGTCTCGATGCTGCCGTCGGGCAGTTCCGGGGTGTAGTTCAGCTCGGCGAACGCGGAATGGCCGGTACCGGCGTTGTTCCAGCCGTCCGAACTTTCCAGTGCGACCCCGTCCAGGCGCTCATAGACCTGGATGTTCCAGTCCGGTTGCAGCTCCTGCAGGAAGGTGGCGAGCGTGATGCTCATGATGCCGCCGCCGACCAGGACGACGTCGACCGGCTTGTCGTTGCCGGCGGCCGGGACCGAACGCTGATGCAGCGGCCAGTACAGGAACAGTGCCGCTGCCAACAGCAACACCACGAACAGGCCGAGGACGACCTTCGCTAGTTTTTTCATGGGGATCTCAGGTAGGGAGACATGGGAAGGATGCCGCCGCTGCCGGGAACGCCCGTGAAGACGGGCGTCACAGCGGTACCTTGGAGGCGATTTTAGCCCTTTCCGGTACGGATTTGGTGCAACGCAGCATCCGGTGGGTGTGCCGCGCCGGGTCAGTCGCTGGCCAAGGTGAAGTATTCAAGAAGGAAATAGCTGGCTTGATAGATCAGCGCTATCAGGGCCAGGGCCAGGTGGGCGCGGCGCTGGCGCAGGACGATGCCCAGCCCGGCGATCGCAAGCATCACCACCGTGTGGACCCAGTAGGCGTCGCCGAGCATCTGCCAGCGGCTGTGGCCCTTGATGGCGGTATCGATCAGATCGAGCAGGGTGACCAGCGCCAGCATCCCGAAGAAGCCGCCGCGCCGTTGCAGCAGGTAGTTCTCATAGCTGCCGAACTCGCGCACGTCGTCGGGAAACAGCAGGACGCAGAGCATGTACCAGGCGGCGCAGTAGGCGATCACGAACAGATACAGCTCGAAGGTCCACTGCCGCACCTGCCCCAGGCGGAACTCCCACCACCAGAAGGTCACCACCGAAATCAGCGCCCAGACCACCCAGCACAGGTGGATCCACGACCAGCCGCGGCGCTGGGGATGTTCGATGATCCCGGCCAGGCCGCGCAGCAGGGTGGTGATGCTCAGGCCGAGGATGATGCTGAGCACCACCCGGATGTGCAGGTAGACCGGATCGCTGTCCATCGAGACCCCCACGGCTGGATGGGCCGATCCTGCACCGGGCCGAGTCGGTGGCCTGTGTAGGGCAGGGCTGGGCCGCCGCTTTTACCGCTTCCGCCGCACCAGCGTCGCCGAGGCCGCCAGTACCGCGCGGGTCAGCAGTGCCATCGTCTGCACGTCGCCCTTCCAGTGCTGCCAGTACAGCGGCACGTCTTCCCAGGCGCGCTGTTTCATGTGCACCAACCGGCCGGCATCGAGATGGCGCTTGACCAGCGGCAGCGGGTTCATGGTCCAGCCCAGCCCACCGAGGTTGGCCTGGACGAAGGCGCGGGTGGAGGGAATCCACCAGGTCGGCGCGGTCAGCGGCAGGTCGTTGCCGGCCAGGCGGCGGGCGAACCGGGCCTGCATGTCGTCCTTGCGGTTGAACACCAGCACCGGCGCCTGGGCCAGCGACTGCGCGTTGACGCCCTTGGCGAAGTACTGCTCATGGAAGGCCGGGGTGCAGGTGGCCGCATAGCGGATGCTGCCCAGCGCGTGGATCTGGCAGCCCTGCACCGGCTCGTCCAGCGTGGTCACCGCGCCCAGCACGGCGCCCTGGCGGAGCAGGGCCACGGTGTGGTCCTGGTCTTCCGAGCGCAGGTCCAGCGTGGTGCCGGTCTGCCGTGCGAACTGCAGGGCCGCCTCGGGGAACCAGGTTTCCAGGCTGTCATGGTTCACCGCCACCGGGATGCTGGCGTGGGGCAGGTCCTCATCGGCGATACCCATCCGGTGCAGGGCATCGTGCTCGAGCAGGGCGGTCTGCTCGGCCAGCTGGACCAGCACCTGGCCCTCGGTGGTGGCCACCGCCGGGGACGAGCGCTTGACCAGCAGGCGGCCGACCCGGTCCTCCAGCGCCTTGACCCGCTGGGAGACCGCCGAGGCGGTGACATTGAGCGACTGCGCGGCACGCTCGAAGCTGCCTTCGCGGATCACTGCGGCCAGGGCACGGAGCTGGGCATGGTCGATGCGCATGATCTTAAGTTCTGCTAAAGATGGTTAAGTAAGTTTAGCTCTACTTTTTAATGTTGCGGCGCGACAATATGCGCCATCCGGTGCTGTACGCCTTGGCGAGGCACCGCCCCCCAGCAAGACACAGGTGGTATCCCATGTTTTCGATCCTTTCCGGCGGCGCCGGGCTGAGCGCGTGGCTCAGTGGTGCCGCAACCGGCATCGGCCTGTTCGCGGTGGTCGGTGCGCAGAGCGCGTTCATCCTGCGCCAGGGCATCCTGCGCAAGCACATCATTCCGGTGGTGGCCACGTGTGCCGCCATCGATGGCATCTTCATCTTCGCCAGCGTGGCCGGCCTGCGCACGCTGACCCAGGCGGTGCCGTGGCTCACCACTGTCGTGCTGTGGGGCGGTGTCGCCTTCCTGGCCTGGTATGCCTGGCAGTCGGCGCGACGCGCGCTGGCCGGTGGCGGCGGCATGCATGTGGACGACGGCGACAGCACCTCGCGCCGCGCGGTGCTGATCTCGGCGGTCGGGTTCTCGCTGATCAACCCGCACTTCTGGCTGGACATGATGGTCATCGGTGGCATCGCCGAGAACTTCGGCAACGCACGCATGGCCTTCGCCGCCGGCGTGTTCACCGCCAGCTGCCTGTGGCTCACCGCCCAGGGCCTGGGCGCGCGCCTGCTGGCCCCGTTGTTCACCAAGCCCAAAACCTGGCGCATCCTCGACGGCACCATCGCGGTGATCCTGTCGATCCTGGCGCTCAGCCTCGCGTTCCGCGGCATGCATTGAACTCTCTCCTCGATGCAGGCCCTGGAGATGGCACCGTTCGCGGTGCCATTTTTTTTACGCGGACAGGCTCCTTTTTCCTGCCCGGCGGTAGGAAAACGCCGCTGGTTGACCCGCCGAGCTTGCGCCTAGAATCGCCCTTCCGGACACGATGTCCAGTGGAGCAGGGGGGAAGGATGAAGCGTGCATGCGTGTGGGGAATGACCGCGCTGTTGGCCATGACGGGCCAGGCCGGTGCGGTGGACCTGGAGCACTATCTGCGCCGGGATACGTTTACGGACATCAAGATTTCGCCGACCGGCGCGTTCTATGCGGCCACCATTCCGATGGAGGACCGCACCGGGCTGGCGATCGTGCGACGCGAGGACGGCAAGCTGATCGGCTCGTTCGTTCCGCCGAAGAACAACCACGCCAATGACTTCGATTGGGTCAACGACAAGCGCGTCCTGATCGGGTTGGCGGAGAAGTTCGGCTCGCTGGACGAGCCGCAGCCGACCGGCGAACTGTTCGGCATCAATGCCGACGGCGGGCGGGGCGAGCTGCTGATCGGCTACCGCGTGCAGAGCCGAGGGCCGGGCACGCGCATCCAGCCGAAGAAGGTCGAAGCGGTGGCTGCGTTCATGATCGATGCGTTGCCCGACCAGGACCGCCGCGTGCTGGTCAAGGTGATGCCGTTCTCGGTCGATCCGTTCACCTCGGCCGAGCGCCTGGACGTCAACAGCGGCCAGCGCACGCCGGTCGCGCGCGCGCCGGTGCAGCGCGCCGACTTCGTCGCCGATGGCAAGGGGGAAGTGCGCTTCGCCGACGGCGCCGCCGGTGACAACGTCAACAAGCTGTACTACCGCGACGGCGCCGGTGCGGCCTGGAAAATGATCAACGATCAAGGCGTCAGCCAACGGATCGAGCGGGCGCTGGGCTTCTCCGAGGATGGCAGGCTGGCCTATCTGCTGGTCGAGCAGCCCAGTGGCCCGGACACGATCGTGTCGTGGAACCCGGCGACCGACGAGCGCCGCGAACTGCTGCGCGACGCGGTGGTCGACCCGGCCAGGGTGATCTACCGGCGCGGGACCTCGATCCCGATCGGCGCGCTGTACCTGGGCGACACGCCGCGCACCCGCTTCTTCGATGAAACATCGGCCGATGCCCGCCTGCAGCGCAGCCTGGAGCAGGCCTTCAGCGGCCAGGCGGTGTTCATTACCTCGTCCTCGCGCGACGGCAGGCTGGCGATGGTGCAGGTATGGTCGGGGAGCAATCCCGGCGACTTCTACGTGTTCGATACGCAGGCCAAGAAGGCCGATCTGGTGGTGAGCCGCAGCCAGTGGGTGGATCCGGACACCGCGGCCGTGGTGCAGCCGATCGCCCTGAAGGCCCGCGACGGGATGCCGCTGCACGGGTTCGTTACCCGTCCCAGGGGCAGCGAGGGCAAGCGCCTGCCGATGGTCGTCATGCCGCATGGGGGGCCCTTCTTCGTGTACGACGATGGCGCCTATGACATGGACAGCCAACTGCTGGCCGCCGCCGGTTATGCGGTGCTGCAGGTCAACTTCCGGGGCTCGTCCAACTTCGGCCGGGCCCATGCCAACGCCGGCAGCCGGGAATGGGGCGGCGCCATGCAGGACGACCTGACCGACGCCACCCGCTGGGCGGTAGCCGAAGGCATCGCCGATGGCGCGAAGATCTGCATGTATGGTGCGAGCTACGGCGGCTATGCGGCCTTGATGGGCGTGGCCAAGGAGCCGTCGCTGTACGCGTGTGCGGCGGGCTATGTCGGGGTCTATGACCTGCCGATCATGTACACCACCGGCGACATCCAGCGCCGTGGCTCGGGCGAGACCCATCTCAGGGAATGGGTGGGTGACCGCACGGCACTGGCGGCGGTATCACCGGTGAACCTGGCCGAGCGGATCAAAGTGCCCGTATTCCTGGCCGCCGGTGGCGAAGACGAGCGCGCGCCGATCCTGCACACCCGGCGGATGGAAGCGGCACTGAAGAAGGCCGGCGTGCCGGTGGAGACGCTGTATTACCCCACCGAAGGCCATGGCTTCTACACCGACCCGCATCGCCGCGAGTACTACACCAAGCTGCTGGCCTTCCTGTCCAACAGCCTGGGCGGGCAGACCGCCACGGTGTCGACGCCGGCCCAGCCCTGAGCGCGTCGCGCAGGTCACACTGCTTCAACGACAACGGCACCGGAAGGTGCCGTTGTCGTATGCGCGGCAGGCAGGACTCACTTCACTCCGTGCATCATCCGCTTCAGCAGCGGCGAGCAGATCAGCGCGACCGCGGCACACCCCAGGCCGATCCACATCAGCAGCCAGAACAGGTGCTCGTAGCTGGCGGCGGCGCTGCCGATGTCCATGGTCTGGCCTTCCGGCACCTCGATCGCGGCGAGCTTGCCGAACAGCGCAGCCAGCGTTTCCGAGAACGCGGTGGCCAGGAACCAGGTGCCCATCATCAGGCTGACCACGCGCGGCGCGGCCAGCTGGGTCACCGCCGACAGGCCGACCGGCGACAGGCACATTTCACCGATCTCCAGGATCAGATACGCCAGCACCAGCCACCACACGCTGGCCATCTGCCCGGTCGCGCCGACGTGCTGGGCGGCCAGGGCCAGGGGCACGAACGACAGCGCGGCGAAGACCAGGCCGATCGAGGATTTGACCGGCTTGGACGGGTCCATGCGGCGACGATCCAGCCACGCCCACAGCATCGCGAACAGCGGCGCGAGCACGACCAGGAACAGGCCGCCGAGATAGGTCAGCGAGCCGGCGGTCTGCGGAATCACCAGGCAGTCGCGGATCAGCATCACCAGCATCGCAGCGACGATGGCGATGAACAGCGTGCGCGGTGCGGACGAGCCGGGGCTGCGCTCGGACAGGCGCGTGGCCACCACGAACCCCAGCGGTGCCAGCAGCAGCGAGGCGATCGACCACGGCAGCGGCGTGCCGCCCTGGATCACCAGCGAGGGCACCAGGTCCTTGGTCAGCAGGCGATCGGTGAACGTGACCCACGAGCCGTAGGTCTGCTCGTACAGGGTGAAGAACACCAGCGCCATGAAGATCAGGGCCATCAGCGCGATCATCTGCTGGCGCTGCACCGGCGTGCAGCGGGTGCCGGTGAACCAGGCGAACCAGACCAGCACGCCGCCGAGCACGACGATCATCAGCATCAGCGCCAGGCTGATTTCCCCGCCGAGCGCGAACGCGCCATTGGCGGCCGCCCACATCAGGGCAGCGACCGGCACCACGCCGAGCACGGCCACCGCATAGATCAGCCATTCGCGGCGGACGCCCAGCACGCGCTGGCGCAGCGCCGGCAGGTCGGACGGTTCGGCATGGCCCTGCAGATACTTCTGCCCCCACAGGAACATGGCCAGGCCGATCACCATGCCGATGCCGGCCGCGCCGAAGCCGTATTTCCAGCCGTAGGCTTCACCGAGGAAGCCGCACACCAGCGACGCGAACAGCGCGCCGAGGTTGATGCCGGCATAGAACAGCGAGAAGCCCGAATCGCGGCGTGGATCGTTTTCCGGGTAGAGCTTGCCGACAATGGTGGAGATGTTGGGCTTGAGGAAGCCCACGCCCATGATGATCAGCGCCAGCGAGAGGTAGGTGATGCCCAGTGCGGCGTCATCGCGTACAACCGCGCCGCCCACGTGGACCGCCGCATGTCCTTCGAAGGCCATACCGAGATGGCCGAGCACCAGCAGCACGCCGCCGAACACCACCGCCTTGCGCATGCCCAGCCAGCGGTCGGCGAGCAGGCCACCGAACACCGGAATGCAGTAGACCAGACCACCGTAGGCGCCGAGCAGGTCCAGGCCGGCCTTGTCGCCGAACAGGTGGTACTTGGTGAGGTACAGCAGCAGCAGCGCCTTCATCCCGTAGAACGAGAACCGCTCCCACATCTCGGTGAAGAAGCAGATGTAGACGCCCTTGGGATGGCCGAGGAAGTCGTCGGTAGCGGGGGAGGCTGCGGAGGCGGGCAGGGCGGCTGCGGTCATCGAGGGATAGGGGCAGGGCGGACAAGGCGGCGAGTATAGGCCCGCGGCGAAGGGTCAGCCGTGCCGGGTCTGGCCGCTCCGCTGTGGTAGTGCCGGCCGCTGTCGTAGTGCCGGCCGCTGTCGTAGTGCCGGCCGCTGGCCGGCAGCCTCAGCAGCCCGGCATCGCGCGCTTACAGATAGCGAAGCCAAGCCAGGTCCCGGCGCCGTGCCTTGAACCGTGCGAACGCCCGCGTCGGCCAGTACAGCGCCAGCGCCAGCACGGCGGTGACAAGCCACAGCGTCGCCACATGGTCGACCGCGAAGTACCCGCCGTGGGTCTGGCCCCAGCGCGCCTCGGCCAGCAGGTAGAGCAGCTTCAGCACGTACAGGTGCAGCAGATAGAAGAACATCGGCGCCGCCCCGATGTCGGCCAGCGGCGCCAGCGCCTGGGCCACCCGCGGCTGCTCGTACAGGCGCAGCAACAGCAGGCCGATGCCCAGGGTCAGCAGCAGGAACAGCAGCGAGGGCGGGTACTTGGTGACGTTGAAGAAACTCATCACCGTGCCGGCGGCGCTGGCGAACGACTGCCACGGGCTGTCGCCGTAGAGGTTCACCGCCCGCAGCATGACGAACGCCAGCAGCGCACCGGCGCCGGCCATCCACAGGCGGCGCTGGCGCAGGAGGGCATCGCCGCCGCGCGCGAACCACGGCCCGATCACCCAGCCCAGCGCAATGACGCCGATCCACGGCAGGACCGGGTAGGAGGTGCGCAGGCGCAGCCCGTCGGTCACGGCGATCCACTCGCGCTGGTGCAGCACCTTCCAGACCACGGCCAGTGCACCGTCGCCCTGTACGCGGATGCCATCGAGCAGGTTGTGCCCGGCGATCACGGCCAGTGCCAGCACCGCCAGCGCGCCGCGTGGCAACCACAGCAGCCCGGCCAGCGCGATCATGCTGATCCCGATCGCCCAGATCACCTGCAGGTAGACCACGCTGGGCGGGAACTGCAGGGTCCAGGCGAAGTTGACCACCAGCAGCTCCAGCACGACCAGGAACAGGCCGCGCTTGAGCAGGAAGGCCGACGCGGCCCGCCGCCCGTCCGGCTTGCCGCTGGCGTACAGCCAGGCCGACAGACCGGTCAGCAGCACGAACACCGGGGCGCACAGGTGGGCCAGCAGCCGGCTGACGAACAGCGCCGGCTCGACCTGGTCGACCGCCATCGGGTCGCCCACCTGCTGGTGCATATAGAAGGTTTCGCGCACGTGGTCGAGCAGCATCAGCACGATCACGGTGCCGCGCAGCTGGTCGATGGAGGTCAGGCGGGAGGTGGGGGAAGACGTCACAGCAGCGCCGCTTGGTTGGTGCGATAGGATATAACATAACCATATTGGATGGGCCTGGCCCCGGACCTTGCCGAGTCCGGCGTGTCGCGGCTGCGCCGGCACGCGCAGGTCAGCAGGGGCCTCGATCAGGTGGTGCAGGGTTGCCGGCCAGCGGCCGGCACTACTGGACTTGCCTGTACATGAACGCTAGCGTGGCAGGGATTTTTTGCCAGCAGGGGCTTCCATGAACAACGACGCTGCGCCACGCCAGCTCACTTTCCGCGCGGTGGTGCTTGCCATCGTGCTGGCGGTGATTCTGTCGGCCGCCAACGCCTACCTCGGTCTGTTCGCAGGCCTGACCATCGCCACCGCCATTCCCGCCGCGGTCATTTCCATGGGGGTGCTGCGCCTGCTCGGCGGTGGCACGATCCTGGAAAACAACATCGTCCAGACCGGCGCCTCGGCCGGTTCGTCCATCGCCGCCGGCGTGATCTTCACGATCCCCGCGCTGGTGATCATGGGCTACTGGCCGGACTTCAAGTACTGGTGGGTGCTGGGCATCGCCGGCCTGGGTGGCCTGCTGGGCGTGCTGTTCTCGGTGCCGCTGCGCCGTTCGATGATCGTGGAAGATCCGCTCCCGTTCCCGGAAGGCAAGGCCGCCGCCGAAGTGCTCAAGGCCGGTGAAAACCCGGGCCCGGGCCTGAAGATCCTGGCGGTGTCGGCGGTGATCGGTGCCTTCGTCAAGCTGGCGGCCGAAAGCGGCCTGCGCCTGATTCCGGATGCCTGGGCCACCTCGGCCTATGTGGGCGGCTCGAAGATCAGCGCCTTCATCGGCACCAATCTGTCCCCGGCGCTGCTGGGCGTGGGCTACATCGTCGGCCTGAATGTCGGCATCGTGGTGGTGTCCGGCTCGATCCTGACCTGGCATATCGCCATCCCGCTGTACCAGGCGTTCTTCATGAACACCGATCCGGCGCTGGCGGCCTCGATCGCCACGGCCACCTCCACGGAAGCGGCCTTCGCCATCTGGGGCGCGAAGATGCGCTACCTGGGCGTGGGCGCGATGCTGATCGGTGGCGTCTGGACCCTGATCTCGCTGCGCAAGTCGTTGCTCAATGGCGTCAAGAGTGGCTTTGCCGCGGCCCGCAAGAGCGGTGGCCCGGCGCTGGCGGACACCGAGCGCGACCTTCCGATGAAGTGGATGCTGGTGGCACTGGTCGTCTTCACCCTGCCGCTGCTGGCGCTGTACCAGGCCATCGTGGGCCAGTGGCACGTGTCGATCCCGATGACGCTGATCATGATCGTGGCCGGCTTCCTGTTCGTGTCGGTCTCGGCCTACCTGGCCGGCCTGATCGGCTCCTCCAACAACCCGGTCTCGGGCATCACCATCTCCACCATCCTGTTCGCTTCGGCGGTGCTGGTGCTGCTGCTCGGCGCCGACGGCCTCAAGCCGGTGGGTGTTGGCGGTGCACCGCTGGGTGCCGTGGCCGCGATCATGATCGGCGCGGTGGTGTGCTGTGCGGCCGCGGTCGGCGGTGACAATCTGCAGGACCTCAAGGCCGGCTATATCGTCGGCGCCACCCCGTGGAAGCAGCAGCTGATGCTGGGCATCGGCGCGTTCTCGTGCGCGCTGATCATGGCCCCGGTGCTGAACCTGCTGGCGACTGCCTACGGCATCGGCGTCAAGTCCGAGCTGCATCCCAACGCGTTGGCCGCGCCGCAGGCGAACCTGATGGCCTCGGTGGCCAAGGGGCTGTTCGGTGGCGAGCTGCCGTGGACCTTCATCGGCATCGGCGCGGTGGTCGGCGCGGCGATCATCGCCTTCGACAGCTGGCTGAAGTCGCGCAACGCACGCTTCCGCGTGCCGGTGCTGGCGGCCGCCATCGGTATCTACCTGCCGCTGGAGCTGATGGTGCCGATCTTCCTGGGTGGCCTGATCGCCTATCTGGTGGAGCGTTTCCACAAGATCCGTGGCGACGACGAAGAAGGCCGCGACCGCGTGCACAAGCCGGGCGTGCTGTTCGCCGCCGGCCTGATCACCGGTGAAGCCCTGATGGGTATCGCGATCGCGGTACCGATCGTGATCAGCAGCCGTGCCGACGTGCTGGCGCTGCCGTTCCACCTGCCGGGCGCGCAGTGGATCGGTCTGGCCGTGCTGTTCCTGGTCGGCTGGCTGATCTACCGCACCGGCAAGCGCGCGGTGGGGTCGGTCTAACAAAGACCCGATCTGTGTCACGACAAACCCCGCTCCGGCGGGGTTTGTCGTTTCTGCCCCCAGGCAAGGCACCGGCATGACCGATGGCCTTTGCATGTGCGGCCCCTGCGGCCCTACCATCGGCGTTTTGCCGTTCCGCGGAGACCCCGATGAAACTTCGTTACGCCCTGCTGCCGTTGTGCCTGCTGACCGCGATGCCCTCGCTGGCGGCCACGCGTGGCCTGGATGTGCGCGACATGATCGCGCTGGATCGGGTCTCCAGCCCGCTGCTCACCGCCGATGGCGGCAACGTGATCTTCGCCAAGCGCGTGGTCGGTGCCGACAGCAAGGCCAGCACCGGCCTGTTCATCCGCAACCTGCGCACGCGTGACCTGGCCCCGCCCAAGCCGCTCACCCCGGCCGGCTGGAACGTCAATTCCGCCGCGCTGTCGGCCGATGGCCAGACCGTGTATTTCCTGAGCGCCAAGAACGGCAGCCAGCAGCTGTACGCGCAGCCGACCACCGGCGGCACCCCCCGCCAGCTGACCGATTTCCCGGTCGATGTGGACAGCTTCCACGTCTCGCCGCAGGGCGACCGCGTCGCCTTCAGCAGCGGCGTGTTCCAGGACTGCGGTTCGGACCTGGCCTGCACCAGCAAGAAACTGGACGCGCACAAGGCGCGCAAGAACACCGGTGAGGTATTCGACAGCCTGTTCGTGCGCCATTGGGACACCTGGGCCGATGGCCGCCGCAACACGCTGTTCGTGGCGCCGCTGCCGGCCGGCAAGGCCGCCGCGGTGAAGGGTGCCTCGGCGATCAGCGCGACGCTGGCCGGCGATGCGCCGTCCAAGCCGTTCGGTGGCAATGACGACTTCACCTGGTCGCCGGACGGCAAGACCGTGGTCGCTGCGATCCGCGTAGCCGGCAAGCAGGAGCCGTGGTCGACCAACTTCGACCTGTACCGCCTGGATGCCGAGGGCAAGCAGGCGCCGGTCAACCTGACCGCGTCCAACCCGGCCTGGGATGCCGGCCCGGTGTTCAGCGCCGACGGCAAGACCCTGTACTACCGCGCCATGAAGCGACCGGGCTTCGAAGCGGACCGCTTCGGCCTGATGGCGATGGACGTGGCCACCGGCAAGACCCGCGAGATCGCACCAAAGTGGGACCGCTCGGCCGGCGAGATCGTGCTGTCCGGTGACGGCACCCTGATCTACACCAGCGCCGACGACATGGGCGAGCACCGCCTGTTCGGCGTCGACATCGCCACTGGTGAGGCCGAGGTCGTGGTCGACGGCGGCAGCATCGGCTCGCCGGTGATCGCCGGCACCACGCTGGCGTATACGAAGAACAGCCTGAAGAGCGGCGACCAGATCGTCGTCGCCGCCTTCGATGGTGCCAACCCGCGCGAGATCACCCCGAGCGCCGGCGAGATGCTGCCCGATGTCGCCTTCGGCGATTACGAGCAGTTCCAGTTCAAGGGCTGGAACAACGAGACCGTGCACGGTTACGTGGTCAAGCCGTACAACTACCAGGAAGGCAAGCGCTACCCGGTCGCGTTCCTGATCCATGGCGGCCCGCAGGGCAGCTTCGGCAACGGCTGGAGCTACCGCTGGAACCCGCAGACCTACGCCGGCCAGGGCTACGCGGTGGTCATGATCGACTTCCACGGCTCCACCGGTTACGGCCAGGCCTTCACCGATGCGATCAGCCAGCACTGGGGCGAGCGCCCGCTGGAAGATCTGCAGAAGGGCTGGGCCGCGGCACAGAAGCAGTACCCGTTCCTCAACGGCGACAAGGCGTGCGCGCTGGGCGCCAGCTACGGCGGCTTCATGGTCAACTGGATCGCCGGCAACTGGAACGAGCCGTGGAAGTGCCTGGTCAACCATGACGGCGTGTTCGACCAGCGCATGATGGGTTACGCCACCGAAGAGCTGTGGTTCACCGAGTGGGAGCAGGGCGGCACGCCGTACGAAAAGGCCGCCAGCTACGAGAAGTTCAACCCGGTCAACCACGTGTCGGACTGGAAGAAGCCGATCCTGATCGTGCACGGCCAGCTCGACTACCGAATTCCGGTGGAGCAGGGCCTGGCAGCGTTCACCGCCGCACAGCGCCAGGGCATCGAGTCCAAGTTCCTGTACTTCCCGGACGAGAACCACTGGGTGCTCAAGCCGCAGAACAGCGTGCAGTGGCACGACACCGTCAACGGCTGGTTGAAGCAGCACATCGGCGAATAAGCCGGTTTGAAGCGCCGCCCCCAGGGGCGGCGCTTTTGCATCGCGGGTGCCGGCCGCAGGCCAGCATCTGTATCTTCATCCGTAGTGCCGGCCGCTGGCCGGCATCTGCACCGCGCTTTCAGTACTCATGAGGTTGCCGGCAAGCGGCCGGCACGACCCAGGCACCCCATCTCCGTGAAAGCACCTGCCCTGATCCAGAACGACATCGTCGTCTTCGGCCTGATCGCCGCCACCCTCGGTGCCGTGTTCTGGACCGCCTCGCGCGAGCAGGGGCTGTGGAAGCGCTTCTACACCTACGTGCCCGCGCTGCTGTTGTGTTACCTGATTCCCGGTGTGTACAACACCGTTGGCCTGATCGACGGCCAGAACACCCATCTCTACAACCCGGTCGCGCGCGACATCCTGCTGCCCGCCGCGCTGGTGCTGCTCACGCTGGCCGTGGACATCAAGGGCATCCTGCGGCTGGGCCCGAAACTGATCGTGATGTACCTGGGCGCCTCGCTGAGCATCATGATCGGCGCGGTGGTGGCCTTCCAGCTGATGAAGTGGCTGCATCCGGCGACCGTCGCCGGCGATACCTGGGCCGGCATGGCCGCGCTGGCCGGCAGCTGGATCGGCGGCGGCGCCAACATGCTCGCCATGCGCGAAGTATTCGACGTCAACGCGACCACCTTCGGGCAGTTCGCGGTGGTCGACGTCGGCGTCGGGTACGTGTGGATGGCCGTGCTGATCTTCATGGCCGGGCGTTCGGCGAAGATCGATGCGCGCAGCGGTGCCGACACCTCGGGCATCGACGCGCTCAAGCTGCGCATCCAGGCCTTCCAGGCGCAGCACGAACGCGTGGCCAGCCTGACCGACCTGATGCTGATCGTGGCCGTCGCGTTCGGCGTGGTGGGGCTGTCGCATGCGATCGCCGGGCCGGTCTCGGCCTGGTTCAAGGGCCATGTGGCCTGGGCGTCGCAGTTCAGCCTGGACGCGCCGTTCGTCTGGGTGGTGGTGATCTCCACCACCGGCGGCCTGGCGCTGAGTTTCACCCGTGCACGCAACCTCGAAGGTGCGGGTGCCTCCAAGCTGGGCGCGCTGCTGCTGTACTTCCTGATCGCCTGCATCGGCATGCAGATGGACCTGCTCGCGCTGCTCGACCGCCCGTGGCTGTTCCTGCTCGGCCTGATCTGGATCGCCGTGCACATCGTGCTGCTGTGGGCGCTGGCGCGCGCGCTGAAGGTGCCGTTCTTCTACTTCGCGATCGGCTCGCAATCCAATATCGGTGGGCCGGCCTCGGCCCCGGTGGTGGCCGCAGCGTTCCATCCCTCGCTGGCCCCGGTCGGCGTGCTGCTGGGCACGATGGGCTACGCGACGGGCACGTATCTGGCCTACATCGTGGGCATCACCCTGCGCGCGATGGCCGGGCAGGGCTGAGGGCGGTAGTGGCGGGGGGGGGGGGGCGCCCCCCCCCCAGCGCGCCAGAGCCAGCAGCGGGGGCGCCGGCCGCCCCCGCACACCCCCGC
>NZ_JBDJMB010000023.1:0-64027 GCF_039673645.1 Stenotrophomonas sp. TWI700 | reverse complement strand
GCCTGACGATCTCGCCGGACCTGCTGGAGAAGCTGGACGCCGATCACGGCGAACTGCCGCGCAGGCTGGTGGCCGGTGCGGCGGAATCCGTCCAGGTGACGCCGATCGATGGCGCGCGGTTTGCGGCGGATCTGGCAGCCGACCCGATGGCGACGGAGAAGCTGGCGAGCGGCATCGATGCGTTCGCCAAGGATCTGGAGGCGTTGCGCCAGACGATCCGCGAGCGGCTTTAAGCGCTGGCGGTTGGCTGGACGACGAAAGGCCCTGCTCTGCGGGGCCTTTTGTTTTTGGCGCGTACGGCAACGGCAACGGCAACCGCTCACTTTCGTCTGGGTTGGCGCGGTGTGGGCGCGTTTGCTGGACGCGCCGTAAACCCATCCCTGGGGGCTCGTGAGCGGCATCCATGCCGCTCCAACGGTCCTGCAAACCCACCCACACCGCACCGTCGACACTTGGCTGGTGCGTTGGGGAGAGCACGGGGCACGGAGCGTCGGGGAGTGGTGCGAAACGCAGGTGACGAACCTGGTAGAGCCGACCGTTGGTCGGCTCCGGGGTATCAGGCGTCCACGCCGATGGGACAGCTGACGCCGGTGCCGCCGATGCCGCAGTAGCCGTTGGGATTCTTGGCGAGGTACTGCTGGTGGTAGTCCTCGGCGTAGTAGTACTCGGGCGCGGGGAAGGCGATGTCGGTGGTGATCGGGCCGTAGCCGCTGTCGTTGAGGCGCTGCTGGTAGGCGTCGCGGCTGGCCAGGGCAGCGTGGAGCTGGGCCTGGGAAGTGGCGTGGATCGCGGAGCGGTACTGGGTGCCGGTGTCGTTGCCCTGGCGCATGCCCTGGGTGGGATCGTGGCTTTCCCAGAAGACCTGGAGCAGGCGCTCGAGCGGGACGATCGCGGGGTCGTAGACGACCTCGACGATTTCGGTGTGTCCGGTGAGGCCGGAGCAGACTTCTTCGTAGGTGGGGTTCGGGGTGACGCCGCCGGCGTAGCCGACCGAGGTCGAGTAGACGCCCGGGATGGTCCAGAATTTGCGCTCGGCGCCCCAGAAACAGCCCATGGCGAAGCGGATGCGCGCCAGGCCGGTGAAGCTGTCCTTGAGGGGATGGCTGTTGACGTAATGCTGGTTGTGCAGCAGCGGCAGGGGCTGGTCGCGGCCCGGCAACGCTTCTTCCGGGCGCGGCAGGCGCTGCTTGAAGGCGCCGATGCCCAACAGACCGTTTCCAATACCCAACATGGCGTTCTCCTAGGCCGGCAACAGGCCGGCGCTTTCGTCTCCGTCGAATATGGGGTCGTCCAGGGCCGTGCCCAAGTCCAGTTGGGCGACGATGTCTTCCGCTTCGGGACGGGCCAGATCGGGGACGCAGACGCGCAGGACGCCGAACAACGGGAGCTCGCCCATCCCGCCCAGCAGCGATTCCCCGAAGACGAACGCAGGGATGCCGGCGTCCTCCAGGGCGTGTTTGACCAGATGGGCGTCGAACAGGTTGTCGGCCTGGTAGATCACGTGCATGGGCGGGCTCCGGAGGGCATGGGGCCAGCATACGCCCGGGGGCTGACGGCGTGCCGACCCACGCGGCCGGGCAAGCCCACCCCCGACAGGCTAAACTGGTGGTCTTTCTGCCTTTTAACTGCGACCGCGCACCATGTCCGAGTCTACCGCCGCCCCCACCGACGCCCTTCCGGAAGCCCAGGAAAAACGGGATTTCATCCGTCAGATCGTCCGCGAGGACCTGGCGGCCGGCAAGCATGCCGCGATCAAGACGCGCTTCCCGCCGGAACCGAACGGCTACCTGCACATCGGCCACGCCAAGTCGATCTGCCTGAACTTCGGCATCGCCGGCGAGTTCAACGGTGTGTGCAACCTGCGCTTCGACGACACCAACCCGGCCAAGGAAGATCCGGAGTACGTGGCCGCGATCCAGGATGACGTGCGCTGGCTGGGCTTCGAGTGGAACGAGCTGCGCCATGCCTCGGACTATTTCGATGCCTATTACCTGGCCGCACAGAAACTGATCAGCGATGGCAAGGCCTACGTGTGCGACCTCTCCGCCGAGGAAGTGCGTGCCTACCGCGGCACCCTGACCGAGCCGGGCCGTCCGTCGCCGTTCCGCGAGCGCAGCGTCGAAGAGAACCTGGATCTGTTCCGCCGCATGCGCGCGGGCGAGTTCCCGGATGGTGCGCGCACCGTGCGCGCCAAGATCGACATGGCCAGCGGCAACATCAACCTGCGCGACCCGGCGCTGTACCGGATCAAGCACGTCGAACACCAGAACACCGGCAATGCGTGGCCGATCTACCCGATGTACGACTTCGCGCATGCACTGGGCGATTCCATCGAGGGCATCACCCACTCGCTGTGCACGCTGGAGTTCGAAGACCACCGCCCGCTGTACGACTGGTGCGTGGACAACGTCGATTTCGCCCACGACGATGCGCTGACCCAGCCGCTGGTCGATCGCGGCCTGCCGCGTGAAGCCGCCAAGCCGCGCCAGATCGAATTCTCGCGCTTGAACATCAACTACACGGTGATGAGCAAGCGCAAGCTGATGGCGCTGGTCACCGAGCAGCTGGTGGATGGCTGGGAAGACCCGCGCATGCCGACCCTGCAGGGCCTGCGTCGTCGCGGCTATACCCCGGCGGCGATGCGCCTGTTCGCCGAGCGCGTGGGCATCAGCAAGCAGAACTCGCTGATCGATTTCAGCGTGCTCGAAGGCGCGCTGCGCGAAGACCTGGACAGTGCCGCCGCACGCCGCATGGCGGTGGTCGATCCGGTGAAGCTGGTGCTGACCAACCTGCCGGAGGGCCACGCAGAGACCCTGACCTTCGCCAACCATCCCAAGGATGAGGCGTTCGGGACCCGCGAGGTGCCGTTCGCACGTGAGCTGTGGATCGAGCGCGAGGATTTCGCCGAGGTCCCGCCCAAGGGCTGGAAGCGCCTGGTGCCGGGTGGCGAAGTGCGCCTGCGCGGCGCCGGCATCATCCGCTGCGATGAGGTGATCAAGGACGCCGACGGCACCATCACCGAGCTGCGCGGCTGGCTGGATCCGGAATCGCGCCCGGGCATGGAAGGCGCCAACCGCAAGGTCAAGGGCACCATCCACTGGGTCAGCGCCGTGCACGCGGTGCCGGCCGAGATCCGTCTGTACGACCGCCTGTTCTCGGTGCCGAACCCGGACGACGAGTCCGACGGCAAGACCTACCGCGATTACCTCAATGCGGACTCGCGCCGCACCGTCACCGGATATGTCGAACCGGCCGCGGCCAGCGCCACGCCCGAGCAGTCGTTCCAGTTCGAGCGCACGGGCTACTTCGTCGCCGATCGCCGCGACCACTCCGCGGCCACGCCGGTGTTCAACCGCAGCGTGACCCTGCGCGATACCTGGTCGGCGTAAGCGGCACCCGGCCGGTGCCTGGCACCGGCCATCGTGTCATTCCAGCGCGGCCCTGCCACGGCAGGGCCTGCGCTCCAGCACTCCTGCGATCGGCGCAGCCCTGCGCCGGCGCCCGCGTGGCCGCGTTCAGCGCGGGCACGGCATCCCTACGCACGGCCCGATACACTGCCGCTGCTCCATCTTCCACGAGGTCCATGTCCCGATGCTGTACGCGCAAGTCCATCTCACCCTGCCCGCCTGGATCCACGACCAGATCGATCTGGGCCGTGTCTATCCCGAGGATGCCGACAAGGTCGCGCTGGCGATCGAGCTGTCGCGCCTGAATGTCGAGGCGCAGACCGGCGGCCCGTTCGGCGCCGTGGTGTTTGGGCCGGATCACCGCGTGATCGCTGCTGGCGTGAACCGCGTGGTCCCGCATACGACCTCGCTGGCGCATGCCGAGAACATGGCCTACATGCTGGCCCAGCAGCGCCTGCAGACGCCACGCCTGAACGATGTGCTGTCGCCGATCACCCTGGCGACCTCCTCGCAGCCGTGCTGCCAGTGCTACGGCGCGACCGTCTGGGCCGGCATCGATCGTCTGCTGATCGGGGCCAGCGCCCAGGACGTGGAGGAACTCACCCCGTTCGATGAAGGCCCGCTGCCGGCGGACTGGATCGGCGAACTCAACAAGCGTGGCATCGAGGTCGTGCGCGACATCGAGCGCGATGCAGCGCGCGCGGTCCTGCGCCAGTATGGAGAAACCAATGGTGCACATTACTGATTCCCGCGCTTCAGGCGCGAAGCGATGAGCGGCCTGCTGTGCCTGTGCCGCCAGGGGTTTGAGCCGGAACTGGCCGCCGAGCTGTCCGAGCGCGCGGCCTATGCCAACGTCGCCGGCTATGCGCGCACCCAGCGCAACGACGGCTACGTGGTGTTCGTCACCGAGGACGCCGCGGCGCTGTCCAAGGCGTTGTCCTGGCGTTCGCTGATCTTCGCCCGGCAGAAGCTGCAGGTGCTGGCCGAGCTGCCCCAGCTCGATGCCGCCGACCGCATCACCCCGATCATCGCCGCCCTGCAGGGCCAGCAGCGCTTCGGCGACATGTGGGTCGAGCATCCCGATTCGGACGAAGGCAAGCCGCTGGCCGGCCTGGCCCGCGCATTCGGCAATGCGCTGCGCCCGGCGCTGCGCAAGGCCGGTCTGCTGACCGACAAGCCGAACACCGGCCTGCCGCGCCTGCACATCGTGTTCGTCGATGGACGCCATGCCTTCGTGTGCGTGGCCGATACCCGCGACAGCGCGCCGTGGCCGCTGGGCATCCCGCGCCTGAAGCTGCTGCCCGATGCACCTTCGCGCTCGGCGCTGAAGCTGGATGAAGCCCTGCTCACGCTGATGACGCCGGAAGAGCGCGAGCTGCTGGTCAAGCCGGGCATGCGCGCGGCCGATCTGGGCGCCGCCCCGGGCGGCTGGACCTGGGTGCTGACCCGCCAGCACGTCAGGGTGATCAGCGTCGACAACGGCCCGCTGCGCGAGCACGTGCTGGAAACCGGCCTGGTCGAGCATCTGCGCGCCGATGGTTTCCACTGGCAGCCGGAGACGCCGCTGGACTGGATGGTCTGCGACATGGTCGAACAACCGCGCCGCGTGGCCGAACGCATGGCCACCTGGTTCCGCGAAGGCTGGTGCAAGCACGCAATCTTCAACCTCAAGCTGCCGATGAAAAAGCGCTGGGATGAAACCCGCATGTGCCTGGAGCTGTTCCAGGAGCAGGCGGGTAAGCCGCTGCATCTGCGCGCCAAGCAGCTGTACCACGACCGCGAAGAGATCACGGTGCTGGCCTCGCCGCTGCGCTGACCCACGCGCACCACTGGTAGGGCCGGGCCATGCCCGGCTGGCCGCGCAACGCGCAGCCATGATCGAAGCACGCGCCGGTCGCCCGGCGCCCCTCCCCACGTCAAGAACGGAGTTTCCATGCGACGCCGATCAAGCCTCATCCTGCTGCTGACGCTGCTGCCCACGCTCGCCCTCGCCCAGGTCCGCACCCCGTCACCGGCGGTCAGCGAACCGTTGCGCGAGGTGCCGGTGAGCGTGCGCGCGCAGCCGCTGTCGCAGGGCGAGGTCACCCATCAGGTGACACTCGCCGCCCCGGCCGGGGAGGCAGCGGTGACGGTGCGTTCGGTGCAGCCGGTGAGCGTGGTCGGCCAGTACCGCATCGCATTCGCGGCGCTGGATGTCGACGGCGACGGCTTCATCAGCCGCGCCGAGGCGCAGGCCAACCCGACCCTGGCCGATGAATTCAACGCACTGGACGTGAAGCGCCGCGGCAAGCTGGACCGCGCCGATCTGGCCGGCTGGCTGATCGACTGAGCGCGCGGGTCACACCCCCGCCGCGCGCTTCCAGAACATCGACACCAGCGGCGGCAGCTTGCCGGCGCAGCCCAGCGCGCGACCGCGCGCCAGGGTCAGGTGCATCTCATCATTCGAGAACACCGTATTGATCGCATCGAAGCTGTACGCAGCGACGGTGTTCTCACTGCGGCGTTCGCGTGCCCAGCGCTGCAGCCGGTGCGGCGACATCCAGTCCTGTCGGCGCTGCTGCGCAGCCAGCACCAGCGCCCGCAACGCAGCAACATCACGCAGACCGAGATTGACGCCCTGCCCGGCCAGCGGGTGCACCACGTGCGCTGCATCACCGAGTGCGAGCACGCGGCCGGCCACGTAGCCAGTGGCGAGCTGCCGGCGCAGCGGGAAAGCCGCCCGCCTGGAGGCCAGCGTCATCGCGCCCAAGCGGCCGGCGAAGGCGTTGGTGAGTTCGCGTCCGAATGCCGCGTCATCCAGTGCCAGCACGCGCTCGGCGTCGGCATCGGGCAGCGTCCACACGATCGAACTGCGCTGCGCGCTGATCGGCAGCACCGCCAGCGGCCCGGTCACCAGGAAGCGCTGCCACGCGGTGGCTTCGTTGTTCTTTTCGGTATCGACATACGCCACCACGCCACGCTGGCCGTACTCCTGGCGGGTCACCTCCAACCCGGCCAGGCGGCGCAGGGTGGATTCGGCACCGTCGGCGGCGATCGCCAGCGATGCGTCGAGGCGACGGCCGTCGTCCAGGCGCAGGCGCACCCCGTCGGCGTCCTGCTCCAGCGCCTCGACCCGCGCCGGGCAGCACAGCTGCACGCCGGCCGCAGGCAGCGCCGCCCACAGGCGGTCCACCAGCAGATCGTTCTCGACGATCCAGCCCAGTTGTTCGCGGCCGAGGCTGTCGGCATCGAAGCGCAGTTCATCGCCGCCGGCCGCATCCCAGACCCGCATGCGGCGGTAGGCACAGGCGCGCGCGGCCGTCACCGCCGGCCACACGCCGAGCGTGGCCAGCAACTGCGCGTTGTCCGGCGCGAACGCGTACACGCGCAGGTCCGGCTGCTGCGGCTGCCAGGCCGCCGGCTCGCGGCCTTCGACCAGCGTCATCGACAGCCCGGCATCGGCCAGCGCCAGCGCGCAGGCCGCGCCAACCACGCCACCACCGACCACCACCACGTCCTGCGGGCGCCGGCTCACAGGCCGGCTCCGCGGCACAGCGCCGGCACCTGGCCGCGGAAGCCCATCGCGCCCCCGACCAGCATCGACTGCATCGGCGTGGCCTGCGCGGCCAACAGACCGAGCGAACGCAGCGGGCGCATCAGCGGTGCCGGATTGCTGGTCAGGCGCGCCAGCCCGCCGGAGAACGCGATGGTCTGCTCGCGGTCTTCCAGGCGCCGGGCCACGTGTTCCTGCAGCAGCGCATCGCTGCCGGCATCGTCGGCCCCGGCCACCAGTTCGGCCAGCGTCAATGCATCGCGCAGGCCCAGGTTGAAGCCCTGTGCGCCCAGCGGGTGGATGGTCTGCGCGGCATTGCCGAGCAGCACGGCGCGTTCGCCGACCAGCGCGCGCGACAGCACCTGGATCAAGGGATAGGCGCTGCGCGGGCCACTCTCCAGCAGGCGGCCGGCGCGCCAGCCAATGGCGCCCTGCAGGCAGTTCACCCAGGCGGCATCGTCCAGCGCCATCACGGCCTCGGCCTGGTCACGGGCAACCCCGTGCACCGCGCCGAAATGACGGTCGCCACGCGGCAGCAGCGCGGTCGGCCCGGTGTCGGTGAAGCGCTCGTACGCAGTGCCGTCCGGCGCACGCGCGGCGCGGACCCGCGACACGAACAGCGTCTGCTCGAAATCATGTTCATCCACGCCGATGCCGAGTGCCTCGCGCACGCCACTGCGGGTCCCGTCGGCGCCCACCACCAGACGTGCCAGAAGGCAGCGCTCGCCGCTGTCATCGGCGATGAAGACCTGACGGTAACCGTCCACCGTGCTGCCCAGGCGCACGAAGCGCGCCGGACGATAGCGGGTCAGCCGGGTGAGCGTCTCCAGCCGCGCCTCCAGCGCCTGGCCGAAATCGCGGGCGACCACGACCTGTCCGAACCACGGACGCTGGTATTGCGCGGCCTCCATCTGCACCCGGCCGAAATCGCCGGCGCGGCTGACATGGATGCGGGTGATCGCACCCGGGGCACCGGCCAGCGTCTGCATCACGCCGAGTGCGGTCAGCGCGTTGACGGTCGCGGCGGCGAAGCTGAGGTTGCGCTGGTCGAACACCGCCGGCAGCGCGCCCAGCGGCGAGGCCTCGACCAGGCCCACATCGCGGCCGGCGCGGTCCAGGGCGATGGCCAGGCTGGCACCGACCAGCCCGCCGCCTACGATCACTACATCATGTCGTTCACTCATGCCCGCCATGATAAGGGTTCGCCCGTTCCGGCGGCGTGCGGCGGGCTGCCGCAGCAGGCGCTAGAATGAATGCCTGCCCCCAGCCGTCACCGCCATGACCTCCACTGCCCAACGCGCCTTCGTCCTGTCCGTGCTCGTGCTGTTGATGGCGGCCACGCGGGTCAACCATTTCGCGGCGATTCCGGATGCCTCCTGGGCGGTCTTCTTCATCGGCGGCTTCTACCTGCGCGCGTGGACCCGCTGGGCGTTCCCGCTGCTGATGGCGCTGGCGGTGCTGGTCGACTGGCTCGTGATCCGCCGCAGCGGCCTGGATTTCTGGCAGCACTACTGCGTCTCGCCGGGCTACTGGATGCTGCTGCCGGCCTATTTCGCGATGTGGAGCGGCGGCCTGCTGCTGCGCCGCGGCTACCACGGCGCCACCTGGGCCGCGCTGGGCAAGGGCGCGCTGCTGCTGGTTGCGGCGGTGGCGGTCTGCCATCTGTTCGCCCAGGGCGGTTTCTACTGGACCAGCGACAACGTGGCCGCCCCCACCCTCGACGGCTGGGCGAAGAACTACAGCGACTGGTTCCTGCCCTACCTGCGCACCGCAGCGGTCTACGTCGGCCTGGCGGCCGCGCTGCAGCTGGCGACCGAACAGGTCGGCAAGCTGCTGCAGGCGCGCCGCGACGTGCTGCACTGAGCGCGGCCGGCCTCGTTCGTGGGCAATCGCCTGTCCCGCATCTATACACGCACCGGTGACGATGGCAGCACCGGCCTCGGCGATGGCAGCCGCGTGGCCAAGGACGACGCCCGGGTGGCCGCCTACGGCACGGTCGACGAGGCCAACTCGGCGCTCGGCGTACTGCTGGCGGTGCCGCTGCCGGAGGATGTCCGCGCCCTGCTGACGGTGATCCAGCACCAGTTGTTCGATCTGGGCGGCGAGCTGTGCATTCCCGGCCATGCCGCCATCCACGCCGCCGACATCGAGGCGCTGGAACGGCAGCTGGATCACTACAACGCCGACCTGCCGGTGCTGAAGGAATTCATCCTGCCGGCCGGGGGCGAGGCCGCCGCGCGCTGCCACCTGGCCCGCACCATCGTGCGCCGCGCCGAGCGCGAGACGGTCACGCTGGCGCGCCGGGAGACCGTCCGCCCGGAAGCACTGCACTACCTCAACCGCCTGTCCGACCTGCTGTTCGTGCTCGCGCGCGTACTGGCCCGGGCGGATGGCCACGGCGAGGTGCTCTGGCGCCACGAGCGCCGCCACGCCTGAGCGGCCCTGCCGCCCCACCGGATATCCTGCCCGCATGCTGGTTTTCACCCACCCCGCCTGTCTGCAACACGATCCCGGCCGCGGCCATCCCGAATGCCCGGCCCGTCTGCAGGGGGTGCTCGATGCGCTGAAGGCGGCCTATCCGGACCAGCTGGACTGGCGCGAGGCTCCGCCGGCCAAGCTCGGTGAGCTGGCGCGGGTCCACGACAGCGAACTGATCGACCTGGTGCTCAAGCCCCAGACCGAGCCGCTGCGCCTGATCGACATGGACACCATGACCTCGCCCGGCTCGGCCAGCGCGGCCCTGCACGCGGCCGGTGCCGGCGTGGCGGCGGTCGATGCGGTGATGCTGGGCGAGGACCCGGTGGCCTTCTGCGCGGTGCGCCCGCCCGGCCACCACGCCAGCGCCAGCACCGCGATGGGCTTCTGCCTGTTCAACAACATCGCCATCGCCGCCGCCTATGCGCGCGACCGCTATGGGCTGGAGCGGATCGCCATCGTCGATTTCGATGTCCACCACGGCAACGGCACCCAGGACATCTTCATCGCCGATCCCGGCGTGGCCTACTACAGCACCCACCAGGCCGGGCTGTTCCCCAACTCGGGACTGCGCCGCGACCGCGGGGCCGGCAATCTGATGAACATCCTGCTGCCGCCGGGCAGTGGCGGCTTCCGTTTCCGCAACACCTGGGCCGACGAGATGCTGCCGGCCATCGACGATTTCCGGCCCCAGCTGCTGCTGATCTCGGCCGGTTTCGATGCGCACATGCGCGATCCGCAGGCCGATCTGATGCTGGAAACCGAGGATTTCGCCTGGATCACCACCGAGTTGCGCGGGCTGGCCCGCCGCCACGGGGCCGGCCGGATCGTGTCGATGCTGGAGGGCGGATACGACCTGCAGGCCCTTGCGGAATGCAGCGTGGCCCACGTCGGCCAGCTGCGCTGATCCGCGCGGACCGGGCCGACGAATGAACCCGGGCCCCTGCGTGGGCGGGACCTTCATTGCCCCTATGCAAGGGATGGGGCAAGCTACTATCCGTTTTCGCCCGAATCCGATACCGCGTGCGCCGAGCCCTCCGCCTGCTGCCCCTCCCCCTCAGTATCGCCATCTGCCTGCCGGCCCTGGCCGACGACAAGCCGGTGAACTGGGGCCTGTGCCCGGTGACCGACGTGCTGCCCGTGTTCGACGATGCGCCCAAGGCCGACAAAGCCGCGGCCGCGACGCGTGACCAGCAGCCGACGGACATCGAAGGCGACCAACTGACCGGGACCTCCGTGGTGCCCAACTACCAGGGCAACGTCGCGCTCAAGCGCGGCGACCAGTTCCTGGGCACCGACAACCTGAGCTTCGATACCGAAAGCGGCAACTACATCGCCGAGGGCAACGTCCGCTACCAGGACTCCTCGATCCGGATGAAGGCCCGTCGCGCCGAAGGCAACCAGGAAAGCGACACCCACAAGATCAGCGACATCCAGTACCAGCTGGTGTCCCGCCGTGGCAACGGCGGTGCCGAGTCGATCGACCTGCAGGGTGCGGTCGGCCAGATGCACCGCTCCACCTACACCACCTGCGACCCCTCGCAGCCGGTGTGGAAGCTGTCGGCGCCGCAGATCGAGGTCGACAACGACGCCGGCTTCGGTACCGCGCGCAACGCCGTGCTGCGTATCGGCAAGGTGCCGGTGCTGTGGGCGCCGTACTTCAAGTTCCCGATCGATGATCGCCGTCAGACCGGCCTGCTGTACCCGCAGATCGGCCTGTCCGGCCGCAACGGCTTCGACTATACCCAGCCGATCTATCTGAACCTGGCGCCGAACTTCGACGACACCCTGATGCCGCGCTACATGAGCAAGCGCGGTTTCATGCTCGACAACGAATTCCGCTATCTCTACGACGGTGGCCGCGGCGAGCTGCTGACCGCCTACCTGCCCAATGACAAGCTGCGCGACAAGGATCGCGGCCGCGTGGAGTTCAGCGGGTACCACAACATCAACGCCAACTGGCAGGCCCGCGCCAGCCTGGCCTGGGTCAGCGATGAGCGCTATCTGGAGGATTTCTCCAATCGGCTGCTCGGGGTGACCACCTCCAACCTGCAGAGCCAGATCGGCATCTACGGCACCGGCGAGAACTGGACCGGCGGCCTGATGGCCGACTACTGGCAGCTCACCGACTACACCCTGACCGAAGCGGCCCTGCCGTACGCGCGCCAGCCGCGCCTGTTCGTCAACTGGGACAAGCCGCTGCTGCCCTGGCTGGAAACCGGAATCTACGCCGAAGCGGTGAACTTCACGCATCTGGATGTGCACGGCAAGATCATCGATGCCGAAGGCGAATACGTCCGCGACGGCCTGCCGCCGACGCGCATGGACGGTGGCTCGCGCATCGACATCAAGCCCTACGTCTCGATGCCGTTCAGCGGCGCGGCCTGGTACGTCACCCCGACCCTGGCCTACCGCTACACTGGCTATGACCTGGAACGTGGCCTGGCTGACAGCATCCGCCGCAGCCAGATGACCCCGGAACAGCTGGCGGTTGCCACCCCGGACCAGCTGCGCGGCAACACGTCGCCGAGCCGCAGCCTGCCGATCGGCACCATCGACGCCGGGCTGTTCTTCGACCGCGAGACCACCATCGGCGACACCCGCTTCCTGCATACGCTGGAACCGCGCCTGTTCTACCTGCGTACGCCGTACCGCGACCAGAGCGACCTGCCGATCTTCGATACCCGTGACTTCACCTTCAGCTGGGGCCAGCTGTTCCGCGATTCGCGCTACTCCGGCGCCGACCGCCAGAACGACGCCAACCAGCTGACCATGGCGGTGAGCACCCGCTTCATCGACCAGGACACCGGCAAGGAGCGCTTCTCGGGCAGCATCGGCCAGATCCTGTACTTCGATGATTCCCGGGTCACAATCAACAGCAGTGAAACCCCGGTCGAACAGGGCAAGTCGGCCTGGATCGCGGACGCCAACTACGCGATCAACGACCGCTGGAACCTGGGCGCCACCTATCAGTGGGATCCCAAGTACAAGCGTGAGGATCTGGCCAGCGTGCGCGCGCGCTACCTGATGTCCAACGATGGCGTGGTCAACCTGACCTACCGCCACCGCCTGAACCCCAACGGCAGCGAGTTGCTGGAGCAGGCCGACCTGTCCTTCCTCTACCCGCTCAACGAGCGCTGGAGCCTGGTCGGCCGCTACTACTACTCCATCCAGGACCGCGCCCCGCTGGAAATCATCGGCGGCGTGCAGTGGGACAGCTGCTGCCTGGCCGTCCGCGCGATCGCCCGCCGCTACGTGCGCAACCGCGAGGGTGAACTCAACAACTCCTTCCAGATCGAGTTCGTGCTCAAGGGCCTGAGCTCCATCGGCCAGAACACGGACCGCACCTTGCGCCGTGCTATTCTCGGGTACTACCGAGACGACCTCTATCTGGTGCCGCCCAGCAACACCGGTGCAGCCCGCGACGACTACGATCCGAATCAGATCCCATGACCAAGACCCTTCCCGTACTCCTCGCCTCCCTGCTGGCGGTCTCCTCCGCGACGGCCCCGTTGCAGGTGCTGGCCCAGCAGAGTCAGCCGCTGGACCGCATCGCGGCGATCGTCGATGAGGACGTCGTGCTGCAGAGCGAACTGGACCGCGCCGTCCAGAACATCAAGGCCCAGTACGCCGGTCGTGAAAACCAGCTGCCGCCCGATGACGTGCTGAGCCGCCAGGTGCTCGAGCGCCTGGTCCTGGTCAAGCTGCAGGTGGCGCGCGCCGAGAGCAGCGGCATCAAGGTCAGCGACCAGGAACTGAACCAGGCGATCAACGCCATCGCCCAGCAGAACGGCTCCACGCTGGACGCCCTGCGCCAGCGCCTGGCCAGCGATGGCCTGGATTTCAACGATTTCCGCAATTCGGTCCGCGACGAGATCACCGTCCAGCGCCTGCGCCAGAGCTTCGCGCAGAGCCGGATCAGCGTCAGCGAAGGTGAAGTGGATGGCGCGCTCAAGCAGCAGGCGGCGGTCGGTACCCAGTACCACCTGGCCCATATCCTGATCGGCCTGCCCGAAGGTGCCACCGCCGAGCAGATCACCACCGGCCAGAAAAAGGCCGATGGCGTCAAGGCTCTGCTGGACAAGGGCGAGATCGACTTCAACGCGGCCGCCGTCCGTTATTCGGACAGCCCGAACGCGCTGGAAGGCGGCGACCTCGGATGGCGTTCGCTGGATGAAATCCCGAACGCATTCGCGCAGATGATGAAAGACATGAAGTCCGGCGACGTGGTCGGTCCGCTGCGTGGCCCGAGTGGCTTCCAGCTGTTGAAGCTGGTGGAAGTGCGTGATGCCAGCGCCGCCGCCGGCGCTGGTAACACCATCACCGAGTACCACGCCCGTCATATCCTGGTCCGCATCACCGACCAGCAGGACAATGCCGCGGCGAAGGCCAAGATCGATACCCTGCGCGCCCGCATCGCCGGCGGCGCCGAGTTCGACGCGGTCGCCAAGGAATCCTCGGAAGACAACAACAGCAAGGGCCAGGGCGGCGATCTGGGCTGGTTCCCGGCCGACGCGTTCGGCCCGGACTTCGGCAAGCAGGTTGAAGGCGTCGCTGACGGCGGCGTGAGCCAGCCGTTCCGCACCGATGCCGGCTGGCACATCGTCCAGCGCGTCGCCACGCGCCAGACCGATGCCACCACCGACAACCAGCGCGCCCAGATCCGTGAAACGATCGGCCGCCGCAAGCTGGAAGAAGAGTACAACCGCTTCCTGCAGGAACTGCGTGGCGAAGCCTACGTGGACATGCGCGGCTACGCCCCGGGCGGCGCCGCGGCCGCCACCCCGCCGCAGTCCTGATCCATGCTCCCGCAGCTCGCGCTGGTACCGGGCGAGCCGGCGGGGATCGGCCCGGAGCTCTGCCTTCGACTGATCCAGCAGCCGCGCACCGATTGCCGGCTGCTGGCCTTCGCCGACCCGGACACGCTGCAGGCTGCCGCCGCCGCGCTGTCGCTGCCCCTGCAGCTCCTGCCTGAAGACGCCATCGCCCGCCAGCCGGGCGATCTGCCGTTGCGCGCGGTGCGCAATGCCGTCCCCTCGCGCTTCGGCACCCCGGACCCGGCCAATGCCGGCGCGGTGATCGGTGCCCTGCGCCAGGCCGGCCAGGCCTGCCTGTCCGGTGAACTCACCGGCGTGGTCACCGGCCCGGTGCACAAGGCGGTCATCAACGAAGGCGGCATCGCCTACAGCGGCACTACCGAACTGCTGGCCGACCAGGCCCGCACTCCGGTGGTGATGATGCTGGCCAACGCGATCGTGCGGGTCGCCCTGGCGACCACCCACCTGCCGTTGCGGTCGGTGGCCGATGCGATCACCGCCGATGGCCTGGCGCTGACCCTGCAGATCCTCCACGACGCCCTGCAGCGCGATTTCGGCCTCGCTTCGCCGCGTATCGCCGTGCTCGGCCTCAACCCGCACGCCGGCGAAGACGGCCATCTCGGCCGCGAGGAGCTCGACCTGATCATCCCGCTGCTGGAGCGCCTGCGCGCTCGGGGCATGGACCTGGTCGGGCCGCTGCCGGCCGATACCGCGTTCCTGCCGGCCAAGCTGGCCGGCTTCGACACGGTGCTGGCGATGTACCACGACCAGGGCCTGCCGGTGCTCAAGTACAGCGGCTTCGAGCAGGCCGTCAACATCACCCTGGGCCTGCCCTACCCGCGCGTCGCGGTCGACCACGGCACCGCCCTCGATCTGGCCGGCCGCGGCATCGCCGACCCCTCCAGCCTCCTCGCTGCCACCGCGCTGTGTGCCCGGCTGGCGCGCCAACGTACACTGGTGCCATGACTTCTTCGTATTCCTCCTCCGGCGCGCCCGGTTTCTCCGGCCCCGCCAAGAAGCAGCTCGGCCAGCACTTCCTCGCCGACCGCAGCTACATCGACAAGATCGTCCTGGCGGTCAACCCGAAGGACGGCGACCGCCTGGTCGAGATCGGCCCGGGCCAGGGCGCCATCACCCTGCCGCTGCTGCGCCGCCACCCGAAGCTGACCGTGATCGAGTTCGACCGGGATCTGGTCGGGCCGCTGGCCGCCGCCGCCGAACCGCTGGGCGAGATGACCATCATCCACCGCGACGTGCTGCAGGTGGATTTCACCGAACTGGCCGCGGGCAGCCCGATCCGCCTGGTCGGCAATCTCCCCTACAACATCTCCTCGCCGATCCTGTTCCATGCGCTGGACCACGCGGCGGTGATCACCGACATGCACTTCATGCTGCAGAAGGAAGTGGTCGACCGCATGGCCGCCGATCCGGGCAGCAAGGTCTACGGCCGGCTGAGCGTGATGCTGCAGGCCTTCTGCAAGGTGACCTCGCTGTTCGTGGTGCCGCCGGGTGCGTTCCGGCCGCCGCCGAAGGTCGATTCGGCCGTGGTCCGGCTGGTCCCGCGCGATCCGGCCACGGTCGGCATCCTGGACCGCAAGCGCTTCGCCCACGTGGTCAAGGCCGCCTTCGGGCAGCGCCGCAAGACCCTGCGCAACGCGCTGCAGAACGTGTGCACGCCCGAGCAGTTCGACGCCGCCGGCGTGCGCAGCGATGCCCGCGCCGAGCAGCTGGACGTGGCGCAGTTCATCGCGCTGGCGAACGTACCCTGCGCCGACGGTGATGCCGCCCCGCAGGGGTGAGCGCGCCGCCGGCGGCCCTGACCGGCCGCGCGCACGTGGAACCGCCCGACCTTCATGACGGGAGCGCCACCCGGGCGGGCGGCACTCATCTCATCGTGCACAACATTCACTAAACTGCCTGCATGAACGACGCTGCAAACTACGCGATCTCCGTCGAGGTCGCCCCCCGCTTCCTCGATGACCAGTCCACGCCGGAGGACGGCCGCTACGCGTTCGCCTACACGATCCGCATCCTCAACCGGGGCCGCGTCGCGGCACGGCTGGTGGCCCGTCACTGGCGGATCACCGATGCCAACGGCCGCATCGAGCATGTCGACGGGGATGGAGTGATCGGCGAGCAGCCGCGGCTGCGCCCCGGTGAAGACTTCCGTTACACCTCCGGTGTCATGCTGGAGACCGAGCACGGCACGATGCAGGGGCACTACGACATGGTGGCCGACGACGGCACCGAGTTCGCCGCCGCCATCGCGCCGTTCGTCCTGACCGTTCCGCGCACACTGCACTGATGGAGGCGCACGCATGAGTGTCTGGGCCATCGGCGACCTGCAGGGCTGCTACGACGTCACCCAGCGGTTGCTGGAAAAAATCAAGTTCGACCCCGCGGTCGACAAACTCTGGTTCTGCGGCGACCTGGTCAACCGGGGCGGGCAATCGCTGGAAACCCTGCGCCTGGTCCATTCGCTGCGCGAGAGCAGCGTGATCGTGCTGGGCAACCATGACCTGTCCCTGCTTGCCGTCGGTGCCCGCACCGAGGAAGAGCAGCGCAAGGTCAACCCGGATCTGCTGCGGATCGTGCAGGCCGAGGACCGCGATGAGCTGCTGGAGTGGCTGCGCCTGCAGAAGCTGGCCCACGTGGACCGTGAGCTGGGCTGGATGATGATCCACGCCGGGCTGGCCCCGAAGTGGACCACCCAGCTGGCCGAGAAGCACGCCCGCGAGGTCGAGCAGCAGCTGCACGGCAGCGGCTACCGCAAGCTGTTCCGCAACATGTACGGCGACAAGCCGAGCTGGTCACCCGGCCTGGCCGGCTACGACCGCTCGCGCGCGATCATCAATCTGTTCACGCGCATGCGTTACTGCACGCCGCGGGGCCGGATCGGGATCGAGGACAAGGGCACGCCGGGCACCCAGGAACAGGGGCTGTATCCCTGGTTCGAAGTGCCGGGCCGCGCCGAGCGCGATCTGAAGATCGTCTGCGGACACTGGTCCGCGCTGGGCCTCACCATCACCCAGGGCGTGCACGCGATCGATACCGGTGCCGTTTGGGGAGGCAAGCTCACCGCGCTGCAGCTGGATACCGAAGAACTGCGCGTGGTGCAGGTGCCGGGCCGCGATGTGCCCAAGCCGGTCTCCGCGCCGCGTCCGCCGGCACGCCGGCCGGCCGCCGAGGGTGCGCAGCCAAACGGGCGCCCACCGCGTCAGGGTCAAGGCCAGGGCCGTGATCGTGGCCGGGGTGGCCAGGGCCGCCAGGGCGGTGGTGCGAAGCCCGCGCAGAACGCCGAGCAGCAGCCGCAGCAACAGCCGCAGAAAAACGACGTCACCAGCGACGCCGAATGAGCCGCAGGCCGGTCAGTGCGACCGGCCTGCCTGCAGCGCCCGCTCAGGCGCGGCGGTAATCCACGAAATCGAACGCGTACGCGTGCCGCTCGTCGGCCGCGTGGTGTTCGCGCGCCACTTCCACCCACAGCGCCGGATCGACCGGAGGGAAGTGGGTGTCGGCCGCCACCGCCGTATCCACCCAGGTCAGGTGCAGGTCGGTGGCCTGCGCCATGACAAGGCGATAGATTTCGCCACCGCCGATCACACACAACTCGTCCGCGCCGGCATCGGCGGCATACAGCAGTGCCTGCTCGAGCGACGTCGCCGCCTGCATGCCCTCGAACGGGACCTGGCCGCTGCGGGTCAGCACCAAGTTGGGCCGGCCCGGCAGTGCACGGCCGAGCGAGAGCGCGGTCTTGCGCCCCATCAGGATCGGCTTTCCCAGGGTCAACGCCTTGAAATGCTTGAGATCGTCGGGCAGCTTCCACGGCAGATCGTTGTCGCGGCCGATGCCATGGTCGCGGTCCAGGGCGGCGATCAGGGAGAGCTTCATGGGTCTGGATACAGTGAGTCGTAGATTTTAAACGCAGAACGTCGCCCCAACTTCACTATAAAAGCGGCCGCGATGAAGAGCGCGAAAAACAGCGCGACAGTGGACGAATCAACTACTTCGATCAAAGCGACCACATTCAACGGCTCTTGCTTGATGAGCTGTGCGAGCGCCAATCCCATCGGGGCAATGAACACTGCTGACGTCAACGCAACCGCTAGTGCGCCCGACATTGACATCAATGTGTCAGCGAGCTTTTCGCGTGACTTCCTCGATTTTCCAGTAGACATAGCTGGCCTCCTCCAGTTGAGGTATCAGATTGCATCCCAAGCTGGCTGAGCATTCGTGACCACGTGCTCAGCTCAGCAAGTTAGAGTCAACGTCACACCGCCACCGGGGCCTTGATCGCCGGGTGCGGGTCGTAGCCATCAATGCGGATGTCGTCGAACTGGAAGCCGAACAGGTCGGTCACCTCGGGGTTCAACCAGAGTTTCGGCAGCGCGCGCGGCTCACGCGCGAGCTGTTCGCGCGCCTGCTCGAAGTGGTTCGAGTACAGGTGCGCATCGCCGAGGGTATGCACGAAATCGCCCACGCCCAGCCCGGTCGCCTGCGCCACCATGTGGGTGAGCAGCGCGTAGCTGGCGATGTTGAACGGCACGCCCAGGAAGATGTCGCCGCTGCGCTGGTACAGCTGGCAACTGAGCTTGCCGTCCACCACGTAGAACTGGAACAGGTTGTGGCACGGCATCAAGGCCATCTGCGACAGCTCACCCACGTTCCAGGCGCTGACCACCAGCCGCCGCGAATCGGGGTTGCGCTTGATCTCGTCCACCAGCCACTGCATCTGGTCGATCGCGCCGCCATCGGCGGTGGCCCAGCTGCGCCACTGCTTGCCGTAGATCGGGCCGAGGTCGCCGTTCGCATCGGCCCACTCGTCCCAGATCCGCACCTGGTTGTCCTTCAGGTACCCGATGTTGGTATCGCCCTTCAGGAACCACAGCAGCTCGTGGATGATCGAGCGCAGGTGCAGCTTCTTGGTGGTGACCAGCGGGAAGCCGTCGTTGAGGTTGAAGCGCATCTGCCAGCCGAACACGCTGCGCGTGCCGGTGCCGGTGCGATCCGACTTTTCCGTGCCGTGCTCCAGCACATGCGCGAGCAGGTCCAGGTAGGCCTTCATGCCTTGGCTCCGGCAGCGGCGGCCGGCAGCACCGGCTGCAGCACCGGTGCGCGACGCGACAGTGCCAGCAGCACCAGGCCGAAGGCGATCAGCGGCACGCACAGGATCTGGCCCTTGGTCAGCCAGCCGAAGGCGATATAGACGCCATTGTCGGGCATGCGCACGAACTCCACCACGAAGCGGAAGAGGCCGTACATCAGCGCGAACAGGCCGGCGATCACGTAGCGGTGGCGCGGCTTGGCCGACACCGCCCAGAGCACCAAGAACATCACCAGGCCTTCCAGCAGCGCTTCATACAGCTGCGACGGATGGCGGGCGTACTGGTTGAGCGCACCGGTGGCGAACTCGGCCTTGAGGGTGGCCAGGTCCAGCCCGTTCAACGGGGCCGGCAGGCCGCTCGGGAACACGACGCCCCAGCTGCCATCGGTGTACTTGCCCCACAACTCGGCGCCGATGAAGTTGCCGATGCGGCCGAAGCCCAGGCCCAGCGGTACCAGCGGCGACATGAAATCGAGGGTGTCGAACAGATGCAGGCGATGCTTGCGCGACCACCACCACGAGGCGAACAGCACGCCGAGCAGGCCCCCATGGAAGCTCATGCCGCCGTCCCAGACCTTGAACAGCAGCAGCGGGTTGTGCAGGAATTCCGAGGTCGCGTAGAACAGCATGTAACCCACGCGCCCACCGACGACGACCCCGAGCATCGCGTAGAACAGCAGGTCGGAGAAGCCGTTGGCATCGACCCCGGGCAGGCGCCCGGCCGCGATCCGCTTGCGCCCCAGCCACCAGGCGGCAGTGAAGCCGAGCAGGTACATGATGCCGTACCAGTGCACCTTGATCGGCCCGAGCGAGATGGCGATGGGGTCGATATCGTGGAAATAGATCATGAAGGGCGCCTTGCAGGGATGCGGATATTCTAGCGCCGCCCGGGAGCGGCCTCGCGGCGGCCGCGATCGCGCGATTGCCGGGCTTCAGCCCAGAATCTGCGGCGTGTCCGGCAGGCCGTCATCCTGTGACCCCGGAACGGGCGGATAGTGCCCGGCCAGCAGGTCCGAGACCTCTTCGATCGCCAGCAGCACGGCCTCCTGCAGGGCGCCCTCGCGCAGCCGCTGCTGCATGTGCGCGCAGATGGCCCGCCACTGCGCCTCATCGATCCGCCCGCGCAGGCCGCGATCGGCGACCAGCTCGATCGCATGGTCGGCCAGCAGCAGGTAGATCAGGACGCCGTTGTTGTGTTCGGTATCCCAGGTCCGCAACTGGGCGAAGGCCTGCCCGGCGCGCTGCTGTGCGGTGATGCCCTGCCACAACGCGGCCAGCGGCAGATCCGCTTCCACCGCGAACATCACCTGGCCACCGTGGCGGCGCTCGCCGGCCGTGATCGCCTCGGTGATCGCCTGCAGATGTGCCGGTGGGAAGGCGCGCCGCACCGAGGGGGAAAACACGTGCCGGAGCCAGCGCATCACCAGCCTCCCGAGGCGCCACCGCCTCCCGAACGTCCACCACCCCCGCCCCAGCCGCCTCCACCGCCGCCGAAGCCACCCCCGCCGCCACCGAACCCGCCACCGCCCCAGCCACCCCCACCCCAGCCGCCACTGCGCGCGAACACGCCGCCGCGACCGGCCGACGTCAGGCCGACCAGCAGGCCCACCACGGCGGCCGCGCCACTGGCGACCACCAGCGAGGTGAACAGGAACGCGGCCACCCCGGCCCCGGCACCGCTCGCCAGCGCGCGCAGGGGGCGCGGCAGCCAGCCCAGGATGCCGCGCAGGAACAAACCGGCGAACAGGCCGATGCCCAGCGCCATCGTCCAGTTGCCACCCGCCGGGGCGTCCTGGGCGCGATGCGTGCTGACCGGCGCAGGCAGCGCCTCGCCGTCGATCAGTTTGACCAGCGCAGCGCTGGCATCGGTGAGGCCACCGGCGTAGTCGTTGCTGCGGAACCGCGGGGCCAGGTACTCCTGGATCACCCGGTTGGCGATCGCATCCGGGATCGCGCCTTCCAGGCCGTAGCCCGGCTCGATGCGGACCCGGCGATCGTCCTTGGCCACCACCAGCAGCACGCCGTCATCCACGCCCTTGCGGCCGATGGACCACTGCTCGAACACCCGTTGGGTGTACTGCTCGATGGTTTCCGGCGCGGTGCTCGGCACCATCAGGATCTGCAGCTGGCTGCCCTTGCGCTGCTGCAGGGCCAGCGCCTGCGCCTCCAGTGCCTGGATCTGCGCCGCGTCCAGGGTGCCGGTGGTGTCCACCACGGGCGAGGACATCGGCGGGATCTCGGCCTGGCGCTGCGCCCAGGCCGGCAACGCCAGCGCCAGGCAGAGCAGCAGGAGCCAGCGCAGCAGGCGCATGGTCACGGGCTCAGTTAGCCGGCTGCGGCTGCGGCTGCGGCGCGGGCGGCTGCGGTGCGGGCGCCGGAGCCTGGGCCGGGGCCTGCGAGCCGAACTTGACCGCCGGCGGCTGCGAGATCTGCGCTTCGTTCTCCACCGTGAAGTTCGGCTTGGTCGCATAGCCGAACAGCTTGGCGGTGATCACCTGCGGGAACTGGCGGATGTAGGTGTTGTAGTCCTGCACCATCTGGATATAGCGGCCGCGCGCCACAGTGATGCGGTTCTCGGTGCCTTCCAGCTGCGCCTGCAGATCGCGGAAGCCCTGGTCGGACTTCAGGTTCGGGTAGTTCTCGGTGACCACCAGCAGGCGTGACAGCGCACCGCTCAGCTCGCCCTGGGCCTGCTGGAACTGCTTGAGAGAGTCGGCATCGTCGGCGTTGACGTTGACCTGCCCCACGCGCGCACGGGCGTTGGTGACATCGGTCAGGACCTGGCGTTCCTGGTTGGCATAGCCTTCCACGGTCTGCACCAGGTTGGGGATCAGATCGGCGCGGCGCTTGTACTGGTTGAGCACCTCGGCCCAACCGGCCTTGACCTGCTCATCCTTCTGCTGGATGGCGTTGTAGCCACAACCGGACAACAGGGAGGCCAGTACGGCCAGGCACAACATACGGGAGAACGATCGCATGGCCGGCTCCGGATCTCGATGAACGGGATCCGGAGCATGCCACGTCCTGGGTAAAGCGGATGTGGTGCCGGCCAGCGGTCGGCACCTACCCCCTTACCAGTTGCCGGCACCCGGCACGTGGTGGGCCACGGCGCGGCGGCGCATCAGCAGGTTCAGCCATTCCACCAGCACCGAGAAGCCCATCGCGGCGTAGATGTAGGGCTTGGGCACATGCACGTCCAGGCCATCCAGGATCAATACCGCGCCGATCAGCAGGATGAAGGCCAGCGCCAGCATCTTCACGGTCGGGTTGGCGTCGATGAAGCGGCCCAGCGGATTGGCGGCCAGCAGCATGACGGCGACCGAGAGCAGGATCGCGGCGACCATCACCGGCACATGTTCGGCGATGCCGACCGCGGTGATGACCGAGTCCAGCGAGAACACGATGTCGATGATGGCGATCTGCGCGATGACCATGCCGAACACGGCCGACGCCTTGGTGGTGGTCGGATCCTCATCCTCGCCGCCGGTGATCAGCTCGCGGATTTCCATGCCGCCCTTGATGATCAGGAACAGGCCACCGACGATCAGCACCAGGTCGCGGATCGAGATGCCCATCCCGGCCACCGTGAACAGGTTGGCCTGCATGTGCGCCAGGTACGCCAGCGACACCAGCAGCAGGATGCGGGTGATGCAGGCCACGGCGATGCCGAGCTTGCGCGCGAACGGACGACGCGCTTCGGGCAGCTTGCTCACCGCGATCGAGATGAACACCAGGTTGTCGATGCCCAGCACGATTTCCAGTGCGCTCAGGGTCAGCAGGGTCAACCAGACATTGGGGTCGGACAACAACTCAAGAAACATGGACTTCCATCCTTACAGGGGGGATGACGCGGGTGACGCGCCAGAAGTTTTAGGTCAGAGAATCTGCGGCAGCAGGATCAGGGTCCAGCACACCAGTACGTTCATCATCAGCACGAAAACGGCGGCCGAGCCCATGTCCTTGGCGCGCCCGGCGAGCTCGTGGAACTCGGCGCCGTAGCGTTCGATCACCGCCTCGATCGCCGAGTTGGCCAGTTCCATGGCCAGCACCAGCAGCACCGAACCGATCATCAGCGCGCGCTCCACCGGGGTCTGGCCGAGCCAGAGCGCCAGCGGGGCGAGCACGATCAGCAGATACACCTCCAGCCGGAACGAGGACTCGTGCAGCCAGGCCGCACGCAGTCCCTGCCACGACCAGACCGCCGCCTTGAAGATGCGCTTGGGGCCGCGCGGCAGGTGCCCGATTTCATCCGCCATGGGCAGGCACCCCGGTCGACAACGCGGGCCGGAACGGCAGGAACAGCACACGGCAGACGGTCATGGGCATCGCTGAATGGGGCAGGCAATCCCTCATTTTGCCATAAGCCGGTCGGGGCATTGTCGAAGGCGGCCAACGCCCGTCCGTGGTAAAGCGCGGCCCGGCGGCAGCTTCTATGATGAACGCCTACCCGTCCGGGCGCCTTCGGTGCCCCACCACAGGAGTCGTCCATGCTGCACCGCCGTGCCCGCCCCCTTCTGCTCGCCCTTGCCCTGGGCGCCGCCCTGCCCGCACTGGCGCGCACGCCGGCCCCCGCCACGCCGCAGGTACCGACCCAGGTCTCCAACGTGGCCTGGGCCGGCGACATGGCGCAGTTCGCGGCACAGGACGCGGCCAGTCCGCCGCCGCGCGGCGGCATCGAATTCATCGGCAGCTCGTCGATCCGGATGTGGGAGAGCCTGGCCGCCGATTTCCCGGGCCAGCCGGTGTTCAACCGCGGCTTCGGCGGTTCGGAAGTACGCGACAGCACCTGGTATGCCGACCGCATCGTGATCCCGTATGCGCCGTGCAAGGTGTTCTTCTACGCCGGCGACAACGACCTCAACAGCGGCCGCAGCCCGGCGCAGGTCCGCGACGACGTGGTGGCCTTCGTCAACCGCGTGCACCGCGACCTGCCGAAGACCACGGTGGAGATCATCTCGATCAAGCCCAGCCCCTCGCGCGCGCAGCTGCTGCCGGCGGTGGTGGAGGCCAACGGGCTGATCAGGAAGGCGCTGGCCACCCTGCCCAACACCGGCTACACCGATGTCTACACGCCGATGCTCGATGCCGGCGGCCAGCCGCGTGCCGCGCTGTTCCGCGAGGACATGCTGCACATGACGCCCGAAGGCTATGCGATCTGGCGGGCTGCGCTGGCGCCCAAGGTGCAGTGCGACTGAGCGCGGCTCAGCGGTAGTGGATCGTGGCCTGCGTGCCCTGCCCGGGCTCGCTGGCCAGGCCGATCTTCCA
Organism: Stenotrophomonas sp. TWI700; assembly: GCF_039673645.1. Lineage (NCBI taxonomy): Bacteria > Pseudomonadati > Pseudomonadota > Gammaproteobacteria > Lysobacterales > Lysobacteraceae > Stenotrophomonas > Stenotrophomonas sp. TWI700. Next base: position 39,427 of record NZ_JBDJMB010000023.1, on the reverse strand, counting down.
GCCGAAGCGGTCACACAGCCGGCGCACGATCGACAGCCCCAGCCCGGTGCCCTGCGGGCGGCTGGGCTCGGCGCGATAGAACGGCTCGAAGGCACGGCCCAGCGCTTCGGCGGACATGCCGATCCCCGTGTCGCGCACGACCACGCGGTCGGCCTCGACGTCGACGTCGATGCGGCCTTCGTCGGTATAGCTGCAGGCGTTGCGCAGCAGGTTGCTGACCACCACCTGCAGCACCCGCGGCGGTGCGTGCAGCATCACCGGGCCGCTGCTGTGCAGATGGATTTCCACGGGCCGCCCGGCGATCAGCTCGCGGGCGTTGTCCACCTCGTAGCGGACGATCTCGTTGACGTCGAACAGCTCGACCTGCGGCTCGACATCGGCCTCGCGGGCGAGGATCAGGAAGGCATCGATCACCGCCTCCATGTCGCGTCCGGCGCGCTGGATGCGCTGCAGGCCGCGGCGCAGGCGCGGGGTCATGTCCTGGTCGCCCAGCGCCATGTCGCTGGCCACGCGGATCACGGTGAGCGGCGTGCGCAGCTCGTGGCTGGCATCGCGGGTGAAGTTGCGCTCGCGCGCGACATGCGCGGTGACCTTGGTCGCCAGCGAGTGCAGCGCGGCCGCCAGCTGGCGGGTCTCGCCCTGCATGTCCGCCGGCAGCTTGGCCGGGGCCAGGTCGGCGGCTTCCGGGTGCCCCGGATCCCAGCGCGAGACGCGCCGGGCCAGCCAGTTGACCGGCGACACCAGGCGTTTGGATGCGCGGTAGGTGATCCACGAGGCGCCATAGACGGCCAACAGCGTCAGCAGCACCGGCACGATGCCGAACCAGAACGCCAGCATCTCCGCGCGCGAACGCAGGAACACCAGGTACAGGCGGCCTTCCGGGCGCGCATCGACCAGCACCAGCTGGTCGTCGTCCTTGAGCTCATGGAAGCCGGGCGTGAGCGTGCGCAGGTTGGCCGGCAGGCTCAGCGGCGACTGACCTGTCTCGAGCAGGTAGCCGCGGATGTTCTGGGTATTGGGCGGCGGCTGCACCGGCGAGGCCTCGTGCAGTTGCCAGTAGTAGCCGGCCTCTTCCTTCAGTGCGCTGCTGACCAGACTGTGCTTGATCACCAGCGATACCAGCCAGGCGCCCAGCAGGATGCCCAGGCTGGCGAGCACGGCTTGGAGGATGAAGACGATACGGATCTTGCGCGGCAGACCGTGCGGCATTACGGGGTCCAGGGCGGTTCGCGGCGATTATAGGAAAGCTTGCCGTGAGTCCATCGTGCAAACCATGACAACGGCCCGGCAAACGCCGGGCCGTCATGCTCCAGAGGGTCCCGGAGGATCGGATCGCTCATGCCGCCCGCAGGCGGCCGAGCGGCGATCGACCGCCCATCAGCTCATCGGCTGGGCGATATCGGCAATACGGTAACCGGCACTCTGCACGGTGTGCAGCAGCGGGCGGTCGAACGGCTTGTCGATGATCTTGCGCAGGTTGTACAGATGGCTGCGCAGGGTGTCCGAGTCCGGCAGGCCATTGCCCCAGATCTCGCGTTCGATTTCCTGGCGGGTCACCACGCGCGGCGATTCGCGCATGAGGATCGTCAGCAGGCGCAGGCCGATCGGCGAGAGCTGCAGTTCGGTCCCGGCACGGGTGGCGCGCATGCTGACCGGATCGAGCACGAGGTCGGCAACCTTGAGCACTTCCGAGCCGACCTGGCGACGCTCGCGGCGGATCAGCGCGCGCAGGCGGGCTTCCAGTTCCTGGATCGCGAACGGCTTGGTCAGGTAGTCATCGGCGCCGAACCCCAGGCCGGTGAGCTTGTCGTCCAGCGTGTCGCGCGCGGTCAGCATCAGCACCGGCGTCGACTTGCGGGCGTCGTTGCGCAGCCGGCGACAGACTTCGATACCGTCCAGACGCGGCAGCATCAGGTCCAGCACGACCACGTCGTAGCTGTTCTCGGCCGCCAGACGATAACCGTCCAGCCCATCCTGGGCGTAGTCGACTTCGAAGCCGCGCCCTTCCAGGTACTCGCCGATCATCTCGGAAATATTACGGTTGTCTTCGACCACCAGCACCAGGCCGGAGGTCTCCTTTGTCTGACGCATGGGATTCCCTCTTTCTTCAGCTTTGTGAAACATGCCGCATCGCCGGTGGACGCGGCGTGAAGTTCACCGCACACCGATCACAGCAGGGGTTTGAGCAGCGGCCAGACGTTCTCCAGCACCTGCGGCTGCGCAGCCGCGGTGGGGTGCAACCCGTCGGCCTGCATCAGGTTCGGCTTCAACGCCACGCCTTCCAGCAGGAACGGCAGCAGCGGCACCTTGTACGCCTTGGCCAGCTCCGCATAGGTCTGGCGCAGGCGCTGGCGGTAGGCCGGGCCGTAGTTGGGCGGCACGTCGATGCCCAGCAGCAGCACCTTCGCGCCCGCCTTCTGGCTGGCCACGATCATCTTTTCCAGGTTGCCGCGCAGTTGCGCCGGGGTCAGCCCGCGCAGGGCATCGTTGCCGCCCAGCTCGATCACCACCACGGACGGCCGGTGCTTCTCCAGCAGCCCGGGCAGGCGGGTCAGCGCGCCGGCGGTGGTCTCGCCGCTGATGCTGGCATTGATGATCGCCGGCGGGGGCGTGATCTGTTGTTTGACCCGCTGCTGAAGCAGGTTTACCCAGCCCGACGCGGCCGGGATATTGTGGGCGGCACTGAGGCTGTCGCCGACCACCAGCACCGCTGCACGGGTGTCCGGACCTTTGGCACAGGCCAGCATCGGCATCAGCAGCAACCATGCCAGCAGCCAGCCCATCGAGGCCGCGCGGCCCCTTCCGTTTGCTTGGTTCATTGGAGAATCCTCATCGACAGCCTGTCCCCCCGCAGCGCGCCCGTCGCCATCGCCGCCCACAACGTGGGCAAGTCCGCACGTGGCCCGGAGGGTGAAGTCCACATACTGGACAACATTGACATGACCGTCCATGAAGGCGAGAGCGTGGCGATCGTCGGCGCTTCAGGTTCGGGCAAGACCACCCTGCTCGGCCTGCTCGCTGGATTGGACCTGCCCAGCCACGGCACGATCGCGCTGGCCGGTGCCGAGCTCAACACGCTCGATGAGGAAGCCCGCGCGCAGCTGCGCGCCCGCGAGGTCGGCTTCGTCTTCCAGAGCTTCCACCTGCTGCCGGCCTTGACCGCCGAAGAGAACATCGCGCTGCCGCTGGAACTGGCCGGCCGCGAGGATGCCGCGCGCGTGCGCGAGGTGTTGGAGCAGGTCGGTCTGGGCCACCGCGCACGTCACTACCCGCGCCAGCTCTCCGGCGGCGAGCAGCAGCGTGTGGCGCTGGCCCGCGCGTTCGTGGCGCGGCCGCGCATCCTGTTCGCCGATGAGCCGACCGGCAGCCTGGACCAGGCCACCGGGCAGCAGATCAGCGACCTGCTGTTCGCGCTCAACGCCACCAGCGATACCACCCTGGTGCTGGTCACCCACGACCTGCGCCTGGCCCAGCGCTGCGAGCGCATCTACCAGCTCGATGGTGGCCGACTGGCCGATACCGTTGCCGGCGCGGGCGCATGAACGTCGTGCGCCACGCGGCGCGTGCGCTGCGCCGCGAGTTCCTCGCCGGTGACCTGCTGACCGTGTTCGCCGCGCTGGTGCTGGGCGTGGCGGTGATGACCGCGGTCGGGACCCTGGTCAACCGGGTCACGCTGGCATTGACCAGCAGCGCGGCGGAAATGCTCGGCGGCGACCTCGGCCTGAGCGGGCGCGAGGATGTTCCGCAGACCTTCGCCGATGCAGCGCGCGAGCGCGGGCTGGCCACGACGCGCATGGTCAGTTTCCCCAGCGTGCTGTTCCACGGCGATGACAGCCAGATGGCCAACATCAAGGCGGTCGCCGACGGCTATCCGCTGCGTGGCGAACTGCGGGTCAGCCGCACCCTGCACGACAGCGCCAGTGAAACCACGGGAACGCCGCCGCCGGGCGAAGCGTATGCCGATCCACGGCTGATGCAGGCGCTTGGCCTGCAGGTGGGCGATGCACTGGAGTTCGGTGCGGGCGCGTTGACCGTGACCCGGGTGCTGCAGGCCGAGCCGGACACCTCCGGTGAGCTGATGCAGCTGTCGCCGCCGCTGCTGGTGAACCGCATCGATGTCGATCGCGCCGGCCTGCTCGGGCCGGGCAGCCGCGCGTCCTATCGCATGATGTTCGCGGGTGACCGGGCGCAGATCGAGGCCTTCCGCGAATGGCTCACACCGCAGGCCAAGGGCTACCGCATTGTCGGCACCGCCGACGCCCAGCGCGGTGTACGCGGCGCGTTCGATCTGGCCGGGCGCTTCCTCTCGCTGGCCGCGTTGCTGGCGGTGTTGCTGGCCGGTGTCGCCACCGCACTGGCGGCCAACCGCTTCGCGATGCGACGCATCGACCAGGTCGCGATCCTGCGCTGCCTGGGCGCGCGCCAGCGCGACATCCTCTCGGCGATGGCGCTGCAGCTGGTGATGCTGGCGGTGCCGGCGTGCCTGGTCGGCATCGGCCTGGGCATGGCCGCACAGGCCGGGCTGGTGCAGGCACTGGGCGGGTTGATTCCGAACCGCCTGCCGTTGCCCCAAGCCACACCGGCGCTGAGTGGTGCCGGCATCGGACTGGTGCTGCTGCTGGGCTTCGGCCTGCCGCCGCTGCTGCGCCTGCGCAGCGTGCCGCCGATGCGCGTGCTCAACCGCAGCTTCGCCGCGCTGCCGCCGAGTTCCATGCTGGTTTATGCCGCCGCGCTGGCCGCGACCGTGGCACTGACCGTGCAGGCCACCGGCGATGTGAAACTGGCGACGTGGGTGCTGGGTGGGCTGGCGGCGCTGGCGGCCCTCGCCGGTGCGCTCGGCGCGCTGCTGCTGTGGCTGCTGCGTGGGCTGCAGCCTCGCCTGCGCGGGCGCTGGAAGCTGGGCCTGGCCTCGTTGACGCGCCGACGCGGACTCGCGGTGATGCAGCTGGTCGGCCTGTCGCTGTCGCTGTGTGCATTGTTGCTGCTGTCGGTGATCGGCCCTGGGCTGCTGGCGCAGTGGCGCGACCGTCTGCCGACCGATACGCCGAACTACTTCCTGATGAACATCCAGCCCGGGCAGCGCGACGCGGTGCTGGCCACCTTGGGTGGGCTCGGGGTGGTCGCGCCGGGCATCGAGCCGTTCAGTACCGGCCGCCTGCTGGCGGTCAACGACCGGCCGCCGCAGCGGCAGGCGCGCGAGGACAACAGCAACGAGGATGACGATGCCAACCGGCCGGTCAACTTCTCGTGGCGGCACGATTTCCCGCCGGCCAATACGCTGCTCAGCGGAACGTTCTGGAAGGCTGGAAGCACGGCCGCCGAGGCCTCGATCGAGCAGGGCTGGGCCGAGCGCTACGGGATGAAGCTGGGCGATACGGTGACGCTGCAGATGGGCGACCAGGAGCGCAGCTTCACGGTCACCAGCATCCGCAAGGCGGACTGGGATTCGTTCCGGGTCAACTTCTTCCTGCTGCTCAACGAAGGCGCGGTGGCCGATGCGCCGTACAACCTGATCACCGCGTTCCATCTGCCGCGCGCGCAGGCGCCGGCACTGGCCGGGCTGACGCGGGAGCATCCGAACATTTCGCTGCTGGATATCGACGGCATCCTGGAGCGGGTGCGCGAAGTGATCAACCGGGTGACGCAGGCGGTGCAGCTGGTGATGGGCTTCAGTCTGCTGGCCGGTCTGCTGGTGTTGCTGGCGGCGTTGCAGGCCACGGCCGGTGAACGGCGCTACGACAGTGCGGTGCTGCGTACGCTGGGGGCGACGCGCCGTCAGCTGCGCGGTGCGGTGCTGGTGGAGTTTGGTGCGCTCGGCCTGTTGTCGGCGTTGTTGGCCGTGGGCACGGCGGCGCTGCTGGGCAGCGTTGTGGCACGGCAGGTGTTCGAGTTGACGCTGAGCCCGCCGTGGGTGCCGTTGCTGGTGGGCGGCGCGCTGGGGGTTGGGTTGAGCATGCTGGCCGGCTGGTGGGGCACGCGGCGGATTCTGCATACGCCGCCGGCGTTGGCGCTTCGGGAGGCGTGAGTTTGGGGCGCCGTTGCACTGAAAGCGAAAGCGACGGCGTCTTGGCGTTCACGGCCTGAAGGCTGGCGGGTAGCGCTACTGCGCGCTTTCTGGTGGTGCTTTTTCCACCCACTGCTGGAAGACGGCGTCGATCTCGGTGTCCACCACTGTCTTGCCGTCCTGGATGTCCTGGGCCTGGGTGAACAGCGGGATGATCATGGCCATGCCGTCGGGTGTGGTCTTCAGGTGCACGCCCGGTGCCTGCCCGAGGAAGCCGTCCCAGCGCTGGCGCACCTTCGCCCAGTAACCCGCTGTGGCCGCCCAGTAATCGTAGGCGGGCTTGAAGTCCACCTCGGTGGTCTTGTTGTACTCGTTGAAGCCGAACTCACGTGCGATCGGTGTCTGCGTGCCGTCGGGGCGCCGCAGGATCTTGGTGTTGAACTGCTCGTGGGTCCACCCGTTCGGTGTGCGCGTGTGCCGGTTGATCACCGCGAGCGCGTTGTAGTCGCTGCGGCGGGTGTATTCGCGGCGTGGCAGCGGGCGCCAGCTGAGATCGCTGGTCCACGCGGGGATACCGTTGTCGTAGGTCCAGGCGCCGGTGCCGCAGTAGCGCGGTGCGTCGCTGACTTCGTAGACGCATTGGGTCCAAGCGCCGCGGGTGAGCGCTGCGGGAATCGGGCGCACCTGCCAGGTCTGGTCGGCGCTGAACTCGAACCGGTGCGGTGCCTGGTACACCCAGTCCTGGCGCCAGTGCTTGGTGACGTGGCCACTCTTGGGTTCGACCAGCAGGTGCTGCAGCACCACCCGCGTCGGAGTGTCTTCGACCACGATCACCACTTCGTTGCCGCCGGTGCGCACGGCCGGCGCGCGTTCGTAGCCGGGTGCGAGCAGGACGGTTTCGTCGAAGGCGAAATCGACGGTGTATTCGCCCTGCATCGCCAGGATGCTGGCGTGGTCGCGCGCAGGGTCGGCCGGTACGGCGTGCGCGCTGGCGGTGAGCGCGAGCAGCAGCCCCGCGAGGGCGAGCGAGTGCGTCATTACAGCTGGATCACCGGCATGCCATCGGCAGTCCACGGTCCGCCGCGGCGGGCGGCGGTGGCGCAGCAGCAGTCATCGACCCACAGCTCGCCTTCGGCACCTTCCACGTTGCCGATCCGGCGTGCGGTGGTGGCGCCCAGGGACGACAACGAGGCCAGGCTGGCGGCGAGTTCGCGGCCTTCGCCCACCTGCAGGCGCAGCGCGCACATGCGCCAGGCGTCGTTGCCCAGGCGCACCGCGAGGCGACGCCAGAGACGTTCGGCGACACCCGCGTCGTTGACTGGTTCGGGCCGCGCGGGGAACGCGGAGACCAGGCGGTCCCAGGCGAGGAAGTCGCTGTCCGGCAGCAGATACAGGCGCCAGCAGCAGCGTCCGCGGGCATCGACGAAGCACAGGCTTTCGCGGATGCCTTCGCTGTCCATGCCCTGGCAGGCATGCGCGGAGACGGCGTGTTTCCAGCCACCGAGTTCACTGCTGTCGGGACGGTACAGGCACAGCACGGTACCCAGCGAGGCAAGCTGCGTGGCCGAGGGTAGACCGGCGATGGGATGGCGGCCCGGTGGGCGGCCGACGGAGAGGGCGCGGCTCATGGCGATCTACCTGCACTCGGCGGTTGCGGAGGAGACCCTCGACCCACGCCGGAGACCGGAGTCGACGGCGGAGTGTCGAGGGGGAGAGAGCTGGGACCATGGCGAGCCGCGGGGGGAGGTGCGGGACCCGCATGGATGTGGACCACGGTCGCTGACTGCTGAAGCAGCCGGCCAGCGGCCGGCACTACCGGAATCGGCCTGCGGCCGGCACTGCCTCAGTCGGCCAGCGGGCCGGCATTACTTGGTCAGAATGAGCTTATCGTTGCTGGTATGGCGCAGGCGATAGAACCGGTCGCCGTGCTGGATCAGGATTTCGCGACGTCCCTTGAGCAGGGCTTCGCTGTCGATCACTTCTTCCGGCGGGACCACGCGGACCGGACGGTCGCGGAGGGTCAGCGTTTCGGGGCGCAGCAGTACAGCAGCTTGAGTGTTCATCGTCTGGACTCGTTGCGAGGGGCGAGTCAAATGATAATGATTCTCAGTTGACAATCAACAACCATTCTCACTTTGATAGATGACATTAATGATCGAACGCCAGCTATCAATAGGCTTTGTCAATCGCAATGGGGAAGCGTGCCGTTTCAGAGAGCTGGGGAGCCGGCCAGCGGCCGGCACTACCGGTCCGGGGGTGGCAGGACATTGAGGTGCCTGCTCCCCCGCACCCAACCCGACCCGATCAACCAAACACCGCATCCACCTGCTGCCAGACGCTCTCATCCAGCTGTTCGAACAGGGCCAGCGCCCCCAGGTTCTCTTCCAGTTGGCTGACCCGGCTGGCGCCGAGGATCACGCTGGACACATTGGGGTTGCGCAGGCACCAGGCGATCGCCAGCTGCGCCGGGGAAACACCGAGCTGCGCGGCCAGTGCGGTATAGCGGCGCACCCGTTCCATGCGGTCGCTGCCGTCGTCGAGCACCTGCGTCCTCAACCAGCCCAGCTGTTCCTGGCCCAGCCGGGACTGCGGGTCGATCCCCGCGTTGTACTTGCCGGTCAGCAGGCCGGAGGCCAGCGGCGACCAGATCGTGGTGCCCAGGCCGGCCTCCGCGTACAGCGGGGCGTACTCGCGCTCGACCCGCTCACGGTGCAGCAGGTTGTACTGCGGCTGCTCCATCGAAGGCGCATGCAGGTTGCGCGCGCGGGCGATGTCCACCGCCTCCTGGATCTGCGCGGCCGACCACTCCGAGGTGCCCCAGTACAGCACCTTGCCCTGGCGGATCAGGGTATCCATCGCCTGCACGGTCTCGGCGATCGGGGTGTCCGGATCCGGGCGATGGCAGTAATAAAGATCCAGGTATTCCACCCGCAGGCGCTTGAGCGCGGCGTGGCAGGCGTCGGTCACGTGCTTGCGCGACAGGCCGTGCTGGGTCGGACGCGGGTCGTCGACCGCACCGAAGAACACCTTGCTGGAGACGCAGAAGCCGTCGCGTGGGAGGCGCAGGTCGGCGATCACATCCCCCATCACCTGCTCGGCGCGACCACGGGCGTAGCCCTCGGCGTTGTCGAAGAAGTTGACCCCGGCATCCCAGGCGGTGGCGATCAGTTTGCGGGCCTCGTCGCGGCCGATCTGATCGCCGAAGGTCACCCAGGCCCCGAAGGACAGGGCCGAGAGCTTCAGGCCGGTGGAGCCAAGACGGCGATAGAGCATGTGGTTCTCCTGCTGCGGGCCCGCGACCGGGCCGGATCGATACCGGTAAGTGTAGAGGGTGGCGCGCAGCGCGCGCAGGCCGGACCCCCTGATCTCACGGGCCATGACACGCTCTGTGGAAATCGAGCCATGCCTTGCCGATACTGGCCCGATCACGACCGATCGGCTCGCGGACGCTGCTTTTCCTTGCCCCGCCCTTGCCGCTGCTCTAGGCTTCCCGTTTTTCGCGGCGCCCCAAAGGGAAGTCTCATGGTCGAAGGTTTGGGCAGGATTGGCTTCGGCCTGTTCGGGTTGGCAGTGCTGATCGGCATTGCCTGGTTGTTCTCGAACAACAAGCGGGCTGTCGACTGGCGCCTGATCGTCACCGGTATCGCCCTGCAGATCGCCTTCGCGGCGGTGGTGCTGTTGGTGCCCGGTGGCCGCGAGGTGTTCGATGCGCTGGGCAAGGGCTTCGTCAAGATCCTCGAGTTCGTCAATGCGGGCTCGATCTTCATCTTCGGCAGCCTGATGGACACCAAGCGGTTCGGCTTCATCTTCGCCTTCCAGGTGCTGCCGACCATCATCTTCTTCTCGGCGCTGATGGGGGTCATGTACCACCTCAACGTGATGCAGGCGATCGTGCGCGCCATGGCCTGGTCGATCACCAAGATCATGCGCGTGTCCGGTGCGGAAACCACCAGCGTCTGTGCCAGCGTTTTCATCGGCCAGACCGAGGCGCCGCTGACCGTGCGCCCGTACATCGCCAAGATGACCCAGTCCGAACTGCTCACCATGATGATCGGCGGCATGGCGCACATCGCGGGCGGCGTGCTGGCCGCCTACGTGGGCATGCTCGGCGGCGACGATCCGGTGCAGAAGGCCTATTTCGCCAAGCACCTGCTGGCCGCCAGCATCATGGCCGCCCCGGCCACCCTGGTGGTGGCCAAGCTGCTGGTGCCTGAAACCGGCACCCCGCTGACCCGCGGCACGGTCAAGATGGAAGTGGAGAAGACCTCCAGCAACATCATCGACGCGGCCGCAGCTGGCGCCGGCGACGGCCTCAAGCTGGCGCTGAACATCGGCGCGATGCTGCTGGCCTTCATCGCGCTGATCGCCCTGGTCAATGCTCCGCTCACCTGGTTGGGCGAGATCAGCGGCCTGCAGGCGATGATCGGTCGCCCGACCGACCTGTCGACCATCTTCGGCTACGTGTTGGCCCCGATCGCCTGGGTGATCGGTACCCCGTGGGTCGATGCCACCACCGTGGGCTCGCTGATCGGCCAGAAGGTCGTCATCAACGAGTTCGTGGCGTACTCGAAGTTGTCGGAAATCGTCAACGGCCGGGTGCCGGGCGTGACCCTGTCCGACGAGGGCCGCCTGATCGCGACCTACGCACTGTGCGGTTTTGCCAACTTCAGTTCCATCGCGATCCAGATCGGTGGTATTGGTGGCCTGGCGCCGGAGCGTCGCCACGATCTGGCCAAGTTCGGCCTGCGCGCGGTGCTCGGCGGTACCATTGCCACCTTCATGACGGCGACCATCGCCGGCGTGCTGACGCATTTCAGCTGATATCCGTTCCTTGAGAAACAGTCTTTATGAGTAGCAGTGTCGTCGTAATCGGTTCCTTCAATGTGGATCATGTCTGGCGTTGTGAGTCGCTCCCGGCCCCGGGTGCGACCATTGCCGGCCGCTACAGCACCGGTCCCGGCGGCAAGGGCTTCAACCAGGCCGTGGCCGCCCGCCGCGCCGGCGCGCCGACCACGTTCCTGTGCGCGCTGGGCGATGACGCCGGCGGTGCGATGGCCCGTGGGCTGGCCGAGCAGGACGGCTTCGCGCTGACCGCCGAGGCCAGCAGCGAGCCGACCGGCACCGGCGGCATCTATGTCGACAGCCGTGGCCGCAACACCATCGTGATCGGCCCGGGTGCCAACGCGGCGCTGAGCCTGGACTTCGTCGAACAGCAGCGCGCGCTGCTGGCCGGCGCCAAGGTGGTGCTGGCACAGCTGGAATCGCCGGTGGAAACCATCGAAGCCGCCCTGGCGATCGCGCGTGAGGCCGGTGCCACCACCGTGCTCAACGTGGCCCCTGCCGATGCGCCGTCCAGCATCGGCCTGCTCAAGCTGGCCGACGTGCTGACCCCGAACGAGACCGAGTTCGCCGCCCTGCTCGGCCGTCATGTCGGCGAGCGCGTGGAGGCCAACGACGTCGCCGCGCTGGATGGCGCCAGCCTGCATGCGCTGTGCCGCAAGCTGGTCGGCAACGGCACCGTGGTGGTGACGCTGGGTTCGGTCGGCGTGTTCGTTTCGCACGCCGAAGAGAACCTGCGTGGCGACACCCAGCCGTACTACCGCGTGGGCGCCGAGCAGGTGCAGGTGCTGGACACCACCGGTGCGGGCGATGCGTTCAACGGCGCCCTGGTCGCTTCGATCGCGCAGGACCCGGAGGCAGCGTTTGCCCGCCACGTGCGTTTCGCCAACCAGTTCGCCGGCCGTTCGACCGAGAAGGAAGGCGCCGCCGCGGCGATGCCGCACTTCACCCCGGCCGACGCCGAAAACAAGTAAGCCTCACCGAGGTGCATACCGAGAGGCCAGCGTTCGCGCTGGCCTTTTTTTTTGTTCTTCACTGTGCGCGGCACGGGTGAAGCGCGCTCTGTGGCTTTCCAGGCGCGGCGGCGGGTGGGTCGAGCGCTGGGGCGCGATGCCCTTGCCGGCGAATGTCCCCCGGCGTCGGCCTGCGGCCGCCCCCTCCTCCTTTATTTCGCCCACAAGGGCATCGCGCCCCACGTGTCCAGACTACTGGCGCTGCATGGAAAGCGCCGGTTTCCCTTCTGCCTGCCGCGAGCCGGAGCCCCGTAGCGGCCGGTAGGCCCCTGGGCAAAATCAAGGAGGAGGCTGTCGCCGCCAGGCGGCGGCCGGGGGACATTTGCCGAGGGGCCTGCCGGTCGCTACGGGGCCCCTGAGCTCGCGGTACGCCCCAGCGACGTCGGCATGCAGCGCGTGATCCACAGTGCCAGCGCACCCACCAGAAGTCCGGCAAGCACGTCCAGCAGATCGTGCTGCCAGGTGGTGAGCGTCGAGAGCAGGATCAGCCCACACGCGCCGTGCCACAGCCAGCGCAGTACCGCCGCATCGGCCTGCAGCCACTGCCGCCATGCCTGCCAGACCACCACCAATACCGCGGCATGCAGCGACGGCGCCATGTTGAACGGCGCCTCGAACGCGCGCAGCTGTGCGAACAACAGCCCGCTCACGCCATCCGGCTGCGGCAAAACACGCACGTTGCCGGTCGGCCAGCACACGAAGGCGAGCATGCAGGCGGCCTGCACCAGCGCGATGGCCAGCGCATGGCGGCGCAGGGCCGATCGGGTCGGGCAGAGGAAGAACGTCAGCGGGTACAGCAGGTTCAGCGCCAGGTAGGGCCAGATCGTCCACGCCCAGAACGGCATCACCTCGTCCCAGCGACCGTGCAGGCTGTACGTCTGCGGCTGGCTGGCGGCCCAGTGGTTGGTCCAGCTGTAGCCGTGGATGAACATCGCGCCGAGCAGCAGCATCCACAGCATGGCCTCGCGCCAGGGCGGCTGGGGGACCGAAGGGTTGGCATGAGGCGGTAGGGGCACGCGCGCACCCTAGCAGAACGTGGCACGCCTGTTTGCCGCTATCCTTGCGCTTTCGCGGATACAGGGACTGTACGCAGTGGCAGCAGCAGGCAGTCAGCAACACGCAGGCCCACACGCGGACGCACTGCGATGGACGCGCAATCCGGCCTGGGCCGTGTTCTCGCAGACCCATGCGCAGCGCCCGCTGCTGCTGGTCTCCGGTGGCGCCGACGAGCTCTACGTGGTCGATGAGGCGGATACGCCGACGGTCGTCGAACGAATCCTCGGCCACTGGCAGGACGACACGCTGGCGATGCTCGAGGACGATCCCGACTGCGGCCCGGCGGTCCGCCAGCTGATACGCCTCGGTGTACTGGTGCCGCTGCAGGCCGTGCGCAACGTGCGCCGCTATGCACTCGATTGGCTCGGCGACCCCCTGCCCGGATTGGCCGACGCCTTCGACCAGCATGCCAGCGCGGATCTGCAGCGCGTGGAGGCCGTCGCCGATGCCGATCTGCTGGTCCTGGTCCGGCATGGGCTCGGCTGGGAACAGGCCCTCACCCGTTACCGCGCACGCATGCCGGCACAGCCGCATCTGCTGCTCGACCTCAGCTATCACCACACGCTCGCGCTCGGGCCGTATGTGGTGCCGGGCCAGAGCGCCTGCGTGTATTGCCTCGGCAACCGGGTGCTGCGCCGGTGGGGCGACGCCATGGTGCCGGCGCTGCCCGCCGTCGCCGCGCAGCCGGCACGGATCGCGGCGCTGGTCGCCCCCTTGCTGGATCAGCCCCAGCTGTTGCTGGGCTATCTCGAACGCAGCGTCTGGCTCGACCTGCATCGCCTGCACGGGGAGCGCGACCGGGTGCTGAGGCTGCCGTGGTGCCCCGCCTGCCAGGGCGGGGAGGCGGCGCTGCCGGCACCGCTGCCGCTGCCTTGGGACGCCGCGCGCCCGTGATAATGTGCCTCCCGCGCCGGGCGTTTCCGCCTCGGTCAAGGGAGTGACCCCATGTATCGCCTGCCGACCCAGTTCGATGCCAGTGCTTCGCGCCAGGACCTTGCCGCCGCAGGCGGCGGCTCGACCTCGACCACCTGCAGTTCCTGCGTCGTCACCCTGCTCGGCACCTCGGTGCTGTCCGCGGTGGTGCTCGGCAGGCTGGACCCCGTTGCGCCCGCCGCCAATAGCAGCGAAGCGCACGCCACGGCAGTTCCCGTCGATACCGGCACCGGTGCTCACGCCCCGCAGCCTCCCCCGCTGCCCGAGTCGCCGCTTGCTGCGGAGCCGGACCGTCCGGAGACGGCATCAGCGTCAGCCACGCCTACAGTGCCGGCGGCAGGGCTGAGCCGCACGAGCCGGGTGCTGCTGGGCCTGTTCGCCTTGCCGCTGGCCGCGATCGGCGGCGGCATTTTCATGAGCACCTCCAACCCGATCTTCGGGCTGTTCGTCGCCGTCGGGCTGTATCTCGGCATCTATGCCCTCGTCTACGAACGCGCGGGGCGTTCGCTCGGGCGCGGCATCGGCATCGCCATCGGGCTGCTGCTGGGCCTGTTCGCGGTCGGCGCGCTCGAGATGATGCTCTGGCTGAGCGTGTTGAAATGAGCCGCGCCGCCGTGCAGGCGGCGGCGGTGGACACGCCAACGTTGTCGTCGCACCTGCTGCATGGCGCGGCGCGTCCGCGCTGCGGTCTGGTGCGCCCGGCCCAGCCGATCGAGGCCAACCCCTGCGATGCCACCGGCCCCTTGTTCGAGGGACGGCGCGTACACAATGCCGCCACCCCGGCCGATCCGGCCAATCCCTGGCAGGGCGTCTCAGGCGCGGTCGCGCTGGAGGCCGATGCGGCCGCCGATGGCGCGGTCGCCGAAGCCCTGGAGCGACTGGCGGCGGCGCAGGCGAGCCTGGAAGTGCGGCGCCGCGATGCGCTGACGCCCGCACAACGCCTGGACGAATCGGCCTTCGCGCTGTTCTCGGCCCGCCAACGTGCAACGCCGGGTTTTCCATGGCCGATGCCCGAACGCGACGACGATCTGTTCGCAGCGGTGCATGCGCTGGATGACAACCGGGTGGCCTGGGTGCCGCAGGAACTGGTCGGACTGGGGCCGCGCAGCGGCCAGGCGCGATTGCCGTCGACGTCCAGTGGCCTGGCGGCCTGGCGGGATGGCCGCGAGGGCGCCTGGCTGGCGCTGCTGCGCGCGGCCCAGGAGCTGCTGGAGCGCGATGCGCTGGCGGTGACCTGGCTCAACGGCGTGGCCGGCCGGAGAATCGCGCTGCCCGCCCAATGGCAGGCATTCGTGGACGCGCGCGGGGGCGAACTGCAGGCCTTCGACCTGACCCAGCACTGGAACCCGCACCCGGTGATCGCGGTCGCGGGCGGCATCCCGTTCGAAGGCCGCGCCCGGCAAGTCCTCGGCATCGCCTGCCGCGCCGATCCGGGTGAGGCGCTGCACAAGGCGCTGCTGGAATGGCAGCAGGCGCTGACCTTTGCCGCGCACCTGTGTGGCCGCGAAAGCGCGCGGCTTCCGCGTGAACCGGCTGCGCTGCGCAGCTTCGACGAACATGCCGCGTTCTACACCCTGCGCCCGGACCTGTGGCCGCAGCTGCCGCTGCTGCGGGAGGCGGGCGACAGCACGTTGCAGCTGCCGCCACCGGGCGGGGTGATGCGTCCCGCTGCGCCGCGCGCCATCACCGAGCTCGATCTGCTGCGGCGCCAGCTGGGCCGTGCCGGCATCGCGCTGTACTACCGCGAGTTGACCACCGCCGATGTGGCCGCGGCCGGCCTGCGGGTGATGCGGGTGCTGTCGCCGCAGCTCAGTGGCCTGCATGCCGACGAGCGTGCGCCGTTCCTCGGCGGCCGTTGCCAGGACGTGGCCTGGCGCTATCCCGGCGTGCCGCACAGCGGCGCGTTTCCGAATCCCTTCCCGCATCCATTGGGCTGATCCCCGAGGACCGCATGCCGTCACCGCCTTCCCCTTGGCAGGATGCCCCGCTGTTCCATCTGTTCTGGCACAACGGCGAGCTGAATCCCGCGCGCGCTGAAGTGATGCGCGCGCGCATCGCCGAGGATGCCGCGCGCGCCTGGTCACCACCGCGGCCCTTGCATGCAGCGGCCGGCGTCGCCCTGCCGGACCCGGTACACCCCGGCGATGCGCTGGCGCAGCGCCACAGTGGCCGTCGTTTCGGTGACGCGCGCTGGGGCGCGCAGGAACTGGGGCGCGTGCTGGCCCCGCTGCGGGCCCGGCCCGGCGACAGTGACACGCGGCGCCTGCCGTCCGGCGGTGCCAAATACCCGATCCAGGCCTATGCCGCGCTGTACGGCACCGATGACGCGATCGCCGCAGCGCCGGTCATCCATTGGTACGACCCGATCGGACATGCACTGGTGCCGGTAGGGCCCTGCCCGGCATGGCCGGCGCTGTCCAGGCTGCTCGGCGTGGACTGGCCGGAGCGGCCGGCGGCCGTGCTGTTCCTGATCGCCGAACCGGCCGGCACGCTGGCCAAGTACGGCGAGCGCGGTGGCCGCTTCGTATTGATCGAGGCAGGGGTCTGGCTGGGCGCACTGGGGCAGGAAGTGGCGGCGATGCATGCCGCCGGCTGCGCGATCGGCTCGTTCGAGGACGCCGCCGTGCTGGCCCTGCTCGGGCTGGACCCGCAGCGTCATCTGGCCGTGCTGGCCTATGCCTGTGGTCCGGCGCCCTGAGCGCGACCGTTGGTCGGTACGTTTTCGCGCGTAACCGCGACCGGTAACCGGCCAGCATCAGCCGCCGCTGGGGGCGGCGGAAGCAATCGTCAAGCATATGCTCATGACCGGAGCGCATCAGACCCTTCCGGATCGGCCTGAACGCGCGTCGGTGTCTGCTTGGTTGCCGGCCAGCGGCCGGCACTACAATGCGCACATGCAGATTGGCCCCTACAACATCCAGCCCAACGTGGTGCTGGCGCCGATGGCCGGTGTCACCGACAAGCCCTTCCGCCTGCTGTGCAAACGGCTGGGCGCGGGTCTGGCTGCCTCGGAGATGACCATCTCCGATCCGCGCTTCTGGAACACCCGCAAATCGCTCCACCGCATGGACCATGCCGGCGAGCCGGACCCGATCAGCGTGCAGATCGCCGGTACCGAGCCGCAGCAGCTGGCGGAGGCGGCGCGCTACAACGTGGACCACGGCGCGCAGATCATCGACATCAACATGGGCTGCCCGGCCAAGAAGGTCTGCAACGCCTGGGCCGGCTCGGCCCTGATGCGCGATGAAGACCTGGTCGCGCGCATCCTCACCGCCGTGGTCAACGCGGTGGACGTGCCGGTCACGCTGAAGATCCGCACCGGCTGGGATTGCGACCACCGCAATGGCCCGCTGATCGCG
Organism: Stenotrophomonas sp. TWI700; assembly: GCF_039673645.1. NCBI lineage: Bacteria > Pseudomonadati > Pseudomonadota > Gammaproteobacteria > Lysobacterales > Lysobacteraceae > Stenotrophomonas > Stenotrophomonas sp. TWI700. The sequence continues at coordinate 22,223 of NZ_JBDJMB010000023.1, read as the reverse complement.
CGCATCGCCGAAGACAGCGGCATCGCCGCGCTGGCCGTGCATGGCCGTACCCGCGACCAGCACTACACCGGCACCGCCGAGTACGAGACCATTGCTGCGATCAAGGCCGCGCTGCGCATTCCGGTGATCGCCAACGGCGACATCGATTCACCGCAGAAAGCCGCGCAGGTGCTCAAGCAGACCGGCGTGGATGCGGTGATGATCGGGCGTGCCGCCCAGGGGCGCCCGTGGATCTTCCGCGAGGTGGCGCACTACCTGGCCACCGGCGCGCTGCTGGCGCCGCCCTCGATCGCCGAGGTGCGCGACCTGCTGCTGGGGCACCTGCACGCACTGCACGATTTCTACGGCGAGCAGCAGGGCGTGCGCATCGCGCGCAAGCACCTGGGCTGGTACGCCAAGGACCGGCCGGAGAACGCCGCCTTCCGTGCAGTGGTCAACCGCGCCGAAGACGCCGCCAGCCAGGTCGCCCTGACCACCGACTATTTCGATGCCCTCGCTGCCGGCGAGCCGCTGTCGTCCGCTGCCTGAGCCTTCCGCCATGACCCCGCCGATCACTGCACCGACCTACCTCCACGGCTTTTCCGATACCGAGCAGCACCGCCTGGTCACCCAGTCGCGCCTGTTCGAATCGAGCATCTTCAGCGGCATCGATTACAGCGGCGCGCAGCGTCTGCTGGAAGTCGGCAGCGGCGTCGGGGCGCAGACGGACATCCTGCTGCGGCGCTTCCCGGAGCTGCATGTCACCGGCGTGGACCTGAGCGAGGCGCAGCTCGCCACCGCCGCCACCAACCTGGCCAAGACGCCGTGGTGCCGCGAGCGCTACACGCTGCTGCAGGCCGATGCCGGCAACCTGCCGTTCGGCGCCCGCGAGTTCGACGCGGCGTTCCTGTGCTGGGTGCTGGAGCACGTGCCGTCACCGGCGCGGGTGCTCAACGAAGTGCGCCGCGTGCTGGTACCCGGCTCGCCGGTGTATGTCACCGAAGTGATGAACGCCTCGTTCCTGCTCGATCCGTATTCGCCGCACATCTGGCGCTACTGGATGGCCTTCAATGATTTCCAGTACGACCACGGGGGCGATCCGTTCGTCGGCGCCAAGCTCGGCAACCTGCTGCTGGCCGGCGGCTTCCGCGATGTGCACACCGAGATCAAGACCATCCACCTGGACAACCGCGAACCGGCGCGTCGCAAGACCATGATCGCGTTCTGGGAGCAGCTGCTGTTGTCGGCCGCCGATCCCCTGCTGGACGCCGGGCTGGTCGACCAGGAGACGGTGGACGGCATGCGCCGCGAGTTCAGCCTGGTCCAGAACGACCCGAACGCGGTGTTCTTCTTCTCCTTCGTGCAGGCCCGCGCGACCGTGTACTGATCGCGTCGCGGACCTACCGCGTCGCCCAGGCGATCACGGTCACCACGACCGCAGCGGCCAGCAGCAACCAGATACCGAGTCCGCCCCGGTCCCCCGGGGCCACCGTGCTGCCACCGGCGGTGTTGCGGGCGCCTTCGCGCGGCCGCGCGGTCGGCGTGCTGCCCACTTCCAGCGTACCGGTGGCCGGCCGCTGGCTGCGCTCGGTGATCTTGTTCTGCATGCGTCGCGCGCGTTCGGGATCGACCTTGCGCAGCTCGTCCAGCAGCACCTGCTGCTGGCGTTCGCGGTCCGGCTGCGCCTTGGCCTTGCGCATGATCTCGCGCAACGGCACCGCCGGCTGCTCGGCGGACCGGCCCGGGGTGAGCTCCAGCAACAGGGCGCGATACTCCGGCGGCACATCGGCCAGCCGGGTGTAGCGCGTGCCATTGATTTCCATGTCGAACCGCTCGGTCACGGTGCCTCCGTCCATCCTGCCTTGGGTGCGATGACCTCGGCGTTCGTCGGTGCGTGCCAGATGCGTTGCCACATCGCCGCGAACCGGCGTTTCACCATCGCCCTGCCCTGCTCCCCTTCATACGCCGGACGCAGCTGTCGCGGCGTGATCGCCGCCCAGCCTTCGCCATCGGCCCGCGCCACCGCGAAGGTGAAGGTGTAGTCCGGCTCCAGGCCCATGCGCAGGTCGCTGAGCCGCAGCTCGCCATCGACCACCTGCGCACGCATGAAGCCGCGGTTGAACCAGTTCAGTCGTTGCACGGCCGGCAGCGTGGCCGCCTGGCGCAGGGCCTGCACGTTGGAGGGATGGCCCTCGAAGGTCATCGGGCCGCGGTCGGCGATCAGCGAGCGCTCGCCGATCAGGTAGCCGTTGGGCGTCATCGCGACGACCTGCCAGAGCAGCGTGTTGAACGGCATCGCCACCGAGAAGCGCGGGGCATCGCCCAGGCCCATCGCGGCCAGCACACGATCAGCTTCACGATCAACGGTGTGCTTGGCCAGCAGCGACCAGCCCAGGTAGCCACTGCTGAGCACCAGGCCGGCCACCAGTGCCTTCTGCGCCAACGGCCGCGCCCGCGCGAACCACGCCACCGCGCAGGCGAGCAGCAGCCATACCGTGTACAGCGGGTCGATGATGAAGACGCTGGCCCACATCGTGGGGTGCGGGGTGAACGGCCACCACAGCTGGGTACCGTAGACGGTGAAGGCATCCAGCAGCGGATGGGTGATCAGCGCCAGCAGGATCGCCCAGAACCAGCGGCCCGGCGCCTGCGCCACGCGGCCGTGACCAAAGCGTTTGAACAGCCACCAGATCAGCGCGGCGACCCACGGCAGCACCAGCAGCGAGTGGCTGTAACTGCGGTGCTCGACCATCAGCGCCACCGGATCGGCCGCAGTGAAGGCCAGCACCAGCGCGTCCAGGTCCGGCAGGGTGCCGAGTGCGGCACCGGCCAACAGAGCAGCGCGGCGATGGCCGGCCGGGGCGATGGCGGCGGCCACTGCGCCGCCGAGTACGATCTGGGTAAAGGAGTCCATCGGCCGATGCTAGCAGCCGCAAGCGTGCGTGCGCCGGGGGCGTTGCGCTCAGGCGGCTCTGGCCCATGCGGCGTTGCCGGGCAGCGCCACCAGGGTCCGCCCGGTGTGATCCAGCAGTCGCAGGGTGCCGTCCGGATCCTCGGCGAGCACGGTCAGGCTTTCGACCCAGTCGCCGTCGTTGGCATAGATCAGTCCGTCGCGCTCCACCAGCGCCGCGCGGTGGATGTGCCCGCAGACGATGCCATCCAGGCCGCGCCGGCGCACGTCGTCCAGCCCGGCCTGGACGAAGCGCTCGATGTAGCGCTCGGCCGCGCCGCTGCGCTTCTTCAGGAATTCGGACAGGGACCAGTAGCGCTGGCCGAGCCGCCGCCGCGCCGCATTGAGCAGGTGGTTGCCGGTGAGGATGCGGTAATACAGCCAGTCGCCGAACTTCTCCTGCAGGCCGCCGAAGTGGGTGACACCGTCGTAGTCGTCGCCATGCACGACCAGCAGGCGCCGCCCGTCGGCGGTCACGTGGATCGCCCGCCGCCGCACCTGCATGGCCGGCAGCATCAACCCGCAGACCTTGCGCAGCGAGGCATCGTGATTGCCGGGGATGTAGATGATCTCGGTGCCGGCCCGCTGCAGTGCGTGCAGTGCCTGGATCACGTCGCTGTGGGCCGGCCGCCAAGCGGTCCGGCGGTGCGCCATCCACCACAGGTCGATGATGTCGCCCACCAGGTACAGGCGTTCGCAGCGCAGGTCGGCCAGGAACCGGGCCAGCTCGGCGGCGTGGCAGTGGCGAGAGCCGAGGTGGACGTCGGAAAGGAACACGGCCCGCCGATGGGGCGGCAGGGTGGTCACGGGACGCTTGGTGGCCTCCCGCACGTCGCGCTGCTCGAGATCCTGCATGGCGTGCTCCTCATGCCCGGCGGCCGGATGCGCCGAAGCCTGCGCCTGCGGCACGACAGACCGGTGGCGGTTCAACGACAGTGGGATGACGACCGGTCGGGTCCTGCGCCACGCTGCGCGGGCCGTGGGCGCCGGGAGGGCCGGGCTGCGGACCGCTGCTGCCCACTGTCACGCTGGTGGAACACTGGGCGGTGACGCTGGCCCTCAATCCCGTCACACCGGGCCCTGCGACGGGCACGCGGGCTTAACCACGGGCAACCCGTGCTGGCGCACAATGCAAGTGCGCGACTTGCCGTGTATCATTCGCGCCCATCTTTCCATCCGAATCAAAGGATATTACGCCTGATGTCCAGCTACCTGTTCACCTCCGAATCGGTCTCCGAAGGCCATCCGGACAAGATTGCCGACCAGATCTCCGATGCGGTGCTGGACGCGATCCTGACCCAGGACAAGCGTGCGCGCGTGGCCTGCGAAACCATGGTCAAGACTGGCGTGGCGATCGTCGCCGGTGAAATCACCACCAGCGCCTGGATCGACCTGGAAGCCTTGACCCGCAAGGTGATCCTGGACATCGGCTACGACAGCTCCGACGTCGGTTTCGACGGCGCGACCTGCGGCGTGCTGAACCTGATCGGCAAGCAGTCGCCGCACATCGCCCAGGGCGTGGACCGCAAGAAGCCCGAAGAAATGGGCGCTGGCGACCAGGGCCTGATGTTCGGCTATGCCACCAACGAGACCGACAGCTACATGCCGGCCGCGATCCACCTGTCGCACCGCCTGGTCGAGCAGCAGGCCAAGATCCGCAAGAAGAAGAACTCGCCGCTGTCCTGGCTGCGCCCGGACGCCAAGAGCCAGGTCACCCTGCGCTATGAAAACGGCGCCGTCTCGGCCATCGACGCGGTGGTGCTGTCGACCCAGCACGCCCCGGGCGTGAAGCAGAAGGACCTCATCGAGGCCGTCCGCGAAGAGATCATCAAGCCGGTGCTGCCGGCCAAGTGGCTGCACAAGGGCACCAAGTTCCACATCAACCCGACCGGCAAGTTCGAGATCGGCGGCCCGGTGGGCGACTGTGGCCTGACTGGCCGCAAGATCATCGTCGACACCTACGGCGGCTGGGCCCGTCACGGTGGTGGTGCGTTCTCGGGCAAGGATCCGTCCAAGGTCGACCGTTCGGCCGCCTACGCGGCCCGTTACGTCGCCAAGAACGTCGTTGCCGCCGGCCTGGCCGACCGTTGCGAAGTGCAGGTCTCCTACGCCATCGGCGTGGCCGAGCCGACCTCGATCTCGGTCACCACCTTCGGCACCGGCAAGATCAGCGATGACAAGATCGAAAAGCTGATCCGCAAGCATTTCGACCTGCGCCCGTACGGCATCATCCAGATGCTGGACCTGATCCACCCGATGTACCAGCAGACCGCCGCCTACGGCCACTTCGGCCGCAAGGCCAAGGAGTTCAGCTACACCAACGGTGCTGGCGAACAGGTCAACGCGACCGCCTTCTCCTGGGAGAAGACCGATCGCGCCGCCGCCCTGCGCGCGGATGCGAAGCTGAAGTAAGAAACACGAAGGGCCGCGCAAGCGGCCCTTCTCTTTTGCGGTCGTGCCAGCCGCTGGCCGGCAACCTCGTGACGTCCGGCAGGATCTGCCTGGCTGCAGGCCAGCGGCCGGCACTACCGGGCCTCCGATCGGCCGCTACAATCGGCCCATGCCCGAATTCAAATCCAACCAGCTGTCCATGACCGTGCTGATGTCCCCGGACATGGCCAATTTCTCCGGCAAGGTGCACGGCGGTGCGGTGCTGCGCCTGCTCGACCAGGTCGCCTACGCCTGTGCCAGCCGCTATGCCGGCAGCTACGTGGTCACGCTCTCGGTGGACCAGGTGATGTTCCGCCAGCCGATCGCGGTCGGCGAGCTGGTCACCTTCCTGGCCTCGGTGAACTACACCGGCACCTCCTCGATGGAGATCGGGGTCAAGGTGGTGGCCGAGGACATCCTCAAGCGCAGCGTGCGCCATGCCAACAGCTGCTTCTTCACCATGGTCGCGGTGGACGAGGACGGCAAGCCCACGCCGGTACCGCCACTGCAACTGGACACCAGCGACGAACGCCGCCGGCATGCCGCCGCGTTGATCCGCCGCCAGCTTCGCGAGGAGATGGAGCAGCGCCACCTGGAGCTGCTGGCGTCCAATCCGCCTGCGCCGGGCGATGCGCCATGACCAACGGTCATGGCCTACCCGGTAGGTATCGACCGTTGGTCGATGCATGCCAGATGGCGCGGGCTGCCGGCCAGCGGCCGGCACTACCGGTCATGGGTTACCCGGTGTTCTGTACGCCCTGCGAGACGCCATTCACGCAGGCCACCAGCGCACGCAGCACGTCATCGTCTTCGCCCCGGCTGTCGCGCCAGCGCCGCAGCAGGTCCACCTGCAGCACGCTGATCGGATCGATGTAAGGGTTGCGCAGCCGGATCGACAGCGCCAGACGCTGATCGTGCTGGAGCAGCTCGTCCTGCCCGGTCAGCGCGAGGATCCACTTCGAGGTGAGCTCGAGTTCACCCCGGATCTGCGGGAAGAAGCGGCCATGCAATGCACCGGACAGCTGCGAGAACTGCTCGGCGATGGTCAGGTCGCCCTTGGACAGCACCATCGCGATGTCGTCCAGGAAGGTGCTGAAGAACGGCCAGTCGCGCGCCATCTCTTTCAGAATGTCTTCGTGGCCAGCGTCGATCGCCGCCTGCAGGCCACTGCCGACGCCATACCAGCCCGGGATCACCGCACGCGCCTGGCTCCAGGCGAACACCCATGGAATCGCGCGCAGGTTGGTCAGCGCGGCATCCTCGCCCAGACGGCGCGAGGGGCGTGAGCCCAGGGTCATCCGCTCGATCACGTCGATCGGCGTGGCCAGGCGGAAGTACTGCATGAAGTCTTTCTGGCCGACGAAGGCACGGTACGCATCCGCACTCTTCTGCGCGATCAGGTCCATCACCGGGCGCCACTGGTCCTCGCGCGGCTCTGCTGCGCGCGGGCGCAGGCTGGAGCGCAGCACCGCACCGGTGGACTGCTCCAGCGAACGCAGCGCCAACGCGCGGATGCCGTACTTGCGATGGATCACTTCGCCCTGTTCGGTCACGCGCAGGCGGCCGTCGATGCTGCCGCGCGGCGAGGCATCCACAGCGTGCGTGGTCTTGCCGCCACCGCGGCTGATCGAGCCGCCACGGCCGTGGAAGAAGGTCAGCCGGATGTCGTTCTCGGCGGCGACCTCCAGCAGTTCCACCTGGGCGCGCTGCAGGCCCCAGCGCGAGGCCGCGATCCCGCCGTCCTTGCCACTGTCCGAATAGCCGAGCATCACCATCTGCACATCGCCGCGCGAGGCCAGGTGCGTGCGGTAGACCGGATCGGCGAGCAGATCGCGCAGAGTCTCGGTGCCGCGCTTGAGATCGTCCACCGTTTCGAACAGCGGGGCGATGTCGAGCGGCACCGCGCCGGCGTCATCCACCAGGCCACCGCGGCGCGCCAGCGCGAGCACCGCGAGCACGTCGCTGCGGTCATGTGCCATCGAGATGATGTAGCTGCCCAGCGCGTCGGCACCGTGCCGGTGGCGTGCATCGGCCAGGGCCGCGAACACCGCGTCCAGGCGCTCACCGCCTTCTTCACTGCTCGCCGGCAGTGCCTGCTCGCCACTGGCGAACGGGGCCAGGCGCGCCGCGCGGGTGACCGCATCGGCGGCGTCCCAGGCGTCCTGCCCATCCAGCACGCTGGCCAGCGCGCGGCCATGCACGCTGGATTCCTGGCGCACATCCAACCGCGCCAGGTGGAAGCCGAAGGTGCGTACCCGCCACAGCAGGCGACGCACCGCGAAACCGCCGGCGTGGTCGCCCTTGTTGTCGTGCAGGCTGCGCAGGATCAGCTCGATGTCGTCGGTCAGCTCCTGTGGCGATGCATACGCACCGTCCGCATCCTCCATCGTCGCCTGCACGCGCGCACGCATGCGGTCGTTGAGCAGGCGATAGGGCATGTCGGCATGCCGCGGCCGCGAGGTGACCTTGGGCAGCAATGCCTTGTAGTGATCCACGCGCGCCTGCAGCTCATCGCTGACCGCGACCCGTTCGGTGGACTGGCTCAGCAGGCTGGCCAGCTGCAGCAGGTCTTTCTGGTAGCGGCCGAGCACGGCCTGGCGCTGGGCATCGAGCGTGTTGCGGATGGTGCCGGCATCCACGTTCGGATTGCCGTCCATGTCGCCGCCCACCCACGTACCGAAGCGCAGCAGGCGCGGCAGCGGCAGTGTTTCGCCATAGGTATCCAGCAGCGCCTGCTGCAGCGATTCGTACAGCACCGGGATCACCCGGTACAGCACCTGCACCAGATAGAAGCCGACGTGTTCGCGCTCGTCTTCCACGGTCGGGCGCACCGGCGAGGAATCGGTGGTCTGCCACGAGGCGGTCAGCGCCATGCGGAAGCGCGCGGCATCGGCGGCGGCTTCACCCGGCGTGCGCTGGCCGTCGAGGTTGTCGACCAGGCTGGCCACCATCAACTGCTCTTTTTCCAGCAGCGCGCGGCGGACCGCTTCGGTCGGATGCGCGGTGAACACCGGCTCGATGTCGATGCGCGGCAGCCACTCGGCCAGTTCGGCCAGGGTCACGCCCTGCGCCTTGAGGTTGACCAGTGCATCCTGCAGGCCATCCGGCTGCGGCGTAGCAGTACCGGCGCGCTGGTAGTCGCGTCGGCGGCGGATGCGATGCACGCGCTCGGCGATGTTCACCACCTGGAAATAGGTACTGAACGCACGCACCATCGCTTCGGCGCGCGCCGGCGGCAGGCCGGTCAGTGCATCGTTGAGATAGGACAGGGGGGCGTCGCTTTCGCGGCGGGCAATGGCGCGCGTACGCACCTGTTCCACATCATCGAAAAACTGCGTGGAGACCTGCTCGGCGAGCAGGTCGCCGACCAGTGCGCCGAGTCGGCGTACATCGTCACGCAGGGGAATATCGGGAGTGGCAAAAACGATGCTGCTACGGTACTCGTTCATCTGCGACGCACTGGCCTCGGGAACGGAATCCGCTCAAGCCTACCCCACATTGAGGTCGTTGCTGCGTCGCGCAAATAGTTACATCTGGTAGTGCCGGCTGCTGGCCGGCAGGTGCCGATCATTTCTGGTACCGGCCAACGGCCGGTACCTACCCGTCATTTTCCGTGGATGCCAACCGGTCGGCATCCACGATCAAGATCTGCATCGGCTCGTAGCCGGTCCCGCCGCGGCGGGACCGGCTGGGTGTGGTCAGCGCTTCTTCTTGACCGGCTTGCCCTCGCCCACGGTCTGCTCCAGCCAACGCTCGCTTTCCGCCAGCATGGTCATGATCGATTCGCGCGCGCGGTAGCCATGCGATTCGTTCGGCAGCATCACCAGCCGCGAGGTACCGCCCAGCCCCTTCACCGCGGCGAACATGCGCTCGCTCTGGATCGGGAACGTGCCGGAGTTGTTGTCGTCCACGCCGTGGATGAAGAGGATCGGGTCCTTGATCCTGTCGGCGTAGTTGAACGGCGACATCTTCTGGTAGACATCCTGCGCCTGCCAGTAGTTGCGCTCCTCGGCCTGGAAGCCGAACGGGGTCAGTGTGCGGTTGTAGGCACCGCTGCGTGCGATGCCGGCCTTGAACAGGCGGGTATGCGCGAGCAGGTTGGCGGTCATGAACGCACCGTAGGAGTGACCGCCGATCGCGATGTGCTCACGATCGGTCACGCCACGCCGCACCACTTCGTTCACGGCCGCCTCGGCATTGGCGATCAGCTGCGGCAGGTAGGTGTCGTTCGGTTCCTTGTCGCCCTCGCCGATGATCGGCATCGACGGGCTGACCAGCACCGCGTAGCCCTTGGCCAGGAACGCCTGCGGGCCCCAGTAGCTGATCGCGTTGAAGCGGTACGGCGAATCAGTGACCTGGCTGGCGGCTTCCGCCGTCTTGAACTCGCCCGGGTAGGCCCACATCAGCAACGGCAGCGGACCATCCTTCTTCGCGTTGTAGCCCGGCGGCAGCATCAGCGTGGCGGTCAGGTCGACGCCATCGTTGCGCTTGTAGCGGATCTGCTCCTTGCTCACCCCCCGCAGCTGCGGCAGCGGGTGCTGGAAGTGGGTCAACGCCGTTGGCGCCGCGGTGGCATCGGCCAGCGACTGCACGTAGAAGTTGGCCGGCTCATCGGGCGATTCACGGGTCAGCAACAGCGAGGTGCCTTCCTGGTCGAGCAGGGCCACCGGCGCGGCATAGGACGGGGCCTGCGAGTGGAACAGACGCGTGGTCTGCTTGCTGTCCAGATCGAAGCGATCCACGAACGGACGGTCGCCTTCCGGCGAGGCACCCAGCCCGTACAGGAAAATGCTGCGGCCATCGGCACTGACCTGCAGACGCGAGCGACCGTTGACGTCGCGCACCAGGCCGGGGCGGCCCGGGTCGTTGTAGCGGTCCTGCGAGGAACGCGCCGACAGCAGCTCGGCCGCCTTCTCCGGCTGGTCCGGTGCGATCCGCCACTGCTTGACCTCGCGGTTCTTCCACCACGACTCGTTGAGCAGGGCCAGATCGCCACGGCCCCACTGGATGCCTGCATAGCGGCTGCCCAGCTGTGCCAGCGTCACCGGCGGCGTGTCGAAGGGGGCGGCCTGCATCAGCACCGCATCGCGCACCTTGGCCTCGCGGTTCGGGTCGCCGCCGTCCTGCGCTTCGGCCCAGACCAGGGTCGCCGGCGCATCGGCGCGCCAGTCGATCCGGCGCACGCCGGTGGCCACCGCATCGTTGCCGGTCGGCAGGCCTTCCTTCAACGGCAGGTTGGCCACGGTGTGTTCGAGCTTGCCGTCCAGGGCGGACAGCACTTCGATGCGACGCGCGAACGCACTCGCCGGCACCAGGTAGGAGTACGGGCGCACGACGCGCTCGCTCAGCAGGTAGCGGCCATCCGGGGAAAGGGTGACATCCCAGTAGACCCCACCGCTGGACAGCGGCGTGGTCACGCCGTTGAGCGCGACCTTGGCCGGCTGCGCGCTGGCGTAGTAATCGAACAGGCGCGCGTCGGCCTCGTTCTTGAGCATGTCCTGGTAGGTGCGGATCGTGCGGACGCCGGCGTCGGCCTCGGTCTGCTGGATCGCCGGGCCGGTCGGAATGCCGCCGGCGGCCGGTGCCGGACCCTGGCCCTTGAGCTGTTGCATCACCAGCAGGCCGCGGCTGTCGGGCTGCCAGCTGTAGCCATCGCCCATCACCGTGTTCAGGTCACCGACCAGGCGGCGCGCCGAACCGGCCTCGACATCGACGATCCACAGTTCATTGGTCCCGGTGGCGGCGTGCACCTGGTTGAAGGCGATGTACTTCTGGTCCGGCGACCAGGCGAAGGTGGCGATCGACAATGGCTGCGGCAGTCCAGTGATCTGACGCTCTTTGCCGTCGGCCACGCTCATCAGCCACAGCTTGTCGGCGAAGCTGAAGCGGCTGGCCGAATGCGTGGCCGGGTTGATGCGCAGGCCGGCCAGCTTCAATTCGGGCTGGGCGACGTCGTTGATCGACGGCAGCGCAGGGGTCTGCAGCAGCGCGGCCAGGTCACGGCGCGGGGACAGGCTCAGGGTCGGGGCACGCGGCGCATCGACCACGGCCTGCAGGGCCGGCGACGGCAACTGGTAGCCGCCCTGATCGCCCTTGGTGGGGGCCACGGTCTGCGCAGTGGTCTTCGCGGCCGGGGCGGCGGCCAGCGCCATCGGCGGCACCGCCAGCAGGGCCAGCCCGAGGATCAAGGTATGGCGCCACTGGGGAGCGCGTCGACCGGGGGTGCGTGTCATGTTCTGTGCCTGTGCTGATACGAACCCCCGACCTTAACAGCCGGGCGCCGATCGCCCCCCTGCCGATGGTTGGGGGCGGGGACCGATTCATGCCAATGCAGCGGGCCGCGATATAATGGGCGACCCTCCACCGAGGGGCGCTGCGACCGTTCCGGACCTTGTCCGGGGGCGGCCAGGCTCGGTGGCCAGGATTGGTTCCAACGGCGCCCGGCGAACACGAGTATCGACTCGTCATTACACCGGAGCTTTGAATGAACGCTGTTGCCAAGACCTTCTCCACCGAAGGCGATTACAAGATTGCGGATATCTCCCTGGCCGATTGGGGCCGCAAGGAGCTGGACATCGCCGAGCATGAAATGCCGGGCCTGATGTCGATCCGCCGCAAGCACGCCGCCACCCTGCCGCTGAAGGGCGTGCGCGTAACCGGCTCGCTGCACATGACCATCCAGACCGCGGTGCTGATCGAGACCTTGAAGGACATCGGCGCCGACGTGCGCTGGGCCTCGTGCAACATCTTCTCGACCCAGGACCACGCCGCCGCGGCGATCGCCGCGTCCGGTACCCCCGTGTTCGCCTGGAAGGGCGAGTCGCTGGAGGAATACTGGGACTGCACCCTGGACGCGCTGACCTTCACCCTGCCCGACGGCACCCTGACCGGTCCGGAACTGGTGGTGGACGATGGCGGCGACGTGACCCTGCTGATCCACAAGGGCTACGAGCTCGAAAACGGCAGCACCTGGGTCGATGAAAAGGCCGCCTCGCACGAAGAACAGGTCATCAAGAACCTGCTCAAGCGCGTGGCCAAGGAGCGCCCGGGTTACTGGGGCCGCGTGGTCAAGGACTGGAAGGGCGTCTCCGAAGAGACCACCACCGGCGTGCACCGCCTGTACCAGCTGGCCCAGGCCGGCACCCTGCTGATCCCGGCGATCAACGTCAACGACTCGGTCACCAAGAGCAAGTTCGACAACCTGTACGGCTGCCGCGAGTCGCTGGCCGATGGCCTGAAGCGCGCGATGGACGTGATGCTGGCCGGCAAGGTCGCCGTGGTCTGCGGCTACGGTGACGTGGGCAAGGGCTGCGCCGCTTCGCTGCGTGCTTACGGCGCGCGCGTCGTGGTCACCGAGATCGATCCGATCTGTGCCCTGCAGGCTGCGATGGAAGGCTTCGAAGTCAACACGATCGAATCCACCCTGGGCCGTGCCGACCTGTACGTCACCACCACCGGCAACAAGGACATCATCCGCATCGAGCACCTGAGCGCGATGAAGGACCAGGCCATCGTCTGCAACATCGGCCACTTCGACAACGAGATCCAGGTCGATGCGCTGGTCGGCTTCCCGGGCGTGCAGCACGTCAACATCAAGCCGCAGGTGGACAAGTACGTCTTCCCGAACGGCAACGCGATCTTCCTGCTGGCCGAAGGCCGCCTGGTCAACCTGGGCTGCGCCACCGGCCACCCGAGCTTCGTGATGTCCAACTCGTTCGCCAACCAGACGCTCGCGCAGATCGACCTGTGGGCGAACAAGGACAGCTACGAGAAGAAGGTGTACCTGCTGCCGAAGAAGCTGGACGAGGAAGTCGCGCGTCTGCACCTGGAAAAGATCGGCGTGAAGCTGACCACCCTGAGCCAGGAACAGGCCGATTACATCGGCGTGCCGGTGGATGGTCCGTTCAAGCCGGAGCATTACCGCTACTGATCGGCATGCCGGTCCAGTTGCGTTGAAAACAGACGGGCGCCGAAAGGCGCCCGTTTTTGTTGGGTTGAACGCCGTCACGACCAACGGTCGTGACCTACCAGGTGGCGGACATTGACCGTTCGTCGGCGCGCAGAACACGGTAGGTACCGACCGTTGGTCGGTACGGCTGTTCCGATAGCCTGGGTCAAGCCGACATGCCGTACCCCACGCTACGATGCCGCCATGACCCCCGCCATCAATCTATTGAAGAAGTCCGGCATCGCGCACAGCGTGCTGTCCTATCACCATGACGCCGCCGCCGAATCCTACGGTGGCGAGGCAGTGCAGCAGCTCGGGCTGGATCCGGCGCAGGTGTTCAAGACGCTGCTGGCAAGCACCGAGACGCACGAGCTGCTGGTGGCGATCGTACCGGTGAGCGGCACACTGGACCTCAAGGCACTCGCCGCAGCGGCCGGCTGCCGGAAGTGCGGGATGGCCAACGCCGAAGCGGCGCAGCGCGCGACCGGTTACCTGGTCGGCGGCATCAGCCCATTGGGGCAGAAGAAGAGGCACCGCACCTTCCTCGATGCCAGCGCACGGGCGCTGCCAGTGCTGCACTTCAGCGCCGGGCGGCGTGGGCTGGAGGTGGCGCTGGCACCGGCCGATCTGCTGCAGCTCACCGGCGGATGCTATGCCGCCATCGGCAAGGCCCGGTGATGCGCTGGCCTTTCAACCGGGACCCATCCGCCCCCACCGAGGGACCTGGCGCGCAGCACCTGCAGGCGCTGCTGTCGTCAGAGCCTGACCGCATCTACAGCGCGGCCTGCGCCATCGCCCAGCTCCGTGATCCGGCCGAGTTGGACGCGCTTTCGCCGTGGGTCGAACGGATCGAGCGCGCCACCGCGCACATCGCGCTGGGTGGCGCCCTGTTCGCCAATAACCATCACCTGCAGTTCGCGCTGCGCCGGCTGCGCTTCTGGCGGGACCGGGCCGGCTGCCTGTGTGCGCTTTACCCACACTACCCGTTCTTCGATCCGCGTCGGGAAGCCACGCGCGGGCATGTGGTCATCGATGCCGTGGGTGAAGCCGAGGGCGGCTGGGGCGAGGCCCATTCGGTCACCTGCGTGGACTGCGCAACGCACTGGCTGGCCACCGACCGCGAGTATCACTACCCTTGGTGGGAGTGGACACTGACCCTTCCAACCGTTGACGGACACCCATCGCATGCATGACTTCATTGCCGCCGTCATCCACGTCGGCGCGGACGACGGCGTGCTGATGGCCGGCCTGGCCGACCACGCACACGACACCCGCCGCTACCTGCTGCTGCAGAAGGCCGAGCATCCCGATGCGCAGGACATCGCCCTGGGCCAGGATGGCGTGCATGTCTGCCTGCACGCGCAGGCACGCTCGGCCTACGGTGGCATCCACTCTGCGCAGCTCTCGGCGGACGCACTGGCGCTGCACCTGGATGCCATCACCACCGATGCGCTGGGCCTGGCGGCCTCGCCGCTGCGCATCGCACTGGTGGCCGCACCCGAGGAATTGGCCGCATTCGCCGCGATGCTCCGGCGCATGGGCATCAAAGTGGACGCTTCATAGACCTGTAGAGCCACGCCATGCGTGGCTGCGTTTCGCCCCGGTCCGCGTACAGCCACCCATGGGGTGGCTCTACAGGGGAGGCGTGCGTTAGGGACGCCAGTTGGCGTTGCGGTCCCAGAACGTCACCGCGCGCTGATACGCCTCGCGATCCAGCGGCACACCCGAACCGCCCTCTTCCACGCCCAGCGCATTGCGCATCATGGTGATCGGCGCCATCGGCACTTCTTCCGGTTCGGCGGTGTAGATGCAGCCGACGATGCCCCAGTCCGCGTCGATGGGCGAGCCTTCCTTGGCCAACTGCCCGGCGCTGTACAGGATGACGACCAGGTAGTTCGCACGCGGCGATTCCACGCCTTCAAACCAGCGCACCAGCACTGGCAGCTCGTCGCGGTTGCGCGCTTCATACCCGCTGCGCAGCTGGTGGCGGTTGGCCTCGGTGATCGGCACGGTCAGGCAGCGTGTGGAGGTCCAGTTCTCATACACATGCAGCTTGCAGAACGGCGCATAGCCATCGAGCACCTTCAACGGCGCGTGCGTGTTGAGGTGCTGTTCGAACTGCTCGGCACTGCAGTCCTGGATGGTGTTGCCACGCGGGACACGCGGGAACAGGCGGGGACGGGCGAACGCAGTGAGGACGATGGACATGGGCACGGTCAGGCGATGGAAATCCCGCACAGGGTAACGCGTGCGGCACGTGCCCTACAGCGCCAGCCGCTCACGCAGCTCGCGCGCTTGCCGCCGCGAGACCTCGACCTGGCTGCCGTCATCCAGGGTCAGGTCGTAGCCATCGCCCAGGGATGGCTCGATCGCCCGCACGCGACGCAGGTTGACCAGGGTGTTGCGGTTGGCGCGGAAGAACAGCGCCGGCGACAGCCGCGCTTCCAACGTACTGAGGCTGCGTGCCAGCACCGCGTTCTGGTCGCGGAACCACAGCCGTGCATAGTTGCCATCGACCACAACCTTGCGGATCTCGCCGAGCGCCACGAACCAGCAGCGTTCGCCATCGCGCAGGAACACCTGATCGTCGGCACCCAGCGCATCGCGCACGCTGTCCGTCGCAGGGGGGGCGGCCGGTGCCGGGAGGCGCTCCCGACCGCGTTCCAGCGCCGCCTGCAGGCGGCCTGCCTCCACCGGCTTGACCAGGTAGTCGAGTGCGTTGGTTTCGAAGGCGCGCACCGCGTACTGGTCGTAGGCCGTGACGAACACCACCATCGGTACCGTCTCCAGTCCGTCGAGCACATCGAAGCCTTCGCCCGAGGGCATCTGCACATCGAGCAGGACCAGGTCGGGCTGCTCGCGCAGGATCGCCTCGCGTGCCGCGGGCACGTCGTCGGCCTCACCAACACACTCCACCCACGGGATCGCCGCCAGCAGGGTGCGCAGCTCGCGGCGCGCCAACCGCGCATCGTCCACGATCAAGACGCGCAGTGAAGCACTCATTGCTGCACCTCCAACCGGGCCAGCATGCGCTCGCCCTGACGCTCCAGCAGGAACGTGCCCCGACTGGAGGGTGATGGCGTCGCGTCGATGCCGATCTGCGCGCGCAGATACGCCAGCCCGATGCCGTGGCCTTCGCTGCTGGCGTCGTGCGCGACGGGATTGTCCACCTCCACCCGCAGCCGGTCGCCCTCGAGGTGCGCGCGGAGATGCAGCTCTCCACCGCCGGGATGGACCGCGATGCCGTGCTTGATCGCGTTCTCCACCAGCAGCTGCAGCGCCATCGGGGGCAGCCGCGCGGACAGCGCCGCCGGATCGATGTCGGTGTGCACCCGCAGGCGGTCTTCGTAGTGGATCACCTCCACCGCCAGGTAGTCCTGCACCACGCGCCATTCCTCGGCCAAGGTGACCCAGTCACCGTCGGTGTGCACCAGGGCATGGCGCAGCGTGCTGGACAGATGGGTGACCATCGCGCGTGCCCGTGCCGGATCTTCGTTGATCAGCGCGCGCAGGTTGTTGAGGGCATTGAACACGAAGTGGGGATTGAGCCGCGCACGCAGCGCCTGGTGCTCCAGTGTCGCCCGCTGCGCTTCGGCGCGCAGCTGCGCCATCTCGCTGTGCCGCGCACGCTGCAACGCGCGGCGGCCGGTCCACAGCGCGCACCACACGCCCAGCACGATGGCGGTATTGAACCAGTAACCGAAGACCGCGGCCGGGCGATAGTTCGCGCGCTGTCCCGGCAGCTGTACCCAGTCCCAGGCCAACGCGGGCAACAGCGCGGTGGCGGTGAGCAACTGGGTAGCCGCCGCCACGATCACCACCGCGAGCAGCAGCCGCCACGTCAGTCCAAGGAGATCGCGCTGCAACCAGTCATGCCGCAGCGCCCAGCCGCGGATGAACGCGCTGCCCACCCACAGGGAAAGCGACACCATTACAGAGATCAGTACGATGCCGGACCAGTGCCCTCCGTAGGTGAGCCCGAGCAGCAGGCTCACGCCAAGGTAGGCCAACCAGACCGCGCTGTTGCGCCACCAGAAACCGGTATCGCGTGCCGTCCGCTTCTCGCTCATCGTCTCCACGCTGCTACCGGTCAGGGCGCCACAGGCAGATCAAGGAAGCCCCGGATCTGCGTCTGCAGCCAGCGCGGATCATCCCACATCAGGAAGTGGTAGCCGGCGCGGCTCATCTCGATCCGCACGCCGGGCAGCGCGGCGTACTGGGTCGTAAACACCTGCCGCGTGCTGGCTTCGGTCGCACCGAACGGCTGATAGGCCGCCCACGCGCCCAGCACCAGCACCGGCGTGGTGATGCCGGCGATCGGCTCGCGCAGGTCGGTCATCGTCATCGAATACATCGCGTTGGCGGTGGTGGCGCGGTCACTGTCGCGTCCCCATTGCTTCAAGGTCGCGACGTGCCCGGGGGCGTGCGCCATGTTGGCGACCGCGGCATCGGTCTGCGCCGCGTACTGCGTGGCGTCGGCGGCGAGCATGCCGGCCCGCATCTGCTCGGCGATCGGCGTGAGCGTGGCAGGCGTTGCCGCCGGATTCTGGACCGCGCCGAAGTACGGCAGGGCATCGACGATCACCAGTGGTCCGATCTTCCGTGGCGCCGCGATCGCCATCTGCAGCGCCAGTACACCACCGAGGCTGTGGCCGATCACGACCGGATGATCGAGCCTGCGGTCCGCGCTGTAGGCCAGCAGGCGGTCGCGCATGGCGCTTAGGAAATCATCGCTGGCCACGGCGGGCGCGCCGGCAAAGCCCGGCAGCTGGATCAGATGGCATTGCACCTGCGGCTGCAGCGCGGCGCAGGTCTCGCGCCAGACCTCGGCTCCGCTGTTCAGGCCCGGGATCATCAGCACCGGCCGGCCGCTGCCGATCACCTCGACCTGCAGATCCTGGAAGCGCTCGGTGGCCGCATGGGCCGGGCTGACCAGCGTGGCCCATGCGGTGAGGGCAAGCGCGGCCAACGGCGCGAGGGAGTGGATACGGCGGTGGCGGACGGTCGACATGGCAGGCTCCTGCTGGGTGAGCAGGGAGACTGGCGCGGGTCGAGGCGGCGGGGGTAATTACATGAGCAGCGGCCGTGGACAGGCGATGAGCGGTCGCGTGAGGCGGATGAACATCCGCGCCTCAGCGTTCCGGCGCGCCCACGATCGCCTGCAGCGCCTCCGGCAGCGTCGGATACTGGAACGCGAAGCCCTCGGCCAAGGCGTGCACCGGCTGCACGTTCTGTCCGGTCAGCAGCAACCCGGCCATTTCACCGAAGCCCAGCTTCAGCGCGAAGGCCGGGGTGGTCAGCCGCGCGGGGCGGTGCAGCACCTCGCCCAGCGTGGCGGCGAAGGTCCGGTTGGTGACCGTGCCGGGCGCGGTGCCGTTGTAGGCGCCGCGCGCCTGATCGCGGGTCAGCAGCCACAGGATCATCCCGACCAGGTCCTCGCGATGGATCCAGCTCATCCACTGCCGGCCATCGCCCATCGGCCCGCCGAGCCCCATCCGGAACGGTGGCAGCATCTTCTGCAGTGCGCCGCCCTCGCGTTCGAGCACGATGCCGGTCCGCAGCACGCAGGTGCGCACGCCCAGATCCTCGGCCTTGAGCGCCTCGGCTTCCCACTGCCGGCACAGCATCGCCGCGAAGTCATGGCCGGGCGAGGCCGTCTCATCCAGCGGCGTGCTGTCGCGGGGGCCGTACCAGCCGATCGCCGAGCCGGACACCAGCACCCTGGGGCGCTCGGGCAACGCGGTCATCCACGCCAGCAGCGCCTGTGTGGTGCCGATCCGGGACGCGCGCAGCGCCTGCTTGCGTGCATCGGTCCAGCGGCCGTCCATCAATGGCTCGCCCGCCAGATTGACCACGGCCTGGACGGGGCCGACCTCCGCCAGCGCCGCAACGCTGCGTACGCCCGGCTGCGGGTCATGGCCGGGGCGGCGGGTCAGGACGATCGGGTCATGGCCATCGGCCAGCAGACGCGTGCACAGGCGGCGTCCGATGAAGCCGGTGCCACCGGTGACGAGAATCTGCATGGCCGTGCTCCGTTGAAGTTCACGGTCACTGTACCCGGCGCCGTGTGCAGACGACATGCCGCGCACTTCACATTCATCGCGATGAAGAGATATGATTCACCCACACCCGCCGACGCGCCCCGCCCATGACTGCCATCAGCTTCGAGTTCTATCCGCCCAAGACCGACGAGCAGCGTGCCCAGCTGGACCGGACCGCGGCCAGGCTCAAGGTATTCGCGCCGGAATATGTGTCGTGTACGTTCGGTGCCGGCGGCTCGACGCTCAGCTACACCTCCGAGACCGTCCGTCACCTCAAGCAGCACCATGGCTTCGACGCGGCTCCGCACCTGTCCTGTGTCGGTGGCAGCCGCGAGGAGATCCGCGAACTGCTCAAGCTGTACCGCGCGATCGGCTGCCGCCGTATCGTCGCCCTGCGCGGTGACCTGCCCTCGGGCATGGGCCATCCCGGCGACCTGCGCTATGCCTCCGAACTGATCAGCTTCATCCGCGCCGAGCACGGCGATGCGTTCCGGATCGAAGTGGGCGCGTATCCGGAGACCCACCCGCAGGCCAACGACGCGCTGCTGGACCTGAAGCACTTCAAGACCAAGATCGACGCCGGCGCCGATGCGGCGATCACCCAGTACTTCTTCAATGCCGACGCCTACTTCCACTTCGTCGATGCAGTGCGCAAGCTGGGCGTCACCGTGCCGATCGTGCCGGGCATCATGCCGATCTCCAATTTCAGCCAGCTGCGGCGCTTCTCCGAGCAGTGCGGCGCGGAAATCCCGCGCTGGATCGGCAAGCGCATGCAGGCCTACGGTGACGATGCCGAATCGGTGCGCGCGTTCGGTGCCGAAGTGGTGGCCAGCCTGTGCGAACGGCTGGTCGCCGGCGGCGCGCCCGGCCTGCACTTCTACACCCTCAACCTGGCCAAGCCGACCACCCAGGTGCTGAAACTCCTGCGCAGCTGAGCCGGCGACGCATCGCTTGCAGATAACGCGCGCGCCGCTACGCTGCTGCGATGAAACCGCTCGTGTGGCTCCTGCTGTGTGCGCTGTGCCTGCCCTCTCCGCCTGCCCTGGCGCAGGCGCCGCAGCGCGTGAACCGCTGCACCAATGCCCAAGGCGAAACCGTCTTCACCGATCGCCGCTGCGATGCACTGGGTGCCACCTCCCGGATGCCCCCGCGCACCGCGAGCGTGGGCAACACCGGCATCTACCGCGCGGGCTGCGCGCGCCGGCTCAGTGAACTGACCGGGCAGATCCGCGACGCGGTCAGCGCCCAGGACGTGAACCGGCTGTCCTCGATCTACCTCTGGAGCAACGTCTCCAACGCCACCGCGAACCACATCATCGGGCGGCTGGAATCGGTGGTGCAGCGCCCGCTGATCGACATCGCGCCGGTCTATCCGGAAAGCGCGCCTGTGATGGTGGACCCGGCGCTCGCCGCTGCAGGCCCTGTGGAGGCTCCCTCGCGTCCCCGCCCGGTCGGCCTGCGCATTGAACAGACCCTCGGCAACACCGCCACCCCGGCTCGCACCGTGTTCGGCCTGCGCCGTCAGTACGGCTGCTTCTGGATCACGCTGTAGCCGGCCACAGCGACCGGATCGCCGCGATGCCCTGCGCACCGTGGCGGCGCGCCTCCTCGATATCGCCGGGGCCCATTCCGCCCAACGCATACAGCGGCAACGACACCTGCTCGCGCAGCGCCTCGAAGGCCTCCCAGCCCAGCGGCGTGGCGTCCGGATGGCTGGCCGTCGCCTGCACCGGTCCCAGCACCGCGAAAGCACAGCCCAGCCGCTGCGCCGCCTGCAGCTGCGCCAGATCGTGGCAGGACGCCGCCACCAGCTGGCCCGCCGGCAGCGGCCGCGCATCCAGCGCCAGCAACTGCTCACTGCCCAGATGCACCCCGACCCCCAGCCGTCCGGCCAGGTCGATGTCCCGGTTCAGCAGCCACTGGGTGCGCGCTCCATGCTGCTGGATCACGCGTTCGGCCAGCGCCACCCGCGCCGGGCTGGACGGCGTGCGCAGCTGTACCCGGCGCACTCCGCTCTCCAGGGCCTGCGCCAGGCGCCCCAGCCAGGCCTGGTGGACGCTGTCCTCCTCGCCCTCCGGCTCCGGCGTGATCAGATACCGGTCCGGCTGCCGCAACGCCGCGACCACCGGCAGGTCCGCCGGCGGCATCGAATACCGGTGCAGCTTGTCCGGCGCCACCCAGGTGATCGCCTGGCCCTCCCGGCCACGCGGCGAGCCCTTCCAGCCCTGGATCCGGCGCACCTCCAGCCGGAGCCGCTTGTCCGGATAGATCTGCGGCACGTCCATGATCCACTCACCGACCTCGGCCTCGATCCCCAGCTCCTCGCGCAGCTCCCGCACCAGCGCCTCCTCGGAGGTCTCGCCGGGCTCCCGCTTGCCACCCGGGAACTCCCACAGGCCGGCCATATCGCGGTTCTCGGTACGACGGTTGAGCAGGATGCGGCCGCGGGCGTCGGTGATGACGCCGGCCACGACATGGATCGAACGAAGGGGAGATGACATACCCGGAGGATGCCCAAACCGGGGCACGTGACGCAATGCCCGCCGGTTGGTCGTCCAGGCGCGGTGTGGATCGGGTGGCGTCTCCGCTTGGGGCTGCCGCGAGCGTAAGGGCCCCGCAGCGACCCGCAGGCCCCTCGGCAAATGTCCCCCGGCCGCCGCCTGATGGCGACGGCCTCCTCCTTGATTTTGCCCAGGAGCCTGCCGGCCGCTACGGGGCTCGCGCGCGGTAGGAGTGCGGAAAAGCGGACCTTGCTGTTGGGCGCCAGTAGTCTCGATACGTGGGGGGCGGGTGCGGTGTGGGGGAAAAAAAGGAGGCGGGGCCCGCCGCCGGCCCGCCCCCGGGGGCCGTGGCCGCACACCGCCACGCGGCCCCC